>JAJDEG010000401.1 GCA_029259895.1 Planctomycetota bacterium
ACCTCAAGCAGGGCCGCCGCTACCTGACGGCCACGGGCGACACTTGGTACAAGCCATCGCGGGTGGCCTGATTTTCGGTGGAAATCGGGCGGCGGATTTGGTAGGTTCGGCTGGTTCGATGGATGCGTTGTCGATTGAGCGATTTCCGTTGAGCGATATCGGTTGAGCGATATGGACGCGGTTGAAACGCGGGTGCGGTGAGACTATTCGGTCGGGCCGAGTGCCGCGGTCGGGAGACCGCGGCACAACTTGGAGGAATGCGACGCGGCGTCGTTGACGGAGCGCGATGCTTGCGGCCAACTTGGGGGCGAATGGAGGAATTATTGAACGCAAGTACTGGGGCCCCCCTGGCGTTTGTTCAATAAGTCGTGTGTCGCGATGGCAAGGAAACGTTGTGAGGTTTTTTGGGGGAAGTGAATGCGAAGCGAGTTTTCTTGGCCGGCGGGAGAGAAGCCGCGAGGCTGATGTTCGAGCGTCGTTTGCCGCGTACAACGCGTACGCGACGATACTGCGTCGGTTTAACTGTGATCGATGGTCACGGCGGCTCTTTTCAAAACGAGAGCTATGAGCGAAACGAGAATCGAAGCGATGGCGGGCGCAACCCACACTACTCGACTGGGCCGATCAGTTGATATTACCAATGCGAGGTAGCGGATCATGAATGGCTGGAGGTCGAGTGAATTGGAACACTGTGGACAGCGAATTACGCGGTTAGTCGCGGCAACCGTAATCGTTGCGCTGATGCTGCCGCACCCCCGAGGGCATTGCGCGCCGCCGGCTGGCTTTCGAGCGTTCGACGGAATGGAGATTCAGGCGCAAGTTGGTAGTTTTCTGTCTGACGGTGTGTGGGTGTCGCGTGATTTTCGCACGCTGTTCGCCGTTGACCTCGGTTTGGAGGGCTTCAGCGAAGGCAAGGTTCTTGCGATTAATCTGCAATCGGGAAAGGCCTCTCTTGGCCGGTTGCGTGCGCCGAGAGACAAGGAGATGGCCGTGAGCAGCTTATCCGTTAGCGAGGACGGACTACGGCTTACGGCGTGGCCGAGCTTTTCTAGCGATGAGCCGTTCGACGAGCGGCCCTGCTGCGTAGTTCAATGGAGTTTGAAGAATGGGAGCATTCTAAGAGAGGTTCGTCTGCCAGCGAGTGAGGCGAAAGGCTTTTATGTTCATGGCGTGGACCCTACGGGACGTACGCTGCTCTTGCAGCGACAGAGTGCCGAGGACACGCGATATCGCACGTGGGATTCGGTTGCAAAGACGAAGTCGGAGGACTTGGTCGTCCCGGCTGAGAAGAAAGACCCGTATCTAATGCAGGCGGCATATTCGGCGGACGGTTCCTTGCTGGCGATCGAAAGCGAGAACTCCGTGTTGCTCGTCGATGTGAAGTCGATGACGCGCAAGGCGAAGTTGACGCTGCCCGGCAAGGCGGCTGAGATTGAAAGTAGATTGGCGTTTTCTCCTGACGGGCGGGTACTCGCAACGATCGTCAACGACGGTTCCGACCACGTAGCGCTTTGGAACGTAGGAACAGGCGAACCGATCGGCACGATTGACGCGCGCCCGCTGAAGGCTGGCGTGGAACATCCTCTGGTCACGCGACACAAGAGACTCGTTGATACGATTATGGGTGCAAACCGGCGAGCGAATGACCCGGACGGGAAGATACTTGAGGAATTTAAGAAAGAGGAGGTAGTTATTCGGCGAAAAACGGCCAAGCATTGCGAGATGCTGGCGTTGGGATCGTTTTCGCGGGACGGCAAACTTGTCGCCGTTGGACGCCCCGGCGAGGTCGCGATCGTCGATTGTAGCGAGGCTAAGTTGGCGGAAGTGCTCGAAGTGGGACGGTTGCTTGACGAAAAGTGGGAAGCGGACCTTGCGAAGTTCGCTGGCGGAGGCAGGGGCGCATTGCCGGTGAACCCAGGAGCCTCTTCGCTTTACGCAGAGGAAGAGTTTGAATTCATGGCTTTCGCGCCGAATAGTGGCATGGCCGTGATCACCAATTCGTCGTTGTTCGCAATCGTCCTTCATCCGGTCAAACCGGCAGGAAATGGCCGTGCGGCGAATGAATAGCCGAGTAGGTCCGGCACCCCTGTGCCTGACGGCGGCGCGAGAACGCGTTAAGGCGTCGGGGAACGTATTGGGTGGGGCGCGTTCAACGGCGATTCCGTCAGGCGCAGGGGTGCCTGGCCTACTTCACTGTGCCAGCGCGGTCAGTACATTGGAAAATCGAAGGACTCTCCGGCGAGGTCGTCCTTCCATACATCGAGCGCGTTGCGAATGCGTTGTTTCATCAATTCACGGCCAGCATTCATTGTGCGTCGCTGCAAATATAGTATCGGCCAGAAAACCGGAATTAAGGCAAACACGATCTGAGCGCAGCCGAACGCTCGCAGGGTTTCTTCCATCGCCCGGTATTCCGCGATCGCATTGCGGATGTATAGCGTCTTTGCCTTACGCACTTCGTCAGTCGCGAGGCCGCTGAGTCCGGCGACAAAAAGCTGCATTTGCTCCGGCGAGAACGAGTCTCGGTGTCGGGAAATCTCCATGGTGCGTCCCAGGGTGATGCGTATTGACCGCCGCACGCACAAACATAAGGCCAACGAGGAACGGGCGGCAACCGTAGACAAGCCACCGTTACCGCCCGTTGTTCCAGTTCTCGTTGCCGTCGTGGCGTTGTGATCGTTACGGCAACTCCATCGTCTTGAGATCGAAGGCCGCTTCGCCGGTTTTGATTAGGACGATGGCGTGGGTTTCGTTTAGCTTGTCTAGTTGGGTGACGCCTTGCCAGTCTTTGATGGTTTCGAAGTTCTGGCCGGCGGTGCCGCCGCCTTTAACTGGTTCTTTGAGGGCGTCTTGCTTTTCGATGCCTTCGGTGGGGATCTTCATCACGCCGCGGGCGCTGTTGGACATGAGGAGGTAGCCTTTGCCGGCCTTCTTGTAGGTGATCATGTCGAGCGGCTGGTTGCGGTTGCCGAGTTCGGCGACCGTGGTGCCGGTGATCTTTTCGCCTTTGCGGACGCCGTCGAGCGGGAAGCGGACGAGCGGCGTGCAGGTGAACCCGGCAAGGAGTTCCGGCTTGCCGTCGATGATGAACGGGACGAAGGTGCGGGCCGGGGCGTAGTCTTCGCTGCGGCCGTGGGCAGCGTGATAGAACTCGAAGTTGACGGCGAACGTCTTGTCGGTGAAGGGGAAGTCCATTTCGCGAACCGCGGCAGGGGACTCGGCCGACGTGAGGCCGGAGACAATCAAGCGGCCGTCGAGATAGGCCAGATCGGTGATGCTGCTGTCGCGGGGATTGCCGCGGCGGCCTTCCTTGCTTTCGGGGGCGTCGGTGAAGGCGATTTTGGAGTGCTTGACGTTGGTCAGCGAGATCGGTTCGAGCTTGCCGGCGGCGGTGAGGCGGACGAGGGCGGGCTTGTTGTCGGTACCGGCGGTCAGGCCGAAGTAGACGTTGCCGCTGTCGGGATTGGCGACCATGTCGGCGACGCGGATTTGGTCGGGCTTGGCTTCGAGGGCCGCGGCCAGCTTGGCATTGAGGTCGGCGATGTTGAGGCTGACCTTGGCCGGTTCGCCTTTGGTGTCGTCGGTGCCGATGGCGTAGATCGTGGCGGCGGTGGTGTCGGAAACGAACAGCACGCCTTCGGGGCCGAAGGCCATCGGGCCGACGGATTTCAGTTCGACTTTGCCGGGCTCGAGGCCCCAGTAGTCTTCGTCAGCGGCGCGGGTGGGCGCGGCGAAGGACATGGCGACGACGGCGGCGGCGAGTGCTACGGCGAGCACGCGGCGGCCAGAGAGAATCGAGAACCGCATGACAATCTCCTTTTGAGACGGCGAGGGGTGGGGCGACGCGAGCGTGCGACGCAGACGGTTGCCTATCTTGTTACACGGTCGGGGCGACGTGTGCAAGCGTTTTTTTGGGTTTGGCGGATTGTTTGACCGCGGAGGTCGAGATTTTGGGGTCGCCGTTGGCGGCAAGTGGATCGCGAGCTTGAATCGCGAGCTGGTACTTTTTTAACGCAGAGGTGGCAGAGGTTTCGCAGAGGACGCGGAGAAATACGCTAGCGAGGCATCACGGTGCGTTGGCAGGTGAGCCGAAGGTGCGTTCTCTGCGACCATGGCGTGCCCTCCGCGTACTCTGCGTTGAAAAACCAACGAGCATGAATTTGCGTGAGCGAGCCAGACGTTTCGGATGCGTCGTACGGAGGAGGAGTGCGGAGCGATGGGCAGTGGCGACGGGAATCCAATCGCACTATTGCATTCGCGAAGGTCGGTCATTCGCCGATCATCGGCTTTGTAATCGGCGGTTGACCGGGGCCGCGCACGCGGAGAACGAATACGTCACTTTCGCGGACCGTGAAAACCAGACGGTACTTTCGACCGCGGCGCGTCTTGAAGAAGGTCTCGCGGACGGCCGCGTTGAGCCGCGAGTTTTCGGGCGCGAAGCCGTGGTGTAGTGCGTTCGTTCGAAGCGACGCGACCGCGGCGTCGAACGCCTCGTACCATCGTGCGGCACCCGCTGGCGAACGTGCGGCGATCCAGCGAAAGATGTGCTCCGCGTCGTCGGCCGAAAGATGTGCTCCGCGTCGTCGGCCGCTTTGGGGAGAACGCGAACAGAAAACGTCATGACCGCGGCGGCAGTCCGTGTCGGCTGCGAAAACCGCGGTCGAAATCGTCGTGCGAGATGCCGCGTTCGCCGTCGTCTAGGTCATCGAGCGACTGCCGTACGGCGGCGACGGAATCGTCGAAATCGGCCTCGGCTGGATGCGCCGCTCGCCAGATGTCGAGCGCTTCCTCTGGCGATGGCGGCGTCGGGCTGACCGCCAGCGTTTCGGCGAGAAACTGCTTGAACTGTGCTAGTTCGTGGTTGGCATCGCTGGACATGACGGACGCTCCGGTAGTTGAGCCACTTTTAGCATAGCATTCGCCGATGGCACGTCCAAGTCACGCGTTACGCACAAGCCGCGAGTTTTACGGTGCCGACGACGCCGACGGTGCCGTTGGTTTGGAGGTGGCTGAATCGTGCCTTCGGCGCGTTGGCGTTGGCTGGTAGAATGCTGGCGTTGGGCATTGGCGCGTCGATCGGGTTCGTTGCGTCTTGCCGCGCGTGTTGGATATTTTCTTTTGCGTTTATTTAGTTTGCGGTGATTGCGTGATGCAAGCACGATTGGCTACCTGGTGGACGATTCTTCGCGTATCGGTTGAGGAGCGGTTGGTGTATCGCGGGGATTTTGCCCTGGGGACGCTGATGCGGTTTCTGCCGATCGTGACGCAGATATTTTTGTGGGGCGCGATTTTTTCGGCGATCGAACAAGGGGGCGGCGCGGAGGGCGCCGTGCAGGAAGGTGACGCGGGTTCGCCGCCGCGGATCGCCGGTTATCGTTACGAAGATTTCGTCGCGTATTACTTGCTGACGATGATCAGCCGGGCGTTTTCGAGCATGCCTGGGCTGGCGTCGGGCGTGGCGCGGCAGATTCGCGACGGCGAGATAAAGAAATACTTGATTCAGCCGGTCGACATGATCGAGTTTCTGCTGCTCGGCCGCGTGGCGCACAAGCTGGTGTATTACGGCGTGGCGATGGCTCCATTCGCGCTGGTGTTTTATCTTTGCCGGGGATTCTTTCCCGGCTGGCCTGCACCGGAAGTGCTGGCCGCTTATGTGGCTTCGCTGGCGATGGCGTTTCTGCTTGGCTTCTTGATGGAGTTGACGCTGGGGTTGATTGGGTTTTGGTTCTTGGAAGTGAGTTCGCTGCTGTTCGTTTACATGTTGTTCAGTTTCTTTCTGTCGGGGCACATGTTTCCGATCGACATGCTGCCCGCCCCGCTGGACACGATCGTGCGGTTGGTGCCGCTACAGTATCTGGCGTATTTCCCGGCGGCGGTTTTCTTGGGCAAGATCGAGGGGACGGAGTTGGTGGTGGGCTTGGCGATGCAGGCGGCGTGGGTGCTTGCGTTCGCATTGATCGCGCGATGGGTGTTTGCCCGCGGAGTACGGCGGTATAGCGGGTATGGGGGTTGAGCGGACGTAGCGACCACTGCAATCGACAGAGTCCGCCCAAGCGGCAGCGATTGCCCGACTTTTTGCATCCGGCTGCGGCGGCGCATCTAGGATAGGCGCGGCCGCGGCGTTTAGACTGATAGACTGACGGTAGCGACGTTTTCGCGCTGCCGTCTGTGCCGCCATCCGCGGCGTTATTTGTCCGCCCGCCGCGTCTACCATCGCCGGTCGCCATCGGTCGTTCTCTATGATTCACGTCGAGCAGCTTACGAAGACCTACGCCGACCTGCGTCGGGGACAGATCGTTGCGCTCGACGGACTGTCGTTCGACGCCTGGGAGGGCCAGATTTATGGCTTGCTCGGCCCTAACGGTGCGGGCAAGACAACGGCTTTGCGCATCCTGAGCACCCTGCTGAAACCGACTTCGGGTTCGGCGACGGTGAACGGCTTCGACGTCGTGCGGCAGAGCAGCGACATTCGGCGGCAGATCGGCTTCGTTTCGGCGAACACGGCGGTCTACGACCGCATGACGGCTTGGGAGATGGTTGAGTATTTCGGCCGGCTAAACGGCATCGAGCGCGACGAACTTCGCGACCGCATGGAGCGGCTGTTCGAGCGGCTGCAAATGAACGAGATTCGCGACCTGCTCGGCGCGAAGATGTCGACTGGCATGAAGCAGAAAGTGTCGATCGCCCGGGCGTTGGTCCACGACCCGCCGGTGCTGATCTTCGACGAGGCGACATCGGGGCTGGACGTTTTGGTGGCTCGGGCGTTGTTGGGCATCGTGGCCCAGCTTCGCGAACAAGGGAAGTGCATCCTGTTCTCGACGCACATCATGCGAGAAGCGGAGCGGTTGTGCGACCGCGTGGCGATTATGTTCCACGGCCACATCCTGGCCGAAGGCACGCTGGGCGAGTTGCGCGACGAACACGACGAAGACGACTTGGAGGAATTGTTCTTTCAGTTGATTTCAAAACACGAAATAGAACACCGCGTCGCAGGAGAAGAGAGGCTGGAGGTTTGAGGTTCGAGGTTGGGAGCGCGACCGTAGCGGTCTACATTCCCGACGCCGACGCCCGGCCCGCAGCCCTCGCATTATGAATTGGCGAAACGTCAAACTGATTCTTGCCCGCGAGGTTCGCGACCAGCTTCGCGACCGGCGCACGCTATTCATGATCGCGGTGCTGCCGATGCTGCTCTATCCGCTCTTGGGGATGAGCTTCATGCAGGTGTCGCAGTTTTTTCAGGCGCATCCGACGCGCGTGTTGGTGGTCGGTGGTGAGGAACTTGCGGCGCGGGATGAGTCGCCGCAATTGTTCGACACCGAAGGTGCGAATTTCGATCCGGCGCTGTTTGCCAGCGAAGACGATCCCTCGCTCGTGAAATTGACGTTCGCGGATGCCGCCGATTTGCTGCCGGATCAGGACGTTGCCGGTTCTCCTTCGGCGAAAGAGTTGGCCGACGCGGCCCGGACGCGGATGCGCGATAAGAAATTCGACGCAGTGATCTATTTCCCGGCCGGATTCGCCGGCGAGTTGACGGCGTTTCGCGACGAACTGAAGAACCGCGTTGCGAATCCGCCGGAAGACCGTCCGCGGCAGGGCGAGTCGTCGCAAGATGAGAGGGCGGAGGGCGGTGAGAAATCGCCCGACGCCGAAGAGAAGAAGGCCGGAATCCCGAATCCGGTCATTTACTACAACACGGCCCGCGAAGCGTCGCAGATCGCTCGGTCGCGGATCGAAGGCGTGATTTACCGTTGGACGACGAAGGTCGGCGAGCAGAATTTGATCGACAGCGACGTGCCCAAGTCGGCCGCTCGCCCGTTTTCACTGCAATCGAACGACGTGGCCGAAGCGGGCCGCCGCGAGGCCGCCACTTGGGCGAAAATATTGCCGTTCGTGCTGATGATTTGGGCGCTAACGGGGGCGTTCTATCCGGCCGTCGATCTTTGCGCGGGCGAGAAAGAGCGCGGCACGCTAGAGACGCTATTGTGTAGCCCGGCCCAGCGAAGCGAGATCGTCGTGGGCAAACTGCTCACGGTGATGGCGTTCAGCATGGCGACCGCCGTGTTGAATCTGGCGAGCATGGGACTGACCGGCGCAATCGTGCTTTCGAGCCTGCCGCAGCTTGGCGAAATGATGCATCTGGGCATGCCGCCGGCGGAGGCGGTGTTCTGGCTGGCCGTGGCGCTGCCGCCCGTTTCGGCGTTGTTCGGGGCGTTGGCCGTGGCGCTGGCCGCGTTCGCCCGCAGCACGAAGGAAGGCCAGTATTATTTGATGCCGCTGATCCTGGTGACGATGCCGTTGATGATTCTGCCGATGCAGCCGAGCATGGAGCTGACGTTGGGCACGTCGTTGATTCCCGTGACGGGATTGATGTTGCTGCTGCGCGAATTGTTGACGAGCAACTACGCGGTTGCGGCTACGTTTGCCGCGCCGGTCGTTGGCGTCACGCTCACCGGCTGCTTCTTCGCCATCCGCTGGGCGATCGATCAATTCAATTCCGAGTCGGTTCTGTTTCGCGAGAGCGAGCGGTTGGACCTGGGGCTGTGGCTGCGGCATTTGCGGGCCGATCGACACGCTACGCCGACGGCGGCGATGGCGATCGCTTGCGGCGTGTTGATTTTGATGATCCGGTTTTTCACGGGCTTAGCGATATCGCTTCCCGAAACGACGAACGGGCTGATCGTGCTGCAGGCGGTCACGCTGATCGCGTTTGTGGCCGCGCCGGCATTGATCATGACGAGCGTGTTGACTCGCAGCCCGCGGCGCACGCTGTTGCTGAACTTTCCAGCCTGGCAAGCCATTCCGGCGGTCATCTTGCTCGCCATTTCGATCCACCCGCTGGCGACCGTGCTTCAGCAGTTGCTCGCGTGGCTCTATCCGCTCGATACCGTCAAATTGAAGTTCGTCGTGGATCGATATGGCGAAATCCCCTTCGTTTGGATGGTGCTGGTGCTGGCGATCTTGCCGGCAGTTTGCGAGGAATTCGCCTATCGCGGGTTCGTCTTGTCGGGACTGCGAGAAATGGGACATCCTTGGCGTGCGATTATTTTGTCGAGCGCGTTCTTTGGGATCACGCACGCGTTAATCGTGCAACAGTCGATCGCGGCGGGAATTCTTGGCGTACTGCTTGGCTACACGGCGGTTCGTTCCGGCAGCCTATTGTGCCCGATCCTATTTCACGCAATTCACAACTCCTTGCTCTTCGCGCTCATGAAGTTCGGCGAGCAATGGTCGCAAAGCGATGGCTTGGCCAGCTGGCTATTGGTGCAGACCGGAGACGACTCTTTTGCCTATCGTTTGCCGGTCGTCGTTGCGGCCGCGTTGACTTCAGTCGCGGCGATTCTCTGGTTTCGCAAGTCCACGCGGCAGGTAGCATCAGGCGCTGCGGAGCCGCGCGTCGAAGTTGCGAACGAACGTTCGGCGGCCGTCGTTGCCGAACGCGAACGGATCGCCACGTAATCTCTCCGGCCTGCGGCTTGCTACAACTCGGCAAAGCGGCGGAGAATCTCTAGGCCTTGTGCCTGGCTTTTTTCTGGGTGAAACTGCGTGGCGAACAGGTTGTCTCGCCAGATTGTTGAGCAGAATGGACCGCCGTAGTCGGTGGTCGTGGCGATAACGGTTTCATCCGTCGGCACGACGTAGTAGGAGTGGACGAAGTAGCAGTGTGTCTCCGGGGGCATGTCGCCGAGGATTGGCGCACGGCGACGAATATCCAATGTGTTCCAGCCCATGTGCGGCACCTTGAACTCGTGCGGCAATTTGAAGTGTACGACCTCGCCGCGGAGAATGCCGAGTCCTTCGTGGTGGCCGTCTTCGTGGCCGACGTCGAACAGCAGTTGCAAGCCGAGGCAGATGCCGAGGAACGGTTTGCCGGCGTCGACGGCTGCGCGAATCGGTTCGACCAGGTCGCGCTGCCGCAGTTCGTCCATGGCCACCTGAAACGCACCGACGCCGGGCAGGACGATCTTATCGGCTTTGGCGAGTACGTCGGGATCGCTGGTAATCTCGGCCGCATGGCCCACGCGCTCGAATCCTTTTTGGACGCTGCGGAGGTTGCCCATTTGATAATCGATGATGGCGAGCATGTGAGCAGGGGCTAGTGGCTAGTGACTGGGGAAAACGAGGTCGACTTTATTTTGTACTCGTTGGGCGATGTCGGCTATGGGCGCGTGCCGTATCGATTTGTCGGACCTTGAATATTGATCTTTGCTTGACACTTGAACCTTGCCACTTCGTCAGCCACACTTTTGCGGATGAATACTGCGACACATTCTCGGCGCTGGCAGTTTTGGATCGACGTTGGCGGGACGTTTACCGATTGTTTCGGCCGGACGCCGGACGGGGCGCTACGTCGGCATAAGGTGCTTAGCTCTGGCGCTACCAAAGGTTCGGCGGGCGGCGATTCGACGATGATGCAAATCGCCGATCCGCTGCGGCGCGGCGATCCGTCGGGTTTTTGGATTGGGTATCGATTTCGCTTGCTCGACGCGGAAGGTCGGGCGGTGGCGGAAACGGAAGTTGCCGACTTCGACTCCGGCGAGGGCGTGCTCGCGCTGGCCAAGCCTTTGACCGCCGCGCCGCTGGCGAATCAGGCCTACGAACTCGACGGCGGCGAGGAATCGCCGATTCTGGCCATCCGCTATCTGCTTGGCCTGCGACTTAGCGACACCATTGGGCCGATTGCGGTTCGCCTGGGGACGACGCGGGGCACGAATGCGCTGATTACGCGACGCGGGGCGCGAACGGCGCTCGTCACGACCAAAGGCTTCGCCGATGTGCTGAGCATCGGATATCAGAATCGCCCGCGGCTGTTCGATTTGGCGATTCGCAAGCCGCCGCCGCTGTTCGCCGCCGTGGTGGAAGTCGACGAGCGCGTGGCGGCCGACGGAAGCGTTCTCGTGGTGCCGGACGGCGAGGCGATTCGCCGCGATCTCGTTGCGTTACGGACAAAGGGCATCGATTCGCTGGCGGTCTGTCTAATGCACGCCTATCAGTCTGCGGAGCACGAACGGCTCGTCGCGAGCATCGCGCGCGAAGTTGGCTTCGATGAGATCAGCATGTCGAGCCAGGTGGCGCCGCTGGTGAAGATCGTTTCGCGCGGCGATACGACGGTGATGGATGCGTATCTCAATCCGATTTTGCGGCAATACGTGGCGGCGCTGCG
>JAJDEG010000402.1 GCA_029259895.1 Planctomycetota bacterium
ATCGAAGGACGGAATCCACGTCCCCGTGAATCGCACCTTCTGAAAAAAACCGCTCTTGAAGTCCGGTATCCGCTTAATGCCGCGCGAGTCTCCCTGGCCGGTGATCAAGTCGTGGTACAACGCCTCGTCGCCGAACGGAACTTCGCTGCTGAACACCGCATCGCCGCCGAACGGCTCCGCATAGACGGGCATAGCCTCAATCGGCCCCCGCTCGAACGAGCCTTGGACCGCAGCGGCGTTTGAATTGGGATCGTAGGGCGCTTCCCAAACCGGCAGCGCCGTCGGCGGTGATTGGACCATCCGCGGCGTTCCGCCGGTGCCGGTAGGCGAAAACGTCGGTGCCTGTAGCGGCGAACCGCTAACCGGCGGCAAACGTTCCAGACCTTGACCGCGCGCGATCCCACCATCCGCAAGCGCGACCCCAACGCCAACGCTCGCCAGCAAAACCGCTCGCAATGTCACCGCTCGCAATGACGACGTATAACAACGAGCCACGAATCGCCAACCTCTGCATCGCTGCAAGTATGCAATAAACGGAATGCCCTCTTCCCCTCACGCCTCAAGTCTCAAGCCTCGCGCCTCCCCACGCAAGCCTCTCAAAACCGAATCCCGCCGCGGAACAAATAAGTATCCGGCAGATTCAACTCGTCCGGTACGCCGCTGCGATAAAGGATCTCGCGCTCGAACGCATAGCCAACTTCAAAGTACCCAACGTACGCCCGCCGCGCCGGCGGCAGATTGCCGTCGATGCTCTGCGTCGGTTTGAATTCCATCCCGAGCATCACGCGAATGTCGTTGATGTCGATCTGATCGTCCATGCCCGCCACCGCGGGATCCGTGTCGGCCGACCGCTCGATCGTCCACGACCCGCCGCCGTATTCGGCGGTCGCGTAGATCCACCACTCCGTGTTCGTCCAGGCGGTCATCAAGTATCGCGACAGCTTCGGCTTCGGAAACAAGAACTCCAAACGGTTCTTTTCGTTCGGCGTCCAAATCAAACCGCCCGCCGGCAGCAACTTGACGTCGAGTCGGTCCAGATACACTGCACCCAAGGCCAATTGCCACGACGGCGAAAGCCGCACGAAGCCGATCGCCCGCCCTTGCACGCGAAAGCTCTGCGAGTTGATCGAATTGAACGTCGTATAGATGCCGGGCCGCATCGCCAATTCCATGCCGAACACTTCGTTGAACTGCGGTCGCCACGTGACGTCGAGATACGCGTCGTAAGCCTGCGACGGCAGGTCGGCCGGAAACGAATCCGGAAACGCCGGCCCATCCCACAAGTGCAACCCGAAACCCGGCGAAACGTACAGCGGGTTCTTGGGATTGGGAAAGATTGGCAATGCGAACGTCACCGCGATGTCCGTGTCATTCTGGTCGAGATCCAACAGGTCGTCGCCGGCCAGCCAGGTGTGTTCCAGCGTGATGCCCTGGATGAACTTCGTGTACTGCGATACGCCGCCGTCGGGCGTGTTGTAATAATCCGTGCCACCGGGATACGGATTGCCGTAAGGTGCGGGCGGAAACATCGACGACGGTCCCTGCGTGAAACGCGGGTCGGGTGTGTAAGCACCATAACCGGGCGGCGCTCCCATCGCGGCCGGCGGAGCATACGCGCCAGGCGTCGCGCCCGGCGGCACCGAGAATATTCCACCGCCCTGACCGGCCGGCGGCGCGCCGTACGGTGCCGCGCCATAGGGAGGAGCATACCCCGGCGGATAAGCCGGCGCGGTCGGCAACGCGGGAGCGCCCAGCGGTGCGGCCGGCTGCCCCATCGGCAACTGAACGCGCGGAGGCGTCTGTGCCGACGCGCGCACGACGAGCGCCGCGACGATTAACCACGCTACGATCCAGCGTTTTCCAAGAAATGTCAAAACGAGCCTCAAGTGAAACGAGGCGTCCGGCCGATGAGATGTGAATTTTGCGCGGCAGTGAGTACCAAATCTCACGCCGCCCCGTCAAGACCGGCACCTCAAGGCCGACACCTAAAGGCCAACATCTCAATACCGACACGGCGTCGAACGGCGCTTCCCCGCGATTCGTACTCTACCCAGGCCTCCCGGATCACCGGCTCCGCTGCATGCGCACCTCGCGCTGTTTTCGCGAACTCGCGGCGAGACGCATCACTCGCCAACCCTGCCGCGCCCAAGTCAATGAATTGCGTTGACCGCCCGCAATTGGCGGCGGATACTGGCGGACGGCAAACGCGTTTGTCAACGATCTGCAGTCCTCTCGCGATCGCGGAACCCGGCCGCTTGCCTCGCGTAGACCGCGACCGTTAGACCGCGACCCTGTACAGCCGCCAAGCCTTGCATCCAGGAGCAACCCCCATGCGTCCGGCGAAAAAACCAGCAATCCGACCATTTCAATCAATTCGGCGGCGACGTTCGTTGTCTCTCATCGCTGCGTTCGTCGTCGCCTCGCTAGCCGGGCTGCTGCCGTTACGCGCCGATACCCAAACCGATTCCGCCCAAAACGTCAGCCCGCCGAACATCATCTTCATCTTCGCCGACGACCTCGGCTGGACCGATACCAGCACGTACGGAAGCAAGTACTACGAGACACCCAATCTAGATCGCCTCGCCGCCGCCGGCGTGAAGTTCACGCGGTTTCATTGCTGTCCGAATTGCCAGCCGACGCGTGCAGCCCTGTTGAGCGGACAATACGGTCCGCGAACCGGCGTCTACACCGTCGGATCGATCGAGCGATTCAACTGGCGGTCGCGCTCGCTTCGCCCGGTCGACAACGTCGTGCAGTTGCCGCTGGAGAAAGTGACGTTCGCCCAACAGTTGAAGGCCGCTGGTTACGCCACGGGCATGTTCGGCAAGTGGCATCTCGGTCAGCAGGGTCCGCATCATCCCAGCAAGCGCGGCTTCGACGAGGCGATCGCCAGCATGGGCAAGCACTTCAACTTCGCCACGCAGCCGAAGGTCGATGTGGCCGATGGCGTCTACCTGGCCGACTGGCTGACCGATAAAGCCGTCGACTTCATCGAGCGCCATCGCAGCGAGCCGTTCATTCTGTACTTGCCTCACTTCGGTGTGCACTCGCCGTTTCACGCGAAGAAGGAACTCATCGCCCGGTTCGAGGACAAGGCGGGCACCGCAGGGCACAAGAACCCGATCTACGCGGCGATGATCTCCAGCGTCGACGAAAGCATCGGCCGCGTGATGAAGACGCTCGACGATCTCAAACTTGCCGACAACACCGTCGTCATCTTCGCCAGCGACAACGGCGGCGTCGGCGGATACGTTCGCGAGGGGCTTAAGAAAGCGGGCGACATCACCGACAACGCTCCGCTCCGCAGCGGTAAGGGCAGCTTGTACGAAGGCGGAACGCGCGTGCCGCTGGTCGTCCGTTGGCCCGGCGTCGCCAAGGCCGGCACAACGTGTGACGTGCCGGCCATCCACGTCGACGTCTTTCCCACGCTGCTAGAAATCGCCGCGGCCAAACCGCCTGTCGACCAACCGCTCGACGGCGAAAGCCTCGTTCCCCTACTCCGCGATCCGTCGTCGTCGCTAAGGCGAACGGCCATCTATCAGCATTTTCCCGGCTACCTCGGTGCCGGTGCGGGCACGTGGCGAACGACGCCCGTCGGCGTCATCCAAGAAGGCGACTGGAAGCTAATGGAATTCTTCGAGGATGGCCGGTTAGAACTGTACAACCTCCGCGACGACATCGGCGAGACCAACAACCTTGCCGCCGTCCGTCCCGAAAAGGCCAAGGCACTCCACGCCAAACTGATCGAGTGGCGTAAAGACGTGAAAGCGCCCATGCCCACGCCTCATGAACCGAACGACAGCGCGACGAAGAAGGGCAAGAAGAACGCAAAGCAACGAAACGCTCGCAGCATGTGAACGGGCCGCGGAATACTTCGCCACACGAAAGCAAATGCAACTCAACCCATCGATCGACATCGAAATCCGCGTCCGCTACCAAGAAACCGACGGTCAGGGACGCGTCCATCACGCTAACTTCATCACCTACTTCGAGCAGGGCCGCACCGAGTTGCTCCGCGCCACCGGACGAACGTACCGTCAACTCGAAGAAGAGGGCCTGATGCTCGTCGTGGCCGAACTGACCGTCGAGTACTTCCGCCCCGCACGCTACGACGACGTGCTGCGCGTGCGAACGGCGACCGGAACGATTCGCGGCGCCCGCCTGGAACACCACTACGAAATCTATCGCGACGAAGAATTGCTCGTCCGAGGGCGTTCGATCCTCGCCTGCATCGATCGCGAAGGAAAGCCGCGACGCGTGCCACGCTCGCTGCACCCCTCCGGCCACGACCGCGACGGCGCTTAGCCACGAAGCCGCGCGTACCCCCGGCCAGCGAACCCACGTCCAGCGGTGTACTCCGGCGTGCATGCCATGCTACTGGGCAGGCCCTGCTCAATAGAGGTTCGATTGTCTTGTTGACGAAGTCGCCTTGAGGTTATCGCAAGTACATGATACAATTGCACTTACGTTACTCGATGTCCGGTGTTTGGTCGCGCTACACGACCCCGGCATTGGACTTGCTCCCCAACGTCCCTATTCCAATCAACCCGACTTGAATTCAAAACAGCTCGTTGCATTCATTCACGGCGAGCTGTGTCTCTTTGAATGGCAACGGTTTACGGCATTCACCTCGCGAACTCAATCAGGTCTGTGCATTTCGCCAATCTGATTGGCCATTCGTGCTAAGTTATTTTTCGGCAATGAATTAGAGAGTTCAAATCCCGTCACCTCTCTCGATGGGTATTGTCGCGACGTCGCACCGGATTCGCGCCAATGCAGCCTGCGTCAGTGCCCGTCTTCACTGTCGTTTCAACGCAGCCCGAACTTCCGAGGTCTGTTTCACCAGCGCGAGTAATCGGCGAGCGC
>JAJDEG010000403.1 GCA_029259895.1 Planctomycetota bacterium
TTGGCCGCGAGCATCTTTCGCGACGTGACCTCGTAGGCGTCGGAATCGTTGGCGGCGAGTTCGGCGTGAATTTGCTTGGCCAACACGCACGGCTTTTCGCGAAACTTTTCCGGCATCTTGGCAATGTGCTCGAGACACGCCCGCCGCTGCTCGCCTTCGATCATGCGATCGATCTTCTCGAGGTCGGCGATAATTTCGGTGCCGCAGCAGAATTTGATTTTCTTGCCGCAACCGCCGGGGCAAAGCGTATAAGCATCCATCTCGCGCCGTCCGTTGGATCGGAGGAAAAATGATTCGGTTCGCAGACTTCGAGGGGACGGAACGATCCTACCAAACCCCCTCGACCTTGACGAGGCGCGCGGCTGAGCGCGGCGACGTTCCTCGGGTTGTGGTCTGTCGCAATTAGCACGAACGTCAGGACGCCGGGACCACGTGGCGCAGCGTAACGGGTACGCCGCAGTGGTCGGCATTGGCGATTCAAGCTGGACGCCCTCATATCGGGGGCATATCATGGGACATTGAAGGCTTACCCCGAACGAGCGACGCTACACCCGAGCCCTCCGGCGGCGTCGTCCCACCTCGCATCGCTTCCCACCTTATGCGACGGTCGCTTGCATACACTTCGGCCGCGCTTGCTGCGTTTGCGTTTGCCGGTCTGCTGTGGTCGACGCACGTTGTCCTTGCGGACGACGACGCGGGGGCTGCGGCGCAAGCTGCAAGTGGCTCGGAAAAGTTCTCCGCCGAGCAGGTCGACTTCTTCGAGCGCGCGGTGCGGCCGCTGTTGGCGGCGCGGTGCTTCGAGTGTCATGGCGCGAAGAAGCAAGAGTCCGGTTTGCGGCTGGATAGTCGCGCGGCGCTGTTGGCCGGTGCGGATGGCGGAGCGGTCGTCGATCTTGCCGCGCCGGCCAAGAGCAAACTGCTCGACGCGATCGGCTACGACGGCGACACGCAAATGCCGCCGGACGAGAAGCTCTCGGACGAAGAAATCGCGACGCTGCGGCAATGGGTCGAGCTAGGTCTTCCCTGGACCGCCACGGCGACAACCGTACTCACCGAAGAACAGTTATTCGAGCAGGCCCGCGCGAGCCATTGGGCGTTTCAGCCGATTCGCGCTCCGGCCATTGCGGATGTCGAACGACCGCAGGCCGCCGCCGGGCCGATCGATCGGTTTATTCTCGCGCGGCTGGACGGGGCGAATCTCACTCCGTCGCCAGAGGCCGATCGGCGGACACTGATCCGGCGTTTGTCGTTCGATCTGATCGGTCTGCCTCCGACGCCGGATGAAGTCGAATCTTTCTTGGCCGACGAGAGTCCCGACGCCGTCGCCCGACTGGCGGATCGACTGTTGGCTTCGCCCAGCTATGGCGAGCGCTGGGGCCGCCACTGGCTCGACGTGGCCCGCTATGCCGACACGCGGGGATACGCTTTCGGTCGCGAGCGGCGGTTCGCGTATTCATACACGTATCGCGACTATGTGATTCGCTCGCTCAACGCCGACCTGCCCTACGATCGTTTCGTCACCGAGCAGCTTGCGGCCGACCGGCTGGAGTTGGGCGACGACAAGCGTTCTCTGGCGGCGCTTGGGTTTTTGACGGTGGGGCGACACTTCGACAACGTGCCTGACGACATGGACGAGCGGATCGACACGGTGACCCGCGGGTTTCTCGGTCTGACCGTTTCGTGCGCTCGCTGCCACGACCATAAGTTCGACCCGATTCCGGCCGAGGATTATTACTCGCTCTACGGCGTGTTCGCCAGCACCAAGGAGCCGGAAGAATTGCCGATCATCGGCGAACCGACGGAGTTGGCGGCGTTCGCCGAGTATCAGAAGAAGCTCGACGCGCTGCAGAAGGAGTACGACGATTACGAAGGTGCCCGGTATTCGGAATTGCTCGAAAGCGTGCGGCGACGCACCGAGGATTATCTGGCCGTAGTGGCAACGACGCCGGCCGAGATGTTCCGCGATCGGGCGTTTGCCTTGTCGCTGCGGGCCGAAGATCTCAAGCCGCGGCTGCTCGAACGCTGGAGGGCATACATCGCCCAGCGGGCCAAGCCGGACCATGCCGTGTTCGGTCCGTGGCGGAAGCTGATGGACCTGGACGAGGCGAAGTTCGGCGAGAGTGCGCCGTCCGTGTTGGCGGCGGTTGCGGCCGATGAAAAAGTGAATCCGCAGATCAAGGCCGCCCTGGCCGCTCAGCCGCCTACGTCGCGCAAGCAGGTAGGCCGCGTGTACGGCAAGCTGCTGGCCGACGTCTACGCCAAGGCGAACGAGGAGAATCCACCGCCGGGCGTCGATGAATTGCGCAACGTGATGCTGGCCGAGGACGCGCCGACGTCGATCCCCAAGGATCAGACGCGCGACTATTTGAACCGCGACGAAAAGAATCGGTTGTCGGAGTTGAAGCGCAAGATCGATGGGCATCAGGTCCGTTCGCGCGGCGCTCCGCCGCGGGCGATGATGTTGGTCGACGCTCCGAAGCCGTTCGACCCGTACGTCTTCATCCGCGGCAATCAGCATCGTCACGGCAAGAAAGTGCCGCGGCAGTTTCTCAAAGTGCTCGCCGGGGCCGAGCGGAGGCCGTTTGCCGAGGGAAGCGGCCGAGCCGAGTTGGCGGCGGCCATTACGGCAGACGACAACCCGCTGACGGCACGCGTGATCGTCAATCGACTCTGGATGCACCACGTCGGCAAGCCGATCGTGGGGACGCCCAGCGATTTCGGTTTGCGAAGCGATCCGCCCACGCATCCGGCGCTGCTCGACTATCTGGCCGATCGGCTGCGTTCGCAAGATTGGTCGCTCAAGCAGGTGCATCGCGAAATCGTGCTGTCCAACACGTACCGGCAGCAGAGCGCGGACCGCGCCGATGGCGTAGCGGCCGATCCGGAGAATCGTTTGGTGTGGCGAATGAACCGCCGGCGGCTCGAATTCGAGCCACTCCGCGATGCGCTGGCCGCGGCGGCTGGGGCGATTAACCTTCGCCAGGGCGGTCCGCCGGTCGACCTCGTCGCGCAGCCGTTTACGACGCGGCGGGCCGTATACGGATTCATCGACCGACAGGACTTGCCGGGCTTGTTTCGGGCGTTCGACTTCGCCAGCCCCGATCAAAGCACGGCAGAGCGGCCGCAGACGACCGTGCCGCAGCAGGCGCTGTTCTTAATGAACTCGGCATTCGTGGCCGAACAGGCGGCGCGGCTCGCGTCGCGACGGGACATCGCCGGCGTTGGCGAAACCGCGGCGCGGATCGACGCGATGTACCGTTGGCTATTTGGCCGGCCGGCGTCCGAACGGGAATCGGCGCTGGGCGTCGAGTTTATCGCCGCGAGCGGCTCGACGGAGGAAGCCTGGCCGCGTTATGCTCAGGCGCTGTTGATGTCTAACGAGTTCTGTTTTGTCGACTGATGTGGCACGGACGACGCAAACGCCGCTGACCGCTCGCCTGGCCGCGGTGATGGTGCGCCGCCGCGGTTGGTTGCTGGTTGTCGCGGGTGCGATTGCCGCTTGGGCCGTCGCGTCGGCGCCGCGCGTCGAATTCGATCGGTCGTTGGAAAACATGTTCGCGGCAGACGATCCGGTGCTGCCGCCGTTTCGCCGTTTGAAGCGGACCTTTCACGCCGGCGACGTGGTGCTGGCCGCGTATGAGGACGACGAGCTTTTTTCTTCGGCGGGACTGGATCGCTCGCAGAAAGTGGCGAAGGAGATCGAAGCCATCGCAGGCGTCGATACGGTCGTTGGCTCGCATAGCAGTTTCTTGAAGCCGGCGATTCTACTGCCGGAGAACCCGTGGTCCGAACGGTTGATCGAAACGTTCGCCGGATTCACGCATAGCCGCGATGGGCGAACGGCCGCGCTGATCTGCGTGCTCTCCGGCGACGCGGACCAGACCGAGACCGTGGCCGCGATTCGCCGGGTCGTCGA
>JAJDEG010000404.1 GCA_029259895.1 Planctomycetota bacterium
TGCACGCGGCCGCTCGGCCAGCGGATCGAAAGGCGTGCGACGCGGTCGACATCCGGACCGAGGCCGAAGTGGGCGATCGTTTCGCTCTGGCCGAGAAAGTGGCTGCCGGCGTCGACTTCGCGAGTTTGCGTCGGCCCGCCGATTTCCGCCTCGACGGTAATCCACGCTCCGATCCCCTGCCGATTGGAATCGACGCCGACGGTCTGCACGCGCAGAAACGAGGCGTCGCTGTCGCCGTCGTTGCGGTAAAGAACGGGATGCCCCGCGTTGTTGACGACAAACACGTCGAGCTTGCCGTCGTTGTCGAAGTCGAACGTCAGCAGTCCCTTGCCGGAACCGTTGTCGGTGATGCCCGATGATGCGGAAACTTCGGCGAAGACGCCACCGTCGTTGCGCCACAGACGCGTGCGATCGCGATTGAACGCGGCGTCGGTGTCGATGCCGGGAAAGTCGACGCCGTTGGTGGCGATGAGATCGAGGTCGCCGTCGTTGTCGTAGTCGAAGAACGCCGTGCCCCAACCCCAATCGACGTTCCGCACGCCGGCGGCGTCGGTCGCGTCCTCGAACGTGCGTCCGCCGAGGTTGCGGTACAGCCGATTGCCGCTATACCCCCAGCCGCATCCGTCGCCCTGGTCGCACGTTTCCGCGGGGTCGAAGATCGACGTCACGAACCAATCCAACCGCCCGTCGCCGTCGTAGTCGCCGATCGCCGAGCCCATACCGTTTTCGTCGGTCCCCACGCCGGCGGCGACCGTGCCGTTGGCGAACGTTCCATCGCCGTTGTTCCAGAAAAGCTGGCTCGTGCCGAAGTCGCCGGCCACGGCCAGGTCTGGCCAACCGTCGCCGTCGAGGTCCGAGAATCGCGAAGCAAACGCGGCGACCGTGCGCCGCCCGTCAGGGTTAGGTTGGCTTTCGAGCCGCAGGCCGGCGGTTCCGGTGACGTCAGTGAAGTGCCCCGGAGCCGCGGGGCCTCGATTGTGCAGCAGCCGAGCAACCGAATCGACGCCGCTCGGTAGCTGTCCCCATTCGGTCGTATGCATGTCGAGCCAACCATCGCGGTCGTAGTCGCCCAGCGACATGCTGTAGCCGAAGTGCGTCTCGCCGTCGTCGAGGGCCGCGCCGCGGGCGACGGCCTCTTCGCGAAAGCGGCCGAGACCGTCGTTGATGTAAAGATAGACACGGTTGTGGTCGATCGTCGAGACGTACAGGTCGAGATCGCCGTCGTTGTCGATATCGCCGAACGCCGCGCCGTTGCTGCGGAAGTTCGAGGTGAACCCTGCCGCCGCCGAGGCGTTCTCGAACGTGCCGTCGCCACGGTTGCGAAACAAGATGTCCGACGCGCCAAGCCGTGTGACGAACAGATCGGTCCAGCCGTCGCCATCGACGTCGCCCGCCGCGGCTCCGCCCGACATGTAGTACTGCTCCAGCGACGGCGGAGAGACCGGTAATTGATACTGCAAGTAATCGACGCCAGCCGAGGCGGTGACGTCTTTGAAGGTCACGTCCGATCGGGCGGCCCCGGTCATGGCGAACGAGAGAATCGTTCCGACGGCGGCGGCGACGAACTTGCGACGGTGCGAGCAGAATGTCATGGCGATAGGGCTTGGTGGGCGCGACAGCTCGACTTCCGCATAAAACGGGCGGCGTCGGTGGGATTGTTCAAACGGTGATCTGATAGCGCAGCGGTGGTCTACCGGGGTCTACCGGCGTAAATCCATGATAGTTTGCCGCAGCGCGAGTCGCGACAACTTTTGCTCCGTCGCCCCAGGTTGACCTTGCCGATTGGCTTGCGTAAAGTGCCCGCATTCCACAGGGGACTTGTACGGAACGCCGTCTCGAGTGGTGCGATCTGCGTTTCTCGGACGAGCCGTCCGTTCCATCCTTCTCCGAATTAGGCTTGCATGTCGCCCATCGTCGTCGAACCGGTCGCTACGCGCCGTCAGCGAAAGCTGTTTCTCGAATTCCCTTGGCGACACTATCGCGGCGATCCAAATTGGGTGCCGCCCCTACGAAAGAACCAGAAGGAACTAGTCGGTTTCGCCCGGCATCCGTTTTACGACGACGCCGACCGCCAGGCTTTTCTTGCCACGCGCGACGGCGAAGTTTGCGGCCGCATCTTGGCCGTCGTCAATCGCGCCCACAATCGGCAGTACGACGAGCGTCGCGGTTTCTTCGGTTTCTTCGAGTCGACCGATGAGCCGGCCGTCGCCCACGCCCTGTTCGACGCGGCATGCGATTGGCTCCGTTCGCATGACATGACCGCCGTCCGCGGGCCGGTCAATCCGTCGCTCAACTACGAATGCGCCTTGCTCGTCGACGGCTTCGATTCGCCGCCGACGTTCATGATGACGTACAACAAGCCATTCTACGGCGACCTGATCGAAGGCTACGGCTTCGAGAAATCACAGGACTTGTACGCCTACTGGGGCCACGTCGAGATGCTCAAGTCGCTCGACGAAAAGCTCGCCTTCGTGGTTCGCGAGGCCGCCAGCCGATTCAACATCCACGTCCGCCCCTTCAACCCGCGGCGATTTCGCGAGGAACTCGACGCCTTTTTGCACATCTACAACGAGTCGCTCGTCGACACCTGGGGCTTCGTGCCCCTTTCCAAAGCCGAAGTCAAGCACCTGGGAGCGGGCCTCAAACACTTGATCGTGCCCGAGCTGGCGATCATCGCCGAGATCGACGGCCGCCCGGTCGGCAGCACGTTCGGGCTGCTCGACTACAATCCGCGGGTCAAACAGATGGACGGGCGGCTGTTTCCATTCGGGTTTCTCAAGCTGCTGCGGCGGCGGAAGGAACTCAAACGCGTGCGGCTGTTGAGCACGAACGTACTGCCCGAGTATCAACGCTGGGGCGTGGGCCTCGTGCTGGTCAACGCACTCGTGCCGAAGGTACTCGAATGGGGCATCGAGGAAGGCGAGTTTTCCTGGGTGCTCGAATCGAATCACCTTTCCCGAAAAACGCTCGAACGCGGCGGGGCGATCCGGGCGAAGACGTTTCGGATCTACGATCGGGA
>JAJDEG010000405.1 GCA_029259895.1 Planctomycetota bacterium
CTGGCGGGGCGGTTTCGGTGGATCTTTTCGAGCGTCGACCTGGGAATCGCGCTGCCGAGGCGGGAAGCCTACACGGCGGCGGTCGAGGCGATGGGACTCGCGCCGGATCAGGTGGCGTTCGTCGGCCACGATAGCGGCGAATTGGCCGGGGCCGCCAAGGCTGGATTGACGACGGTCGCGCTGAACCACGAGCACGGCGCGGTGGCGAGCGTGTACTTGGAGAATTTCCACCAGCTTGCCAGCATTATCGATCATCGCGAACCGGCGCGGCTTGCGTCTTAGCCGCAGCGTCGCGGGTTCCGAATCGTCACTGCCGTCACAATCGGCAAATCTTGCCACTTCGCGTTACGCCGCGGGTCGATCGAGGTCGATAACGTAGCTGAGCGACTGCCCGCCGTCTTCGATGGTATCGCGTCGATGCCACGGCGTCGACTCGAACCGCATCGACGTGGTTGTCTGTGTGGCGTCGCAACAATTGTCTTCGGAGGCCGAAGCTATGTATCGCCGCTGGTGTTCGTCGCTGATACTGATGTTGTCGCTTGCGGCGCTGACGGCGTGCAGCGGATGCACGACCTGCCAAAGCTGCGACGACTATTGCGGTTCGTACTACGGCGGCCGCGTCGGCGATTGGGTACACGAATCGGGCCGCGCTGGCTCGGTGTATTCTCATGCATCGGTGGTCGAGGGCGAATTCGTCGAGGGCGAGGTCGTAACCGAGATCGTCGAAGACATGCCCGACGACGGGTACTATCCGTAGGCCGATTGCTCGCCGACCGTTGGCGGAATGTCGCGTTTGGCGTATCAGCGCTGAGGTCCAGGTGGCCGATCGGCGCGCAGGTACGGCCGCAGACGCTCGACTGTCTTCTGGCCGATCCCGCTGACGCGGCTCAGGTCGTCGACGCTTTGAAATGGTCCTTCGGCCTCGCGCGACTCGACGATGCGGCGAGCCAATCGCTCGCCGACGCCGGGCAGCGGTTCGAACTCTGGCCAATCGGCCGAGTTGATATCGACCGTGTACCGCGCCGTCCGTCGCGGACCGTCATCGGCCGATCCGTCCGATTCGATTTCGATGAGTTCGCCGCGTGCGCCACCGCGTAGCGTCCAATAGGCGGCAACCGCAACGAGCGACGCCGCGACGAGCACGGCGACGACCGCCTGATCGGCGCGGCGCAGCATCGGCGACCGCGGCGGCACGGCCGAAGGACGCGGCGCGGCACCGGCTTGCGTATCGAGCGTGTTTTCGGTCTCGTCCGCCGCTGATACCATGTGGGCTGATACCATGTGGAAGGTGCCGGTTTGGGTCCAAGCCGAGCGGAATCCCGGGGCAACGGTGATTCCGATACGGTAGGGCAATAGGACGAACCTGGCCAGTACGCGACACCGATGTGGGCGCGGTTTCGCGTTTGCATTACTGACGTCCGGCAAGTGAGATCATGACGAGAGACTTCGCGCAACTCGAATGGGACGAAGCCGTCGCCGAGGATTGCCGGCAATTGGTGCGGCTGGCGGTGCGCGAGGACTTAAATCGCTTTCGCGATTGGACGACCGTGGCGCTGGTTCCGCCCGAGGCAGTGGGCCGCGCGGCGGTCGTTTGTCGCGAGGCATTGGTTGTTGCCGGCATGGCGGCGGCCGAATTGGCGCTGGCGGAAATGGACGTTCGCGTCGTGTGGAAAGGCGAAGCGACTGAGGGAGCGTTGCTGGCGGCCGGTGCCAAGTTGGCGGTCGTCGAAGGGCCGGCGCGGAGTTTGTTGACCACGGAGCGGATCGTGCTCAACCTGCTGGGGCGGATGTGCGGCGTGGCGACGCTGGCGCGGCGATACGTCGACGCCGTGGCCGGAACCAAGGCCCGCATTTACGACACGCGGAAGACGACGCCCGGCTGGCGGCGGCTGGAAAAGTACGCCGTTCGTCAGGGCGGCGGACACAACCATCGCACGGGGCTGTTCGATGCCGTGCTGATTAAGGACAACCACTTGGCTTTCGGTCAGCAAGGCGATGACGGCATGCCGTTCACGCCAGCGGACGCAGTGCGGAAGGCGCAAGCGTTTCTCCGCGAGATGGCGACCGCGACTCCGCGCGGCGGTCCGGCGATCGAACGGTTGGTCGTGGAAGTCGAAGTCGATACGCTCGAACAACTGCGAGACGTGCTGCCGGCCGAGCCGAACGTGGTGCTGCTCGACAACATGTCGCCGGAGACACTCGCCGCGGCCGTGGCGATTCGCGATGGCGTCGGATCGCGGGCGGAGTTGGAAGCGTCCGGCGGCGTGAATCTGGATACGGTCCGCCGCATCGCCGAGTCGGGCGTCGACCGGATTAGCGTGGGGCGGTTGACGCATGGGGCCGCCGCTTGCGATATCGGCCTCGACTGGCAATAGGGCCGCGCATCGCAAACGCGATATTTTGTGATGATTCGACGCCGGGGCCGCTTTCCGTGTTGCGTTTCGGCAACGTCTCGGACATTTCGCGACGGTCTGTGATCGGCGTTCAATCGGACGGCGCTCTGCGGCTCGGTTACGAGATAGGCTTGAAGTGTTCCCGCGCCTTTGGGGAGGGGCGTTGGTCCGCGCCGCGGCAGGGACGGCCGAACGCTTGAGAGGATCCTGCCGCGGCCTTTTTCTTCCCGCGTCCGTGCCGATGTCCGGCCAGGGCCGATGCCTCTTAATAGTCAAACGGTGATGGAGCAACGATTCGATGTCTAACGAGCGATCGCGTCGCGACGGTTTTACGCTTGTCGAATCGATGGTGGCACTGACCCTCGTCGTGATCGTGGGTGCGGCGCTGCTGGCGCGGTTCGGCGATCAGGGACGCTTCGTCGCCGACTCGCTCGACGAGACGGTTGCCGAGGGCATGGCCTTGCAATTGATGAACGAAGTCGCTGGGTGTCGGTATGTGGCGGCCGGGCTATCGCCGCTATCGACGGCGGAATTCGGACCCAGCGGTTGGGAAGCCGCCGGGGCGGGCCGCGAGCGTTACGACGACGTCGACGACTTCCACGGCTACTCGGCCAGCCCGCCGGTCGATCGCTTCGGCGTTCCGCTCGGCACGCAGGACGCCGGCGGCATCACGCGGCATCCGAAACACCAGGCACCGCCGGAAGCATTCAGTGGCTGGCGACAATCGGTGGCCGTCTATTTCGTCAGCGACGCCAATCCGACCGTGCGTCTGCCGGCTGGTACGCCCAGCTATCACAAGGAAGTGGAAGTCGTTATTTCGTACACCGACCCGCTCGAGGGCGCGGTCGAGTTGGCCCGACTGAGCCGAGTGTTCGCGTACGTACCTACTCCGTAGGAAGGTTTGAGGCTTGAGGTGTGAGGCTTGAGGTTTTTTGTTTTTGTTATCGAGAGTTGCGGTTTTTCGATGAGAAGTTCAATAGCCAATCACATGTCGATCGGGGAGTTTCGCGGGGCGGCGGTTGGTCGGCGGCATCGGCGCGGCGGCTTTACGCTGGCTGAAGTCTTGGTCGCCTCGGCGATCATGGCGATGATCGTCGGCGCGATGGCTGTGATGGCAATGGGCGTCGAGCAGACGGCGAAGTATCAATTTGCGATGGAAGACGCTCACCAGCACGCCCGCGTGGCGCTGGAACGGATTCAAAACGCCTTCAACGGCGCGGCCGCCACATCGACCGATCCGCCGGCGGCGGTGCTCGCGGATGTGTCCGGTGCGTACACCTTTCCGGAAACGCTAGTCGTCTGGAAGGCCGACGCGAATGCCGACACGTTTCCGCAGGTTAACGAGTTGGTGGTGTTCTGCGCGAATCCGAGCGACCCGAAGCAGCTTTGGGAGATGACCAATTCGAGCGACACGCGAACGATTTCGATGGCGAATTCCGCAGCGCTGCAAACGCTCGTCGCGGCGCTGAAGGCCAACGGAGCGACGAAGAAGACGGTGCTCACTTCGCTGATGCGGTCGTGTACGTCGCACGATTTGGGCGCTCCCAAACCGGCGGTTCGCTTCGATGTTGCGATGCGGCCCTCACAGACGGAATGGACGCAGTATCAAGCCACGACGCTCGCCTGGGAGAACCTCTCCTGGGCGCAGGGCATCTATGGAACGCAGCGCGGATTGCGGCAGGTTCGGCTGACCTGCGAGTTGCAGATGCTTCCCGACGATGGCGAAGGGGCGACGTCGCCCGATTCGTTCACCGTGCCGTTTCTCGGCTCGGCGGCCATGTACTACGAGATGAAGAAATGAACGTTCGCGCCATGCTTCGGCGAATGGATTCGCCTCCTACAGGTACAATCCATGCCATCGCGACGCGCGTGGCACGTCGCCAGCGCCGCGGCACGGCCGTTGTGTTGGTGCTCGTCGTGCTTTCGATCGGGCTGGCGATGGCCTACGGCTTGATGCGCATGCAGGCCACGGCCGAGCAGGTGCAGCACAACAGCGTTCACCGCGGCGATGCCCGGCAGGCCGCGCTGACCGGCATGTCGATCGGCCTACGCAAGATGCACCAAACCGGCTGGAGCATCACCGATCAACCGTCCGGCTCGCTCAACACCACCGACAGTTATGGCGTCACGTACTCGACGGGCGATCCGAATCTCGCGTCCGGCAGTGCCGATTACGCGATGTACCCATTCCGCGTCACGGTGCTGGCGAAGGGGACATCGACGAACCCCGGGACCGGCACGACGGCGACGCACCAGGTACGCGCCGTCGTTCAGCTCGTGCCGCGGAAACTTTCCGACCCGCCGGCCGATTGGGCGGACATTCTGCCCTATTCGGTGTTCCAGAAGCGCAACGACAACTTCGAGATTCATATGCCCGTCCAGATTCGCGGCGCCACGCGCATTCAGGGTGATTTGAAGATCAACGACCGATACGACAATTGGTCTGACGCGGCGGCAACGTACTTTAGCGATCTCAAAACGCTGTTTAACCAGGGTACGGACCACCGGACATTTACTGGCCCGATTTTTTGGAATGCTTCGCGACAAAGCTCCACCGTGGCGTCGTGGCTCGTTACGAGGTTGGGGCTGACGGCGACAAATATGGCGGACAAGACAATTTCCGACTGGCGAAGTCTGTCGCCCAACTTGACGTATGCACTCTACCCCGGTGGAGCAACTTACAACGTTACAACGCTTGCCAATGACGTCGCAGCGGGTACAACTCTCGATGCAAATCCGCTGACTAACCCACTTGGCTTGTACTATCAAAGCGGCGACGTGCGATTGAGTAGCAACGTGACGATCCGCGGTTCGCTGGCGACCGAAGGAAGCAGCGGCGTGACGATCAACGGCACGAACGTCACACTCACTCCGGTCGACCTACCGCCGCTCGACGGCACGACAACGCCGGTCAGGTTGCCAACTGTGATTACCAAGGCATTCAAGCAGCCGACGAACATGCGGTCCACGGTTCGGGGGTTGATGAGCGTCGACGACGAGTTCGACATACTTGCCGATTCGCAAGACGCAGCAATGACGCTCGAAGGAAAGCTCGTTGCCCGCAAGGTCTACATTCGCGAACGGACGGAGTGGGACGCGCGGGATTGGAGATCGATTTTTAATGTTCTCAATCTCATCCCACTCCTCAAACCTCTATTTCCGCCGTGGGCGGAAGCGAACTATAACACCAAGTCGATACCGAGGGTCATTCTGCGGCCCGACGCGACGACGGTCCTGTACCACTGGATCACCCGCGGCGTGCCGCTGTATGCGATTCCCGCATCGGACACGGGCCTGCGGTGGGACATCGTCAGTTGGAAAGACAATCCCTAGGGCGTACTTTGGCGACTATCGACGCCCGCCGGCAATCCTTGCAACACATTCGACACGGAGAATGCCATGCATCGCTCTCTCAATCCCCGTTGGACCGTTTTGATCGTGCTAAACGTGTTGTTCGGCTGCGTGCTATGCTTTTATCAGCCGGGGCAAGCCGCGCCGCCGGAGCCGTTCGCCAATTCGACTGGCCAACGCGCCGAGATGATCGCGTTGCTCAAGGAGATCAACGGGCAACTGAAGGAACAGAACGCGCTGTTGGCGTCGGGAAAACTTCAGGTCGTCGCCACGCCGGGCCAGAGTAAGCCGGGCGGCGGGTAATTAGGATTTCGCATGAACATACTTTCCGATTTCGCGTTCGGCGATTTCGTAGGGTGGGTCGAACGGAGTGAGGCCCACCACGTGGCACGGCGTAATCTGGTGGGCCTCACTCCGTTCGACCCACCCTACAGGAAGTCGCCCTACCGGAAGCTGCCGCGTCGGACCGGATTCTCGCTGATCGAATTGCTGATCGTGGTGGCGCTGCTGAGCATTCTCGCGGCCGCGGCGATCATCAGCAGTTCACCGTCGGCGGGCGGGCAACTGCGGGCCGCCGCGCATACCGTGGCCGAGGACGTGGCTTACGCCCGCAGCCTGGGCGTCACGTACAACAGCAAGTACACGCTCTCGTTCGACGCGGCGGCAAATCGCTACACGCTCAAGCACACCGGCGCGGATGCGACGCTCGACGTGCTGCCCGCGGGCGTGCGAATCGAGTACTCGAATTCCACATCGGAACACGTCGTTGACCTCGACGACACGCCTAATCTAACGGGCGGGGTGCGGCTGGTCGGCGTTCGCACGGCCGGCACAACGCCGACGACCGTCACGACCCTTGAGTTCGGACCGCTCGGCGAGACCAGCCGCAGCGAACCGACGGTCGTTTGGTTGATGATCGGCGTCGGCGACGGGCTACGCTTCATCAGTGTTGAGGTCGATCCCGTTACCGGCCTGACGACGATCGGTTCCGTGCAAGGGACGCCGCCGTCGGGTCTCGTTCTGCCGGCCGACGTTGCCGCAACGTAGTAGCTTAATGCCATGGTGCGATGGATACCCAAACGCGCGGTCGGCCCGATCGGCGTGGACATCAGCCCGCGTTCGGTGAAGCTGATCCAGCTCAACGATCGGCACACGTCCGTGCTCGACGCCGTGCGATGGGACGTTCAGTCGCTGGCGGACAAAGCGCTGATCGCAAAGATCGACGCGGCTCAGTCCGATCGACCTGGAGTTTCTGAATCGCCGCCGCTCGGTCCCAAACGCGGCAAGGGCGACAAGCCGTCGACTGCCGACGAAGCGCGCGATTCCGCGGCCGAGGATGAACAGATAGTCGCGGCGCTCAAGCAGGCACTCGAAGGGCGCCGGTTTCAGGGCTGCGACGCCGTGCTGTGTTTGGACACTCACGACTTGCTGCTGGCGAACGTGCGGATCGCCAAACAAGTCGGCGTCGACATGGACCGGCTCGTTCAGCAGGAAGCCGCGGCCCGAATTCCATTTGCGATCCAGGAAGCGGAGATTCGCTATCTCGACGGCGCCGACGTGCGGCAAGGCGATACGCTGCTCCGCGAAGTGACGCTGCTGGCGTGTCATCGGCCGGCCATCCAGCGAAAGATCGAACTGGCGGAAGCGGCCGGATTGCGACCGGTGGCGATCGACGTCGCGCCGACCGCCGTGCTGCGGTCTTACGTTAGTCAATACCGACGCGAGGAAGACCGCCGCCGTCGGGCGATGTTCGTTCACATCGGCACGAGCAATACGTTTGTGGTCATCGCGCAGGGGGCGGACGTGCTGCTCGCGCGCGTTCTCGATGTCGGCGGAATTCACTTCGACGAAAGCGTCGCCCAGCAACTGGATATGTCGATCGCGGACGCCGTTTCGCTGCGACGCTACAACGGCGAACGACGCGCGGACCAACGCGATGCGGACGTGGCCGAAAGCATCGACGAAGCGTCGCGACCCGTCGTCGAGCGGTTTCTTTCCGAATTGGGCAAGTGCGTGCGGTACCACAGCGTAACGTTTCGCGGCCAGCCGCTATCGGGCATTGTCCTGGGCGGCGGCGAGGCCAACGAATCGCTTGCCGAGACAATTGCCGCGCGGCTTGACGTCAAGTGCGATGTCGGCGACCCGCTGCGGACGCTGGAAACGTCGCTGCCGATGGTCCACCGCGCCCAGTGGGACGTGGCGGCCGGCTTGGCCCTGAGGTCCGTTAACTAGTTTCCACGAGACTCACCGCAACACGAGCGGAACCGAAACACAATCGACGCGACGTTGGCAATGCAACCCATCACCGTTCCCGAACTCGACTTTCTACCGGCCAGCTACCGTCAGCAAACGGTACGGCGGCGCGATCGGCGTTGGCGCGCCGCGGTGGTCGTCGGTGGCTTCGTCTTGCTCGCCGCGTCGTGGATCTATCGAGCCTACGATCACAGGGCTGCGCGACACAATTTTGAGATGCTCACGTCGGCCCACAAAGCGGCCGTCGGCACGCAGGCGGCATGGGATGACGCGCGGCAGAAGCTGGAACTGGCCAATCTCGAAGCCGCACTCGTCACGTACCTCAAGCATCCGTTTACGACGTCGCAAACGATCTCGGCGATCGTCGGTCCGATGCCGGAATCGCTACGATTAACCGAAATCAAGATCGTACGAGAGATGCTGCGAACGCCCGAAGCGCACGCGCCGCCGCGACAGTCTCTCGGCGGCGCTGCGGATGTGGCGGAATTGCGTTTACCGGCCGCGCAAGCCGATCTGAACCGACTTCGCGAAGAGTACGACAACCAGCAGATCGTCGTGCTTATAAGCGGCGATGCTCTCGACGGCGAAGCGCTGCACGGATACATCCGCCGGCTTTCTGAGAGCGACGTGTTCGTGCGGGCGGAACTGACCTCGCTGCAGCGCGATTCGACGACGCCAGCCGATCGCGACGAGCGGTCCCGGTTTGAAGCGCGCGCGGTCATGCGTCCCGGCATCGGTCAGCCAGGCGGCCTGGACGCCGTCGCGACGAAAACGCAATTGGCGAAGATTCTTTTCGGACGACCATCGGTGCGAGCCGTCGCCGCCGGACAGAAAGCGAGCCAACGATGAAGAACGCGCGTATTCTCGACGCATTCGATCGCTGGGGGGCGACCGCCGCATTGGTCGCGGCGGCCGTTGCTTATTGCGCCTTCGTCGATATTCCGTATAGCACCACGACGGCTCAGTTGCGTCACGATACCGGCGAACGACGACGTTTTATCGCCGCGTCGGAAAAGCTCATCCCGGAGACAGAGCGAAGCAACAAGGAGCACCGCGAAGCGTCGGCCTACGTCGATCGTTGGCGGGGAGCGTCGCCTGATGCGGGAGCCGTCAGCGGTTTCTACGGCGAGATCCACCAAGCCGTTCGCAACGCCGGAGTCGACGTAACGCGGTTCGAACCGCAGCCGCCCGCGACTTTGGAGACGATCGAACAGCGTCCGATATCGCTGACCGTGGAAGGTCGTCATGAGGACGTTGCGGCGGCACTGGTGAACCTGGAAAGACTGCCGGCGACAATTTGGGTAAAGGACGTAACGGTAACGCCGGCGCGGGAACATGCGGGGTTGGTGCAATTTGAGTCCAAGATCGTCGTCTTTGCCGATAAAGCGACGAAGTCCGATTAACTAAACTCTGACGATTGCCGATAGAGAAACTGCCGGAGGTTTGGCGTGAATGCTCAGCGTTTGGTGCGCCAGTTGCGCCGCGAAGTAAAAGCCAATCCCAAGCGAGCAGCGCTGCTAGCAGCGCTGCTGGCTGTCGGGATCTACTTTTGGGCACCGCTCGTCGCAGGGTGGGTTTCGCCGAGTCAGACGGCGGTTACGCAGGCACCGGGTTCGCAAGCATCGGGAAACCAAGCTTCGGCAAACCCAGCATCGGCGGTGAACACGTCAGCACCGATTGGCGTGAATCCCTCTACCGACACGAGGAACACGGAGTCTCAGGGTACGACCGAACGCGTCCCTTGGACGCGACTTTGGGCAGCGATAAGAAACGACAATCGGACCAAGCCGGCTAGAAAACTTCCGTCGACCATCGATCCGTTCAGACCGTTTCCTGCGCCCGTCGAGCCGATCGAGAACGACGAGATCGATGTCGCTGGCCAAGGAACGGACGGGATCAATAACGCACAGACAACGCCGAATGTCGGGCGCAACGTAGCTGCTGCCGTACCGACGCCGAAGAGCTTGGGCATGAAACTAACCGGTACGATCGTCGGTGGACAACGTCGGGCGGCCGTGATCGACGGCAAGGTCGTCGTCGAAGGCGCAATGGTGGCGTCGAGCGATCCGACGCAGGTCAACGCGGCCGACGCCTCGGCGTCGCGAATCGCATTTCGGTTGAGTCGCGTCGAATCGCGCTGGGCTGTTCTCGAGCGCAACGGCGCGTCGTATAAGCTCGTCATCGAAACGCCGAACGTCGTCGGAACGGACTTCGCCGCCGTCGCACCAATATCGCCCAACTGATCACGCCGAAAACGCCCGTCGCGGCGAGCCAAGGATGGCCGATGAGTACGACCGCACGAACGTTGTTGATCCTATTCTTCGCGGCTGCTGGCGTGGGATCTGCGTTGGCGCTCGCGGCGATTGAGCCGGACGTTGACGCTTTCATTTTTGGCGCCTCGACGGAGTCGACCGCGCCGGTCGCGCGGCCGGCGCTGGCGGTCGACGAGTCGCCGCGTACACAACCGGCGCCGTTGAGCGCCGCTGTCGAGACACCGGCGTGGCCCGCCGTCACGCGACAGGTTCCCGGATTCGCGCCGGGCGGTGGTTTCCCGGAAGGTCGTTTCACGGGCGGAGCGAACGATGAATCGCTGGTCGAGCCGATGGTCGACATCATCAAGACGTTGCTGGCGCAAGTCGCTCAACAACAGCAACCACGCGGCAACGATTCCGCGACCGACGCCCAAGCCGGTTCCAACGGCACGGCGCTTCAGCCAACCAACGACGGTTTGTCCGGCGGCGCAAGTCCCGAGGAAATCGATACGCCGGCGACGAAGACTGACGCAATTGCGCGCCAGGCCCCGGCAACGCAGTTTACGGAAGAGGGCGACGGCCGCATCACGCTCAACTGTCGCGGCAGCGACCTTCGCGAAGTATTGGAACTGCTCAGCCAGCAGGGTGGAATGAACATCTTGCCCAGCAAGAGCGTCACGGGCGAAGTGACGGCGTCGCTGCCGAACGTCGGACTCGACGAAGCTCTCGATAGGATCGTCAAGAGCGCGGGGTTTATGTGGCGGCAAGACGGTAAGTTCATCCACGTCGGTACGCGCGAAGATTTTACGGCGATGGATCAGGCGAGCGACCGCATCGGCACGCGCGTTTACCGCCCAAACTATATTACGGCCAAAGATCTCGAGCAGCTCATCACGCCGCTGATTACGCCGGTCGTGGGCGTCGTGAAGGCGGCCTCGCCGTCCGAGACGGGCATCGCCGCCGACGGCGCGGGCGCGGGCGGAGACAGCTACGCGGGAACCGAAGCCGTGGTCGTTCGCGACTACGAGAACGTGTTGGCGTCGATCGATCAACTGGTAACGGAAATGGATCGTCGGCCATCGCAAGTCGCCATCGAAGCGATGATCCTGAGTGTCAAGCTCGACGACGAACATCGCTTCGGCGTCGATTTTGAGTTCCTGCGAAATAACAACAAGGTGCGACTGGCCACGGGGTCGCCACTCAATACGCTGGGAGAAGTCTCCTTCGACAACGGCGGATTGAAATTTGGCTATCTCGACACGAACTTGTCCATGTTTCTCGACGCCGTGGAAACGATCGGCGATGCGAACATCATCGCCACGCCGCGCGTGCTCTGCCTGAACCGGCAGCGTGCGGAAATCCTCATCGGCGCGCAGTTGGGTTACGTCAACACGACGCAAACGGAGACGGCTTCGACGCAAAGCGTCGATTTCCTCGAGGTCGGTACGCAACTTCGCATTAGGCCGTTCATTTCCAGCGACGGCATGGTGCGGATGGAAGTGCATCCGGAACTGTCGACCGGCGTGGTGCGAGTCGAGCAGAATTTTACGCTGCCCGACAAGGACGTTACGCAAGTGACGTCGAACATCATGGTTCGCGACGGCTCGACGGTCGTGATCGGCGGTCTGATCCGCGACGAAATGACGAACTCGGCAACGCAGGTGCCGCTGCTCGGCAGTCTGCCGTGGGTTGGGGCGGCATTTCGTCGATCGACGCAATCGACCGAGCGCCGCGAGATCATCGTGCTGATCACGCCGCATATCGTTTACGAACCGGAGATCGGCGTGCAGGGCGACAAGGCCGCCCGCGAGTTTCACCACCGACACATGGTTTACGCCGACAAGCTCAGTCCGGTGGGCAAACGTCAGCTCGGCCGTCGTTATCTCCACAAGGCGCAAGAAGCGTGGCAGCGAGGCGATCAGGAGCGGGCGTTGTGGCTCGTCAATCTTTCGATACACTTCGATCCGCTGAGCCGCGCGGCCATCGATCTACGTTCGGATATCACGTCGAACAACGCTCAGGGCGATCATACGAACATCCATCCGGCGCGACTGGCGCCGAACCTTCATCCGCTGGACGGCGAATTGTTGGCCCCGTGGCTGGTCGACGAACTCGGTCGTCCGCCGTTTCCGCTTCGCCATCCGATCGATCCAGGCACGAACGGTCCGTCGCGTACACTCGTATCGCCACAGGCAGCGCCATGAAAAACATCGCTAGCGTCACGTGCGACTCGCTAACCGTGCATTGCCGCGCCGTGCGCGCTGCGACGATCGTGCTCGTTCTCATTGCCGCGTCGCTGGCCGGCTGTACGAGCGTCACGAATCGGACGGGCACGGGCGAAGACGTGCATGCGCTGCGCGGGGAACGCCAGAAGGGAATCGTCGCCGACTTTGATGCGCGACGCGACGACGCCCAGTATCAGGCAGCGGTTGGCCGGTTGCGGTGCGGCGATGTCGACGACGCGCGGATCGTGCTGGAAACGATCCTCGCGCGGCGGGCCGATTATCTGCCGGCGCGATTGTTGCTGGCGGAGTTGCTGTTGGAATCGAATCAACCGGCACTTGCGTTGGAACACACGCGATTCGTCATCGAACGGGCACCGGACGTGGCGACGGCGCGTCACATCGAGGGTCTTGTGCTGGAGGCGATGGGACGCTCGGACGAAGCCCTGGCGAGCTTCCAGCAGGCGACGGATCTGGAACCTAAAAACGAGATTTACCGCCTTAGCTTTCAAACCTCGGCGGACCAGATCGCCAGAAGTCACGCGCCGGTCGCGGTGCCGTCACCCGCAAACGTCGAGGCGACGTTGGCTGCGGCGACGGCGGCCCTTCAACGCAATGCGCCGGAAGAATCGATTCAATTGCTATCCGCGGCGCTGGAAGTAACGCCTAGCGACGCGAGACTCTGGCGAGCGCTGGGCGTCTCCCACTATCGAAGGGGAGCCTACGGCGAGGCGCAAGTTGTTTTGGCAAAAGCAGTTTCTTTGGACGCGACCGATCCTCTGTCCTATTTTTTGTTAGGCGCTACGTTGCGCCAACTAGGGCGGACTTCGGAATCCGAGCGGCATCTTACCGCGGCGGCCGAGATCGATCCCCGGTATGCAACGTGGCGGTAACCCGCCCCGCAGCCAGCGTGCATACGCGTCGGTCGATTCGATGTTCCGATCCAAGCTCTCCTTAGCGCTTCCGTTGGTCGCGTGCGTCGCGTGGTCGGCGCTTGCGCTGTCCTGGCTTACGGAATCGGCCGGCGGCAGCGAACTGACGGCGTCGTTTCGCGCGGCATTGCTGGGGGGCAGCACGACGATTGCGATCGCGGTTGCCGCCGTCGTATGGCGCAACCAGCAGAACGCCCGTAATTCGATCCAGCGCCAGCTCGAAGTGCTGTGCCAGATCGATCCACGAACGCTCGGCGACAACGCCTCTGGGGCGGTGCCCACGCTCGACGCAAGCGATGCCTGGCGGAGCGTATTCGAGCAAGTTCATCGAACTCTGGCAAAGTATGCCGCCGAAACGCAGAAGGCGGAAGTTGCCCGCGCCACTGCCGAGATGCGTGCCCAGCGAAGCTGCCAGCGGGTGGACTATCTCGAACATATTCTTTCCGAGATGCCGCAGCCGATCGTGGCCGTAAACGAATTCGACGACGTGTTGATCAGCAACACGAACGCGACGAAGCTTTTCGGCATCGGCGACAATTCCGTGGAGCACCGCGCACTCGACGAGTTCGTTCGCTGCGACCAGTTGATCGAACTATTGCGCGATACGCGGCGGCGCAAGACGCTAAGCTCGCGTTCGTGCGAGTTGGAGATTTGCGGCGCGGATGGGCAGACGCACTGGTACACGGCGACGGCGCGAGGATTCGCGATCGGCGCGTCCGAAACCTCGCCTCACGGGGCGGTCGCCGTTCTCAAGGAGATCGACAGCCTCAAGGAACTGCAGCGCCGTAACGCGGAGTTCGTTTCCTCGGTCAGCCACGAAATCAAGACACCGCTAGCCAGCATCAAGGCTTTCGTCGAGCTTCTTGCCGACGACGAAGCCGACGACGACACGGCGCGCGAGGAATACCTAGAGGTCATCAACTCGCAAGCCGACCGTTTGCAGCGTCTGGTGGACAATCTGCTGAACCTGGCCCGGATCGAGGCGGGAGTGGTCGACGTCCACAAACAGCCGCTCTCGCTCAACGAACTGCTCGAAGAGGCGCGCAACGTGGTCGTTCACGCGGCGGAGAGCCGGTGCATCACGCTGGTTTCGGATTTGAGCGAGCTGTACCTGGGAGTCGTCGCCGATCGCGACATGATTCTTCAGACGGCGATTAATCTGCTGTCGAACGCCGTCAAGTACACACCCCAGGGCGGGACCGTGACGCTGCGCAGCCGTTTGCAAGGGCACCAAGTGCAGTTCGACGTGTCGGACAATGGAGTCGGATTGTCGGCCGACGACTGTTGCCGCGTTTTCGAGAAGTTCTATCGAGTCAAGAAGGACCAAAAGATGGCTTCCGGCACGGGCCTTGGATTGGCGCTGGCCAAACACATCGTCGAGGACGTTCACGGCGGCAGCTTGGCGGTCGAAAGCGAACTCGGAAAGGGAAGTACGTTCAGTATCACGTTATTGCGTTCGGTTCATTCGCCGACCACGGGCGACAAGAACGCTCACGACATCGAACTCGTAAAAACAGCCGACTGACGGCTATCGATTATGAACATGAACAGCGACGACAATCCGTATTCGGTTCCGATTCGCTCGACCGACGAAACGCCGATGGTGACTTCCGATTCGGCGCGTAACTCGACGAAGTCCGTGCTGCTGTGCGACGACGACGTGCATATCCTGCGGGCAGCCGAGATCAAGTTCTCGCGCGCGGGATTCGACGTACGTTCGGCGACGGATGGGCTGGATGCGTGGCGCGAGATCGAACGCCGCTGCCCCGATCTCGTCGTAACCGACTGCCAGATGCCCCGCATGAGCGGGCTCGAGTTGGTCGACCGCATTCGCGTGACGCCGTCCGTGCAACATCTGCCGGTCATCATGTTGACCGCGAAGGGATTCGAGCTGTCGCACGAAACACTACTGGAGCAATCGGGCGTCGCGGCCGTCGTTTGCAAGCCGTTCAGTCCGCGCGAGTTGTTGCGGATGGCGGAGGAAGTCCTGTCGACGGGCGCGTGCCACGCGGTGCGGCAGCCGACGGTGATATAGCGACCGTTACCGGCACGAAGTAGCCGCTCGTTCATACCAAACGGCAAGTCATCCATGAGTCTTCCCACGGAGATATTCGGCGATGTGGTCGTGGTTCATGCGCCCGACGAACTGTCGGGCGATCACGCCGATTCGTTGGCGGGTTATTTGAGCAGTCTCGAGCGCAATCAAGTGGTGTTCGATCTGGACGGCGCGGAACTGATCGCAAGCGCTGGACTCGAAGGGCTGCTCGACGCCCAGGACCGATTGCGCGAACTGGGGGGCGACGTGAAGATCGCCGCGGCGAACCGGTACAACCGAAAGATTTTGGAAATGACTCGCCTGGATCAACAGTTGGAAGTGTACGGCAGCGTGATCGACGCCGTGAAGAGTTTTTGCTAGCAGACGATTGCCGGCGAATATGCGAACTGAACGATGCTAGCTTGTCCGCCCGATATCCCAGATCGCTCCTAGCTCATGCCGCTTACGCACATCACATCTGCCCCGCGATTGGGCAACGTTCTCGTCGAGAAGGGATACCTGTCCCTCGAGCAGTTGGAGACCGCGCTGTCGCACCAGCGGCAAGGGAGCCAGGGCCGGCTGTTGGGAGAGATCCTGACGGATCTGGACCTCTGCACGGAAGACCAGATCATCGAGTGCCTGGCAGTCGTTTACCGCGTGCCGTACGCCAAGCTCGATCAGCGGCTGTTCGACCCGGCGGCGCTCGACGTGATCCCGCGGGAATACATCGAGAAGAATCTCGTGCTGCCGCTGTTCGTCGTCCGCGGCACACTGACCGTTGCGGTGAGCGAACCGACGAATCTGTTCTTGATCGAGGAAATATCCTCGCTCACCAAGCTCGACGTGCAGATCGTGGCGTCGAGCGGCAGAGACGTGCGGCGAATGATCACGACGCTGCCGAATTCGAAGGTGTTCGTCATCGACGATATCATCGAGGATTCGGACGGCGCGGAAGTCACGTTGATCGAGGACGCGATCGAGGACATCGGCGACATCGAGGAGATCGCCGGTCAGAATCCCGTCATTCGGCTGGTGAACTTCATCATTTTCAACGCGGTGAAGGAAGGCGCCAGCGACATCCACATCGAGCCGGCCGACCGGTGCATGCGGGTGCGCAACCGCGTCGACGGACGGCTCTATAAAGCGCTGGAAGTTCCGCTGCATTTGCTTAATGCGGTGACGAGCCGCATTAAGGTGATGGCGTCGCTCGACATTAGCGAGCGGCGGCTGCCGCAGGACGGTCGCGTGAACGTGCTGCTCGATGGGCGGCGCATCGACTTGCGCGTGAGTACGTTTCCCACCAATCGCGGCGAAAAGACGGTGATACGCGTACTCGATACGCGGAGCGTGTCGCTCATTCTCGAAGACCTGGGTTTCGCCGAGGACATTCTGTCCGGCTTGCGCGAGCAGATCGAGGCGCCCAACGGCATTCTGCTGGTGACCGGGCCGACGGGTAGCGGTAAGTCGACGACGCTGTACGCCGCTCTCAGCGCGATCAGTTCGATGGAGAACAACATCTGCACGGTCGAAGATCCGATCGAATACCACCTGCCGCTGATCAACCAGTTCCAGGTTCAGGAGCGGGTCGGACTGACGTTCTCCAAAGCCCTGCGGACGATCCTGCGGCAAGACCCCGATATCATCATGGTCGGCGAGATTCGCGACGAGGAAACCGCGCGGACGGCGATTCAAGCGGCGCTTACGGGCCACCTCGTGCTCAGCACGTTGCACACGAACGACGCTTGCTCGGCGATAACGCGGCTCGTGAATATGGGTGTGGAACCGTATTTGATCGGCGCGGCGTTGAACATGGTGCTGGCGCAGCGACTCGTCCGCCGCATTTGTCCGAAATGCCGCCAGCCTTACGACCCGACGCGCATCGTTCGCAAAGCCGTCGAGCGGATGGGTTTCGACATCCCGCAGTTCTTCCGCGGCGTGGGCTGCCGGGCGTGCCGCAATACCGGTTACCGAGGTCGGATCGGCGTCCACGAGTTGTTGGTGATCGACGACGCGCTTCGCGACGCGATTCTTACCGACCCGACGATCAGCGGAATACGTGGGTTGGCTCTCGAACACGGCATGTTGACGCTCAAACACGACGGATTTCGCAAGGTGCGCGAAGGCATGACGACCGTCGAGGAGATATTCCACATTGTGGGAACGGCGTGTGCGTTGCCGGCTCGCAATTCATTGGATCCGACGTTTTCTGCCGCCGTCCATACGTGAGATCGAGCGAATGCCGCCGCGTCGGACCTGCCGCGACAGTGACGACACGACGGCAACGATGTGTGCGTAGGTGCAACGAGGGGGAGTGACGATGACGTACCTGTATCGAGCCCGCGACCCGCTTGGAAAGACCATTGAAGGGCGCATCGATGCCGTCGATGCCGACGAAGCCGCGCAGCAACTGCGCCACGACGGATTCGCGGTGCTCGACGTAACGGACGAAGAGGACGACGCGGCCGGTTTGTTCGGCGGCCGCGTTTCGCGACGCGACATCGCCAACGTGACGACGCAACTCGCGGTGATGGTCGATACGGGCATCACGCTTTCGTCCGCCTTGCAAGGATTGATCTCGCAAGAGAAGAATCAGAAACTCAAGCAACTGCTACTCGCCTTGCAGACGGCCGTGGAAGGCGGGAGCGATTTCTCCTCCGCGCTGCAAGAACATCCGCAGTACTTCGATCCCACGTACATTGCGCTGGTGCGGGCGAGCGAGGCGTCGGGAACGCTGGCCGAGATGCTCGAACGGATCGCCGATTACTTGCGGGCGAGGATGGAAAGCCGGTCGAAGGTGCGCGCGGCGATGACGTATCCGGCAGTCATCGCCGTGCTGGCGACGGGCGTTACGATCTTTCTGCTGACGTTCATCATGCCGAAGTTCGAGCCGCTCTTCTCGCGCAAGGGGGTCGATCTACCGCAGATGACCGTGGTGATGATGGCGGCCTCGCGGGCGTTGGTCCATTACTGGTACGCATGGTTGATCGGGGCGGTGGGCGGAATCACCGGGCTGATTTTCTGGAAACGGACGGAGTCGGGGAGTCGGGCCTGGGATCACACGATCCTGAGCTTGCCGTTGCTGGGGCCGTTGTTTCGCAAGATCATCTTGAGTCGGTCGATCAGCACGCTGGGAACGATGATCGCCTCGGGCGTGAGCGCGCTGGACGCACTTCGCTTGTGCGGCGAATCGGCCGGCAACCGCCTGTACGGTGAGTTGTGGGAGGGCGTGCGGGAGCGCGTTATGGCGGGCGAGCAGATTAACGAGGCATTGGCCGATCAGTCGCTGGTGCCGCCGACGTTGGTGCAGATGATCGCGTCGGGCGAGCAGTCGGGCCGTCTCGACGAGGTGTTGCAGAAGGTGAGCACGTTTTACGACCGCGAGGTGGAAACGTCGCTCAAGACGGCCACCAGCCTGATCGAGCCGCTCATGATCTGTGTGATGGGCGTGGTCGTCGGAACAATTGGCTTGTCGCTGCTATTGCCGATCTTTTCGCTTAGCCGCCGGCCCGGTTGACGGGACGGGTGACGGCATGCATTGCGGCGCACGTCGCCGGCGCGGCAGAATTTCGGAAAAAACGCCGCCGGTTGCTTGACTAGGTAAGCTGTTCCGATTAGGCTAGAGTTCATCGTCGGGTCCGTTTTGCAGATATACGAAGGCATTTTCCCCGACAAGACCATCGATACAAGCGCCTCGATTTTCGAGAGTACGTTCTCATGAAGACCAAGTCAGCGCCGCACGCGTTTTTCGCGGCGCAGCTACTGTGACACGCTGTCCGTAGACTTGGCATTGCCGGACTCGACTCCTAGCGGAGTTACGCTGCGTATCTCGCAGCATTGAGTCGGCGACACCGTTTCTTGTCGCGGGTGAGCGGTTCGTGGCTGTTTCCGCGGTCGATCGCTGCGATGCGACCTCCGATGCTTGCCGTTCGTTCGGCCATCGGGCACATCCCACCGCGCAATTCGCTCCACTTGCTTCGCGGCGCGTCGAGATCGACCGCCCATGCGATGGTGGTGCGCGCCGCGCGGCGTCGCATGCGGACGTCCCTGACGTCGGCGCTTCTTAGTCCTTCAGTCCCGGTAGACCTGACGCGCGCCTCGCTGCGCGCATGAAGAAGAAATAAACGTTCGCCTGTTTAGCACCCATGCCAATCCACGTTGCGCCAACGCCCGAGAAACGGCGACGCCGCGACAGCAACCGTGAAACGGACACCTCCATGAAAATCGCGATCGGCAAGATGCGGAAAACTTTGAGTCTGGTGGCAATCGTCGCCTTGGCCCTCGGCACCTGGACCATCGTCGGCGGAACCTCGGCAGCCCAGGAAACGGGTACGCCGGATCCGACGGTCACTTATCACGTCGACTTCGGCACCGACTTCAACTTGATGATGAATCCGACCGACCCCGTGGCGCAGCATTTCGCCATGTGGAAGACGCCGGTGCAGATGGCGTCGCTGCGCAGTGCGCCGTTCATTCGCATCACCAACGATTCGACGAGCGCGATGCAAATGCAGAGCGTGCGGATCGATTTCGGCGATCCGCGATTCATGTTCGACTCGTTCGCCTTCTTCGAGCAGCCGGACGACGGCGTGGCGTCGATTTCATCGCATGCGGACTTGGCGTTCATGGGCGACATGCAGCCGTTCTTGCAAATCGATTTTCCGGCGGGCCTGAACCCCGGCGACTCGTTCACGTTCCAGGTGCGGATCGCGAACACGGCGACGTCGCAATTGGCCGACTACGAGAGCTCGTTGTGGCACAAGGACTTTGCGATGTCGCCGAATCGACAGGACAACGCTTTGGTATCGGTCGTGTACCAAGACACGTTTGACGGAGAGCCCCTGACGCTGGCGATGACGCCGGTGCGGCTGTTCGAGTATCCGCTGGCCAACGCGAACTTCGCAACGGACGCCAACGGAGCCAGCGGCAACTCGGTCGTGTTGCCGAACATGCACGAAATGATCGACGTCGGGTTCCAGCGGTTCTCGCAAACCGCGATCGTGCCGGAACCTGGTTCGCTGGCGCTGGTTGGAATCGCCGCCGCGTGTGGTCCGTTCGTCGTGTTGCGCCGACGTCGTAATCGGCGTCGGGCGGCATAACGCCGTTCGACCGAACGGGAAGGATGACGACTTCGTACTGCCGGTCGCAGGCGTTGGCGGATTGCTACCCGTATCGGCGCAGCGCGAGATCGACGAGTCCGGGACAGATTCGCTGCGCCCAACACATCAATCGGCCGCGGAAGTTGGGCACGATCGACCGTTTGCCACGGGCGATGGCGTTGACGGCGGCTCGGGCGACGTCGGCGGCGCTGGTTCGCTTGGAGTCGAGCCAGGGCGGATGGGCCGTCATTTCTAGGGCGTGATCGAAGAATTCTGTTTCGGTCGAACCGGGCGCGACCACGAGCACGTCGACGCCGTGGCGAAACAGTTCCGCACGGAGCGATTGGCTAAGCGCTTCGAGGGCGAACTTGCTTGCGCAGTATTCAGACGACTGCGGAATTCCCACGCTGCCGAGAATCGACGTCACGTTGACGATCGCCGGGCGGCGGCCGTGCTTGAGCGTGGGCAGGGCGACGCGAATCATTTCGGCCGCGGCGAAGAAATTCACGTCCATGATTTTGCGGAGTCGCTCGGCGGTTGCCGTCTCGAACGGGCCGAGCGCGCCGATGCCGGCGTTGTTGATGAGCACGTCGAGCCCGCCGAATGCTTCGGTGGCACGCCGCACGGCTTCGTGGCGCAAGGCGTCGTCGGTCACGTCGCCAGCGACGACCTCGCAGCGGCCGGGGAGGCTCTGGAAATCGTCTGCCAGCTTCGCCAATTTGTCGGCCGTCCGCGCCACGGCGACGACGTCCGCGCCGTGCCGTCCCAGCTCGAGCGCAATCTCGCGGCCGATGCCAGAGGAAGCACCGGTGACGAGGACTCGGCTGCCGGCGATTGTGCGTTTGGCCATAGGAGTCGATTCTACGCCTTGCGGGTGCTTGGCGACATCCGCCGCCGTGCCCGGGCGCGTTTCTGCCCGACTTTCTGGCCGCGTATGTGGCTCCAATCCTCGCTTCCGCGCTCGACTCAATTGAAGGCGCGTGCGGCCGCCGCTATAATTCGCGTCTTCTACAATCGACGGAAATCCAGAACTAAAGCAGATAGTCAAAAAAGGAGAAAATCGTGGCAATTCGTGTCGCCATTAACGGCTTCGGCCGTATCGGACGGTTGGTTTTTCGGAATCTTTGCGAACGGGCGGGCGAGTTCGAGGTTGTCGCCATCAACGACCTGACGGACACGAAGACCCTTGCGATGCTGCTCAAGTACGACAGCACGCACCGCCGCTTCAACGGGACGGTCGGCTTCGATGAGAAAAGTGTGATCGTCAATGACAAGCGGATTCCGATCCTCAAGGAACGCGATCCGGCCAAGCTGCCGTGGAAGGACATGCGGGTCGACGTGGCTCTGGAGAGCACGGGCATCTTCACGGCCAAGGCCGACGCCGCGAAGGGCAAGGCGGGTTACGATTCGCACCTCGCCGCGGGCGCGCGGAAGGTCATTATCAGCGCGCCGGCCAAGGACGAGCCGGACCTGACGTGCGTGCTGGGAGTCAACGACGACAAGCTCACGGCGGACATGAAGTGCGTGTCGAACGCCAGTTGCACGACGAACTGTCTCGCGCCGATGGCCAAGGTGCTGCACGAAAACTTCGGCGGCATCGTCAAAGGCCTGATGACGACGATCCACAGCTACACGAACGATCAGCGGCTGTTGGACTTGCCGCACGACAACCTGTATCGTGCGCGGGCGGCGGCCGTGAACATCGTGCCGACGAGCACGGGCGCGGCCAAGGCGGTTGGTCTGGTGATTCCGGCACTCAAGGGGAAGCTGACCGGCATGGCGCTGCGCGTGCCGACGCCGGACGGCAGCGTTACGGACCTGACGGCGCTGCTCGGCAAAAAGGTGACGCGGAAGGAAGTGAACGAAGCGTTCAAGCGGGCCGCGGATACGCCTCGCGAGAAAGGCGGGCTAAAGGGCGTGCTGGAATACACCGAAGATCCGATCGTTTCGAGCGACATCATCGGCAACCCGCATAGCTGTATCTTTGTGGCCGACCAAACGTTGCTGCTGGCCAAAGACGGCGACGCGGACGATTTCATCAAGATCGTCGGCTGGTACGATAACGAATGGGGCTATAGCTGCCGGACGGCGGACTTGATTGCTCGCGTGGGGACGATGTAGCGATTTACGAAGCGAGACCAATCGTCGAAGCGCGGCTTCGGCGATTGGTCAAGCACGGCTTCGGTGATTGGTCTAGTGCCCTGCTCGCGTTGGTCTGAACGCGAGATCGTTGCGACTTCGTCGTCTCATCGTTTCGTCGGCGCGTTGCGTATCATCTGCGGCTTCTCGTGCTGGCGTTGCGTTTCGGCAACATTTCTCGGCTCGCTAGCCTGTCGGTTTCGAGGGCATCATCGCCGCGGAGTGGCGTCTTTCGCCGTGCCCAGTAAGAAACTGTCTGTCTTGCGGACAACTGGCCCGCGGCTTGCTCTGTTGTTCCGCCGC
>JAJDEG010000406.1 GCA_029259895.1 Planctomycetota bacterium
CAGATTGCCCGTTGGGCCGAGAAAGCGGCGGCGGCCGACGCGGAGCTGGTGTTGTTTCCCGAATGCACGATCCACGGCTGGTGGCAGTCGCGCGAGAATCGGCGTTATGCGGAAACGCTCGACGGCGATTCGCTGGCGAAAGTCCGCGACATCGCGCGACGACACGACATCGTGCTTGCCGTGGGACTTACGGAGAAGCACGTCGACGAAGCGGCCGGTAAGCAGAGTGGAGCGGCCAAGTATCACTTGACGCACGTACTCGTTGGTCCGGACGGTCGGATCGGACATCACCGCAAGAGCAAGCTTGCCGGCGGGGCAACTGGCGAAGGGGCGGTGTGGGATGAGGGGAACGACGCGAACGTTTTCGACGTCGACGGCGTGCGCGTCGGCATCGCCATCTGCTTCGAGTCGGTCAAACCGGAGACGTGCCGCCAACTCAAGGCGGGCGGCGCCGAATTGATCCTTGCACCCTACGCCAACGGCACGCGTCCGGCTGAAATTCTCGACGCGCGGCGAACGCAGCGTCGTTGGGTTTGGGATCGCGTGCGGGAGAACGGCGTGTGGTATGTGGCGTGCGACGCGACGCCGCATACCAAGAACGGCGACCTGCAAAGCGGCGCGGCGTATGCGATCGCGCCTTCGGGCGAACTCGTCGCCTGCACGACCGAGAACAACCGAGGCGAAGCGATGATCGTGGTCCGAGTGCCGAAGGGCGGCGCGGGCAAGTCGACCGCCGAATCGTCGAAGTGACTAAGACTGCAAAAATTGAACTGCGGGAGGCGAGATAATTCGCCTCGCGCACGATCACGTCTTGGTACGTCGCGTTACCACTCGATTTCGATGCCGGCGTCGATCCCTTGGATCCAGGCGCTGGTGCCGTTGAACGATGCGGCGGGGCGGGCTTCGCCGGCGAGGGCACCGCCGCCGAATTGCGTCTCGTTGATGACGCGGTCGATCTGATCGCCGGGCCGCAGTACTTCGGTGATATAGAGCATTCGGTAGCCGGCGAAGATGCGGAAGTTGTTGTACAGCGAGTACTGCACGCGAACGGCGGCCTCGGGGATGATCGCAAATTCGTCGTGGCTGAAGTGGCCGATGTTTGAAGGCTGGGCGAGCAGACCGCCGGGCGTGGTGTTGCTTGCGCCGCCGCTGCTGATGGTCTGCGAGCCGTCGATGTCGAGCGTTTGGTGCGTGTTGCCGAACGCGCACTTGCCCCAGAGCTGGAACGTCCAGTTGTCTTCATACACGTTCGCGTCGAGGCCGATTTCGCCGCCGTGGAATTGATTCTCCGTGGCGAACATATCCGAACGCTCGTTGAGCACTGCCGGCACGAGTCCGAATGGCGGCGTGAACTGCCGGTCGCGGATGTTGAGTTCTTCGTCGATCCGCAAGAAGCGGTATCCGCCGATAAAGTCGAGCCGCGAGTTGCGTTCGAAGTCGGCCCACAGTACGTGGCGGAGCATTAGCCCGCCCGACTGGTAGTCGCTTCGGGTGTCGATGTCGATCGAGCCGTCGAGGTCGACGGTGGCCTGCCCGTTGTTGAAGTTGTCGAAGGCAAGGATGCGGGCATCCTCGGCATTGGCGACGAGATCGAAATAGGGGCGGGCGAGAATGAAGCCGGTGCTGCCGGTGGTGAAGGTGGACGTGGCGTTGAAGTGCGTTTCCTCGGTTTCCGTGGCGAGGAAGTGGCCTTCGAGGCTGAGAAACTGACCATCCATCAGCCACCAGCCGAGACGAACTTCGCCGCCATGCCGCCAGTCGCCGCCGAGTTTCTCGTCGCCGATGAGCGTGGTTGCGCCTGGCAACCGGCCGGCGACGCCTTGAGCGGTTCCTGCTGGGCTGGTTGTCGCCAGGACGGGGACGTACATGCCCTTCATCCGCAAACCGACGTATCCGAAGCCGGCGTACCAGCGGTTCGGCTGATGGACCTTGTCCCACAGCTCGTCGTCCGTGCCCATCATGCCGCCGTAGCCGCTGCCGTAGGGCGAGCAGTCGTTGCAGGGTGCTCCCCCATACGGCGCTCCGCCATACGGGGCACCGCCGTAGCCTTCCATGCCGCCGTAACCGCCGCCGCTCATGGCCTGCGAGGCCATCATGGCTTGCTGTTGCTGAGGCATCATGCCGGGGTGGGGCATCATGCCGGGTGGTTGTTGTGCGGTGCCGCTCGACGAACCGGCGACCATCAAGGCCGAAGCCAAAGCGATAATGCGTGCGCTTTTCACAGCTCGCTCCTCACGTTACACGGCGCGGAATGGCAAATTGGACCGGTTGTGCCGGTCATTCCTAATCTATCGGCCGCGCCGCTCGTGCGGATGATTCCAATCCCGGCGAATCTAGCGGGTTTGACGAGCGTAGCGATTCCGTTGCCGAGAGATTGGGCGACTTGCGAAGGCTGGCGAGCGAAAGCGGGGCGATTCTTGGGCGGATCGGCTGGCTGGCGGCGTCTGTCGCTGGGGATGGGCGCGCGACCGTGCCGCCTGGCGAAGGTCGTCGCGTTGTGCATGGCAACGCGACTAGTTAAGCCGTGCGGTCGGCAGGCGGAAACGTCGTCTTCGCGGCGTGCGGCTGCCGAAAGTTCACAAACGTCCGACGTTTCGGCAGCCGCGAACGATCCGCGGGCCGCAACGTTGGTCGTTGGCTCGAATGCTATCGACTTTGTACTTCGCCGCTCGCTCGCCCATCGATTTGTTTGCTATGTCCGACTCGCATTCCACGCCGCGCCCTGCAAAAGTTCGTGCGACACTGTATCTTTCCGCGGAACTTCTCAACGAGGCCCGCAACGCCGCGGTTTTTCTGGCCGGGTATCCCGTGCGGCTGACCCTTACGAAGCTGGCGGAGGAAGCGCTGCGCGAGCGGATCGACGAACTGAAGCGGCAACACAACGGCGGGCAGGAATTCCCGCAGCGCGATGACGACTTACGCGGAGGCCGACCGATCGCCGCATGAACGCCCAACACTCGCCAGAACCGACGGAAACCGCCGCAACGCCCGCCATGCGGCGCGATGCGGAGCGCCAACACCTTCGCCAGCGTCTCGTGCGTCTGATCGCCGAGCGCGAAGCGGCGAAGCAGACCACAAAGAGGACGATGCGCGGAACATGAATCGCAGGCCGGCCCAACGATCGATCGCCGCACGGGTGATCGCGATGCTCGTCGCGGCGTTGGTCGTCGT
>JAJDEG010000407.1 GCA_029259895.1 Planctomycetota bacterium
TCCTTGTCGGCGTTCACATCCGCCCGCTCGGCAAGAAACTTCTGTTCGTTGATCGTGACCGACTTGCGTTCTTTCTGCTCGAGATATCGAGAGATGCGTTTATTGAGCTTCGCGAAATCTTCCGAAGCGTCGCAGCGACCCTGCGAGCGTTCGCGCAACTGCGAGACCAACGCCTCTTCGACAAAGTCATTGCGAGTCAGTCGCAGTGCGTCGACCCGATCGAAATCGATCGCGAAATCGAGATCGCCTTCGCCGACGTCCAGATGCGTGGTGAGCGACGGAAGCTCGACGTCCGCCACCACGCCCCGCTTCTGCGTGCTGTCGCCGCTGGGACGATAAAACTGCTGAATCGTAATCTTCAGCGCGCCCAGATTCGGCACGCCCGGACCGCTGGAGCGGAACAATTCCTCGCCCAAATCGAGCAGGCTCTGCACCGTCCCCTTGCCGTGCGTCGTCTTGTCGCCCACGATCAGCCCTCGCCGATAATCCTGAATCGCCCCAGCGAAAATCTCGCTCGCGCTGGCGCTGAACTTGCTCGTCAGCACGACCAGCGGACCGGACCACACCATGCCCGCCTCGGGATCGTCGTAGTGGTTCACCTGACCGCGAGAATCCTTCACCTGCACCACCGGACCTTGGTCGATAAACAGACCCGTCAGGTTGATGGCTTCAATCAGCGAACCGCCGCCGTTGCGCCGCAGATCGAGCACCACGGCGTCCACGTTCTTGGTTCCAAAGTCGTCGAGAATCTTGCGACAGTCGCGCGTCGTGCTGCGATAGTCGGGCAGCCGACGACGAGCGCCGTCCATATCCATGTAGAAACTCGGCAGGTCGATCACGCCCACGCGGTACGGCGACCCGTCGGCCTTCTTGCCGTCTTCGATGATCTCGCCGCGAGCGATCTGGTCTTTCAGGTCGATCTCGGCCCGCGTGATGTTGTAGATCTGCCGCTCGCCGTTGCCGCCGGGCTGAACTTGCAGCCGCACGATCGTCCCCTTGTCGCCCCGAATGTGCTTCACGACGTCCGTCAAGCGCATGTCGACGATGTCGATGATTTCTCCTTCGGCACCTTCACCGACGCCGACGATGCGGTCGTCTTCCTTGAGCCGCCCATCGCGGTCGGCCGGTCCGCCTTGAACCACGCGATTGACAACCGTGTAACCTTCGTCCGACTGCAACTGCGCGCCGATCCCCTGCAGCTTCTTCTTCATCTCAATATTGAAATTCTCGACTGACGTCGGCGACATGTAAGATGTGTGCGGATCGTAGCCGCTGGTGAGCGACGACAGATAAAGCTCGAGCAGGTCGTCGCTATTCGTCTGGTGGCGATACTTCGCCCGCGTATGGTGCCGGCGCGCGAGCCGTTCCTTGGCCTTGGCTAATTCAAATTCCTCTTTCTCGTCCGACTTGATGACCAGCAACTCGTACTTGAGCATCTTCCGCCACCGCTCGTAAACCTCTTCCGGCGTCTTGGAATATTGTGCCGCGTCGCCGTCGACGATCACTTCCTCGTCGATCGAAAAATCGAACGGCAATTGAATCAACTTGTCCACCAACGCCACGCGCTCGTCGACGCGCTTGAGAAATTGGTCGTGGACCACGTACGCGACCTTGATGTCCCCCTTCTTCACCATGTCGTCCAGGCTGTCCTGATACTCCATGAACCGGTCGATGTCCGACTGCTCGAAGAACAGCTTCATCGGGTCGAGCGCCTTGAGATACGACGAAAGGCATCGCTCGGAAATCGTGTCGTCGAGATTCTGTTTCTCGCGGCTGAGATGCCCTTCCTGCATCAGATTCGACACCACCAGCGCGATCTGCCGATCGGTCGGCTGCGGGGCCGCCACGGTAAGCGCCGGCACTTGGCCCGAAAGCCACATCGAACCGCCGACCATCGCCGCCAGCGTGATGGCAACGACGATCCTGGGTCGGTGAACACAACACGCCCAAAGATGAGAGGGAAGTCGACTCATGCGAGGCCCTTTAGCGGTCAGAATGATGGAGGCGAGCGATCCTTCGGCAACAGTTCGCCATCGCGCAAACTGCGCAATCTGGCGATCTTGCCCTAACTGTATTGATCGTATAACCCCGTTGCGGCGAAAGCAAGGTCAAGGCGCGCGGCGATCCCACGCTAGGGGAGAATTCGACCGATCCGGCAACGATCTTGCCGCGTTTTCCGCAGAAATCATCGCTCGCACCACGCGGCACGCTGGATTAGCAGTCGGTCGTCGAGGATCGCGGTGAACGCAGTGAGTACGAGCAACGCACCGGCGAACCGCGAACTTGCATCACGCAAGGCGAATCCGCGTCGCATCGCTTCCCGCTTTCAGGACCGACGCCCTCTCGATAGCCCAGCGAAAAACTCTTTTGGCCGTCCGTCATCTCGCTGCCTCAAACGCGGCGAAATGCGCAGTCCGCGAAGTCCAAGTCGACTACCGCGCCAGCCTCAACGCTTCCGACGCCACGGCTCACCTTGTTCAACGCTACCGCTTCGTCGTCGATCCGGCCCGCGCCGCCGCCGCCGTCGACGCGGCCGCCCGTGTCTTCGCCGGCTGCCGAGACTTGCTCTCGTCCAGGTAGTTCGTCACCGCGGCCGTCTGTTGCATTTGGTCGAACAGCTTGCTCATCGCGTCGTTCAGCTTGACGCGGTAAACGTGGTCGTAAAGCTTCGAGCGCACGTCTTCCAACGTGACCGTCTCCGGCGACGTGCGACCCTGGCAGAGCAGAATCACGTATTTGCCGTCCGTTTGGATGACGCCGGAAAGCTGACCGTCGGTCAGCTTAAACGCCTCTTCTTCGAGCAGCGGACGGCCGCCGTGTTTGCGGATCGGCGGGATTTCCCCGTTCAGCGCCCGCACGCTCGCATCGGTCGAGTGCTCGGCGGATAGCTTGCCGAAGTTCTCCGCGGTTAGGTCTGCGCGGGCCATCTCCCAAACGCGTATCGCCTTGCGATGATCGTCGAGCAGAATCGCCAAGCAGCGCACGCGCTGCCCATAGTTCGACTCGAACGCGATCGCCAGATCCTCGTCGGTGATTTTCACTTGTGACTTACTCAGGGCCTTCATAGCCACCGACGGCCATACCGCGTCGCGAACGTACAGTTCGACAGTCACGCCCGGCTCGCTCGTAACCTGCTCGAGCCATTTCTCGACGTTCGGCTTGCCGTTCGCGTCGTTGCCGACCATCCGCGCGGCCGCGTCGGCGATCTCGTCATCAATGTCTTGACCGTTCACCTTGACGCCGTTCTTGCGCAGCGTCTGCTCGATCATGCGACGATTCACCAGGCCATTGAGCGCATCCTTGCCGTGTCGGGCCAGACATTCCTCCGACAGGGCTTTGATGCTGACCGCCCGGCCATTGATCGTCGCCGCCACGCCCGGCATTTGCTTCTTCTTCGCCTCGTCGTTCAAAATATTAACGACCTTGGCGTCCTTCTGCAGTTGCTTGAATAGCTCGGCGGCCTCGTCGCGCAGCTTACCCTCGCGAATTCCCTCCGCCAGCCGCTCCGCCACGTCCTCGATCTTCACTTGCCGAGCCGGCACGCTCCCTTCGCACAGAAGAATAATGTGCTGGTCGTCCTTAACGGAGATCACCTCGGAGACTTCGCCATGCTTAAGTGCGAACGCGACATCCTCGATCACTCTCTCCCCGGCATGCAAGCGAATCGGCTGAATCCAGCCGTTCGCACTGGCGCTTTCCGCATCCGCCGATTCCGCGCGAGCGAGCCGGCCAAAGTCCTTTGGATTGGCCTTAGCCTGCTGCTGGACCTTAATGGCCTTCGCCTTGTCGCCTCGAATGCCGATCATGCGGGCCTTAATCTGCGGACCGTACTCCATTTCGTATGCCTCGCGCAGCTCCTTCTCCGTCACCTGCAAGCGACCGGCCGCCAGCTTGCGCAGCGCGATCGTCGGCCAAATGATATCGCGGCGATACTGCTCCAGGTTGATGTCCCGCTCCTTTTGCAACATCGCCAGCCACTGTTCGACGGGCACTTGAAAGCGCGTCGCCAGCCGCGTAATTTCCGCGTCGATTTCCTGTTCCTCGATCGTCACGCCCTGCTGTTCGCAGTGAGCCGCGATCAATTCCTTATTCACCAGGCTTTCGAGCACGTCCGTCCCGTAGTGCCGCAGGCATTCCGCCGCCAACTCGGCCCGCATGATCTTTTCGCCATTCACAATGGCAACCACGTTCGCCGAGCGCGGCGTAACCGCCGGCGTCGCGGCCTCGACGAATTCCTCGTCTCCGGCGCTCGCCGAATACGGCGGCCACGCATAGCGGACCGCGACGCAAGCGCCAACGATCGCCACAGCGGCAAAACCCATGCGAAACCACCGCTTCCGTTGCGCGGCGCGTCCGGCCGAACGATACGCTTCTCTGCGTGACATGCCGGTTTCTCCGTAAACCTGAGTCGAAATGAGAGTCGGAATCGACCGCGCCCAGGTCGAGCGCGGCGAAAGAGGGCGGGAGTATAGGAACGCCGCCAAACAGGGTCAATACAAGCTCGCGACCAACCCCAACGACCCCAATTCGCCAGTTTTCCCGCCACGCTTTTTGCCGCGGCTGCTATCGAAAACGGCTGCAATCCCTCCGCCCAGCGGCTACGATAGATCGCTCCAATATTTCAATGCCGCATCGCCCATCAAGCGAGGTCGATTCCATGAATTCCAGTACGACATCCAATGCCGCACGACTCACTTCAATGCTCGCGTTCGCGATAGCAACGCTGACGGCGGCTCTGCCGACGACAAACTCTGTCGCAACCGCCGCCGAGCCTGGCGAGTGGGCCGCCGAAAACCTCGACGATCTCGTCGCCCTCTACCAACACTTCCACCGCAACCCGGAACTGTCGTTTGCCGAAAAGGAGACCTCCGCCCGCGTCGCCGAGGAGTGGCGCACGGCCGGAGCCAAAGTCACCGAGCGCGTCGGCGGCTACGGCGTCGTCGGCCTGATCGAAAACGGCGCAGGCCCCACCCTCATGCTCCGTACCGATCTCGATGCGCTCCCCGTCACCGAGCAAACCGGCCTGGCCTATGCGTCCACCGTCCAGGTCAAGGACGCCGCCGGCAAGGAAGTCGGCACCATGCACGCCTGCGGACACGACATCCACATGACGAACCTCATCGGCGTCGCTCGTTATCTATCCGCGAACAAGGATCGCTGGGCGGGAACCGTGATGCTCGTTGGCCAGCCCGCCGAGGAACGCGGCAGCGGCGCACGGGCTATGCTCGCCGACGGCCTGTTCAAACGCTTTCCCAAGCCCGACTTCGCGCTGGCCCTGCATTGCGATTCGTCGCTGGCCACCGGCAAGGTCGCCTTCCGCGAGGGCTACGCGCTGGCTAACGTCGATAGCGTCGACATCATCGTCCGCGGCCGCGGCGGGCACGGCGCGTTCCCCCACGCCACGATCGACCCCGTCGTCCAAGCGGCGCATCTGATCGTCGATCTGCAATCGATTATCAGCCGCGAGCTACACCCCAGCGAGCCGGCCGTCATCACCGTCGGTTCGATCCACGCCGGCACAAAGCACAACATCATCGCCGACGAGTGCCACTTGCAGCTCACCGTCCGCAGCTACTCCGACAAGACGCGCAAGCACCTGCTCGACGGCATCGCCCGCAAAGCCAAAGCCGCCGCCGCCAGCGCCGGCGCGCCGGAGCCAACGATCACGCATTCCGACGGCACGCCGGCCATGTTCAACGACGAAAAACTAGTCCGCCGCGTCGCCCCGGTCTTCGAGCGCGTACTTGGCAAAGAAAACGTCCAAGACCGCGAACCACAACTCGGCGGCGAAGACTTCAGCGAATACGGCCTCGCCGGCGTGCCGATCTTCATGTACTGGCTAGGCACAGTCGAACCCCACCGCCTCCGCAGCTTCACCGACCGCAAACTCCCCCCGCCCAGCTTGCACTCGCCGCTCTACTACCCGGAACCGAAGGAAACGCTCAAGGCCGGCGTGGCCACGATGGCGACGGCGGCGATGGAGCTGCTCGCGCCGGCGAAGCCGTGAGTCTAGTCGAGGAAGCGAGAAAATGGCCGAACGCCGTTGTGCAGCGGGACGGGCAATGCGCGCCAAAAGCCACCCCCTGCGGAGTCGACGTAAGTGCCGATGGATTCGGGCGTTGCTCGACAGTTCGACATGATTCACTCGTCTCTGTAGGATGGAATAAACGAAACCGAATCAACAACCGGCGAGCGAATCCATGTCTTGGCGCGAACGAATCTCCGTCGACCCGGCCATCTGTCACGGCAAAGCGTGTATCTCCGGCACGCGTGTCATGGTGTCCGTCATCCTCGACAACCTTGCGGCGGGCGTGCCGGCGGACGAATTCCTCAAAAGCTATCCAACGCTCTCCGCTGACGACATCCAAGCCGCTCTCGCATACGCCGCCGAACTCGCCAACGAGCGCACCATCCGCCTCCCCACCGGCGCAGTGTGATGCTCCGATTCAAGATCGACGAGAATCTGCCGGCCGAATCCGCGGCCCTGCTCGTCGCCGCTGGCCACGATGCGCTAACGGTACTCGATCAGCAATTGGGCGGTCGTCCTGACGTCGAACTGGCTGTCGTCTGTCGGCGCGAAGGCCGCGTACTCGTCACGCTCGACCTAGACTTCTGCGACATCCGCGCTTATCCGCCCGCCGAGAATCCAGGCATCATCGTCCTGCGCCTCGAACGGCAGGACAAACAACGGGTAATCTCGGCCCTCGAACGTCTCGTTCCGCTCCTCGCGCACGAACCGCTCGCGGGCAATCTCTGGATCGTCGAAGAATCGAACGTTCGCATTCGCAGCTAACCGGCAAAGGGCCCGATATCGGCCCTGCTCGTCGTGACCCGCTCCGGTGCATGAAATTGGATTTGCATCCGTCGGCGAAGCCGCGAGTCGAGTCGAGAAAGCGAAGATTAGACCAATCGCCGACGTGCGATTGGGCATCGGTACTTCCCTGGCTCGACGCACCGATCGTCCTAGTTCGACGCACACCGCGTTTCATCGTATAATCACACTATGGCTACCGACGCATCCAGCAGCGCGTTTCACCTAATCTTGCAGCCGCTCGCCGACCAGCTTCCGGCCGACGTGGCAAGATCGGTCGCGGCATTCGAGTTGCCCGTCGACGTACAAGACCGGCTCGGACGGTTCGCTGACAAATCAACGGCCGGCACGCTTACGCCAGACGAACGCGAAGAGTACGCGTCGATGGTCACGGCTCTCGATTTCGTGGCCATGTTTCAGGCCCAAGCACGACGTCGTGCTGCTCGATCCTGATCTCGTATTGCGCCTGGCATGGATTCAGCAACTCGCGACGCCGTCTTTGCTCGCGCCCAAAATCGATGCGAGTATTGCCGCATCGAAGTCCGCAGTTTTCCTCAGATACTGGGCTCACTCCCACGCCCCGAAACCTCCGCCGTAGCCTCAACCCAAGCCCGCCGCGCCGTCGCCGTCAACCGTCCGGTCATATACCCAAAGTAAGCCCCGATCGTCGCCGCCGAAAGCTCAAGAATCAACACGCCGAGTATTCCGAACCGGACCCACGCCGGAAACGTGACGGCCGCCATCAGCGCCGCGGCCGCCGTCGCTCCGACGAAGATACACGCAAACAGCCAACCGCCGGCGGCATGATCGTCGCGCAGCGTGTTCGGTGCAGGCAGCCGCGCCGCGGCCCGCCCGGCGATTAGCCGCCGCCGCTCGACGAGCCACGCTTCGCGCTCGTCCGACGGTTCGTCCGGCGCGGCGTTGCGACGCGTCGTCCCAATCACCGTCGCCGCCATGTGGGCAATAATCAACAATCCGCCCAACAACACCGACAACTCGCCCGCCAGCGTAATCCGCACGCCGCAAGCGTCCAGCAGTCGCAAGACCGCGAACGCCACAAAGAAAGCACGGACCATCCACCGCAGGGCGAATAGCTCCGGCGAAACGCAAGGTTTGCAGCGCGATCCATTCGGCGACCGCGACGGCGAATCTGCAAGGCAGGGCGAATCAACAAGGCACGGCGTTTCAGCACGACCCGGCAACCCGCCAGCGGTGCCCGAAGCGGCCGCATCCACGCCAGTAGACGCAACCGGCACATCCGATTCGCGGCGAACGAAGCGACGCGTCAACCCGTCCATAGCAATCCGCCCATATCAATTCCCATGTCCAGCGAACCTGCCCCCGTCGCCAAGAGTCTTTCACATCGGCTCACGTCGCAGACCATGGCCACCGCCTTGTTACGCCACCGCCCTGTCACGCCCCCGCCCTGCCAAGCCCCCGCCTTGTCACACCCATCGCAGCAACCGACAATGCCCACTTCCCCGACCCCCAGCCCCAAACCTCCAGCCCCCGCTCCCATGCCAAGCTGTATTTTAGCCTATTCCGGCGGCCTAGACACATCCGTGATCCTCTGCTGGCTCCAAGAGCACAAGTACGACGTCCACGCCGTCTACGTCGACCTCGGCCAGCCCTGCGAAGACCGTCAGGCGATCCTCGACAAAGCCATCAAGTGCGGCGCCAAGACCGCCCGCATCGTCGACGCTCAGGAAGAACTCTGCCGCGATTTCGCCTTCCCTTGCCTCCAATGGCAGGCCAAGTACGAAGCCGTTTATCTCTTAGGCACCTCCATCGCCCGCCCGCTCATTAGCAAGGCCTGCCTGGCCATCGCTCGCGAAGTCAAGGCCAACGCCTACGTCCACGGCGCCACCGGCAAGGGCAACGACCAATGCCGCTTCCAACTCGCCGCCGAAGCCCTCGATCCGGCGGTCCAGATCATTGCCCCCTGGCGGATCGACGCCTTTCGCGAGCGCTTCCCCGGCCGCACCGAGATGATCGACTATTGCCGCGAAAAGGACATCCCCGTCAAAGCCACCGCCGCCAAGCCCTACAGCTCCGACGAAAACTGCCTCCACATCAGCTACGAAGCCGGCAAGCTCGAAGACCTTCAGGCGAACGGCGTCGAACTGGTCGACTTCGGCATGACCGTTTCGCCGCAACAAGCGCCCGACAAGATCGAACCGGTCACCGTCGCGTTCCTCCACGGCGTCCCCGTCGCGGTCAACGGCGAAAAGCTCAGCCCGTTGGGCATCGTCAAGAAGCTCAACGAGATCGGCGGCCGCAACGGCATCGGCCGCATCGACATGGTCGAAAACCGCTTCGTCGGCATGAAGAGCCGCGGCGTCTACGAAGCCCCCGGCATGACGATCCTCTACGACGCCCACCGCGTGCTAGAACAACTCACGCTCGACCGCGACCTCACCCACCTCCGCGACCGCCTCGCCCCCGAAGTCGCCGAAATGGTCTACTACGGCTTCTGGTACACGGCCAAGCTCGACGCCCTACTGTCGTTCATCCGCACAGCCCAACAGCCAGTCACCGGCGAAGTCACGCTCCATCTCTACAAAGGCAACCTAATAGTCCAAAGCCGCAGCAGCCCCAACAGCCTCTACGACGAAGGCATAGCCAGCATGGAAGGCGGCGGCAGCTACAACCAAACCGACGCCGAAGGCTTCCTAAGAATCCAAGGCCTACCACTAAGAGTCCAAGGCCGAGTAACGCCGCGCGAGTTTTGACCGCGTGCGGGGTGAACTCGAGGGACGGGCGAACTAGGAAGAAAAAACTTCCGTCGCCTCCCTTCCCCCTGGACAATGAGCCCTTTAGCTCTCTCCCGCATAGAAGTCGAATAGTGCTTGCCGTGAATCGTCTCTCGGGCGTGACACGACCCTTTTTGCGACACGGATCGCTGACCGTTCAAAACGCACCTCGATCTCATCTCCATCCCGTGACTGCAACACGAACGCGCGCCCAGCAGTGTCGTCGGGAGGCACCAGCGGAATTACAAGATCGACGCCTTGAAAATACGGGCGCCGAGACTTCTCAATCAAATCCCTCATTGGCCTGCGGCGCCCCATGCCGCGGCCAGTTTTCGGCCCCTCGTCGTCGTCAAGGAGAGTGCTACCAGTCTTCTCTCGCTCGATCAACGGCACCCCTCTCGTTTCGGTCAATACGATCCCCTCCTCGAATCCCCCTCGATCCTGCCGTTTGGCGTCCGCGGTCGCTCGTAGCTCTTCGACGGTCTTGCCGAGAACTCGGCACGTACTTTCGACAACCTCGAGCAAGTCCGCCAACTCCCCAAATGCGTCGTCAGCACTCTTCTCCCAAAACAGTTCGAGTGCTTCCTCAACCGCTTTTGCCTTCAGTAGTGTAAACAGTTCGTCATGACTCACACGCAAAGTGCGCGGTTCCTCACCACGCGATTCAATTCGGAGTGGTATACGGTCACGTACCAGTTTTCCAAAGAGTCTTGTACGCGGCGTCTCCTCCAACACGTCGATACACCTTACCCTAATTCCCTCCCTGCGCAGCACATAGTAAACGTGCTGAAGAAAACTTCCGTAAAGCTCCACCGAGTAACCGGTTGATTTGGCCGCTTGAACTACACGATCCAAAAACTCCGTTGATCGCAGCAGCCCGGCTTGAGGCTGTAGCAATATGCTCCCTGGGCGCGCTGTGGGATTCGCGCGGCAATGCTCTTGTAGCCGAACCAAGTCTACGTCGCTACGAATCGTAAACCTGTTTCCGAGAAACCGTGTGTGACTACCGGGTCGCCGAATTCCGTCCACTTCGTCGACCGAACAGTACCACGCGATTGTCGACGGGAGTCCATGTATTTCGTCAATGTCCACAAAGAACATCACTGCCACCGGCTTCATGAGGAAGTCGGCAACTCGCCGCGCATACGTTCCTATCTTTATGAGCTCCTCGTTTCCTACGGACGCCTTCCAATCCCACGGCATTCCACACGGATGGCTTTCCCAATTGCCGTCAACGCCTTCGGCAATATAGGATGACTTGCAACGTGGGTGAAAAGTTACGACACGTCGCTCCTCGATATCCGCGATGAAAGAATCATGCGGGAAATAGCTAAGGCCGTCTGGAATTCCCCAGGTCGAATCAATTTGCACTCTTGGCTGGCTCGGTTTCGCATATGCATACGCGGCCGCGCGCGCCGGAATCGCACGATGAAGCAGAAAGCATAGCTCGCCCACCTGCCGTCCCTTCGCGGTCCACGAGGCCATCGTCTTCATAAGAAAATGCAATGCGCCTTCAGCGGAGCGCTCCGCCCCAGTCATGGGCAGCAAGAATCCCAATGCATCGCGTTCCGGAGCAACATCCGTACGAATAACCACGGGAGCCATTGCAAGCTCACAGAGGTCAGCCCACAATTCGTCACTTCGCGTACGTCCACTTAGTAGCTGAAGTTGTTCAATGTCGTCCAAGATGTACACAGTGCCATGCGGAACTCCACAGTCGCGAAAAGTGCGAACCCACTTTACCTTACGCCAGGGTTGCTGAGAGTCCACGGCCGTACGCAACACTCTATACCTCGGTTCACGCACCGGCACTGGCTCAAATGGAGCTACAGAATACGGTTCAGCCGTCGGGCTTGCCGCGCTTTCCGTATCGACTTGCACGATCCAAAGACGATTGCCATCCCAGATCCATTCAACATGCACTCTTAGGTTTTTCTCCACGAAATACGGTGCAAGACGACGGAGGGAATGCTCTAGGGCCGTGACGGAATAGCAGGTCAAGTCCCGATTTGAATTCGGTCGTTCTCCATGCTTCGGGCGAAAGCGTTTAGGTTTCGCTACGAATCCGTCAGGAAGCTCGTATTCGTACATCCACGTCGTTGCCTTGCGCGCTACCCGTCTTTCGTTCGATAAATGGCCAACTGCCTTTGAGTCAACAAAGCCCTGGACGAGATACGCCATCCGTACTTGATTTACATTCGTAGACACACGCAATGCATCTTCACGAACATCGCGAATCGCTCCAATGATTTCGGCTGCATCTGCATTTACGACCTTACTCAGATATAGCCCACGATCATCAAGGCTCTCGTTGTTCGCACTTGACCGAACGATGACACGATCGAATCTTGCCATCGCCGGCAGGCGCAAGACGCGATCAATCCGAGAACTGAGCCTCTGTATAGCGGCGTCCTCGATGCCAAGGCCGGCATTTGCAGTACTCGTGATCGACCGCGTGAAAGAAGGAATGACAAAGAAGGGTGGCGTCCACTCGCTAGGAATGCGGAGCAATTCCGACGCCTTTACCCCAACTCGCTCAACATCGGAGTTGTTGCGTCCGTCCTTTGATGTGAGATGATCGCTTGCGACAATACGAAGAGTCATGTCTTCTTCTGCCTGCGCGCACTCAGGAGATTCTTTGGCTGGTCTTCGACCCGCGGATTCCGGTTTGGTCGTGACGGACCGAACAACGTCTCGGCAATCTCGGTCAACTTAGCAATTGCGCTGTCGGAAAAGTAGCCAACCAAGAATGCAAGACCAAAACACAAATCAATTGACTGAAACGCACGCGCGTCAAAGATCGCCAGAATGCCGGAGCCGCCAAGAATTACGAACGCGGCCGCAAGGACGGCTGAAACATGTGGTGTAAACCAACGCCAGAGGAACCTGTCCGCATTCCAATTCCATTTCGCAACACTGTGATATAACCATTTAATTGCAAAAAGCGTCCCGCCAAGTAGACCCGCTGACCAAGCAAGAAGCAGGTGCTGCCATTGCAGCGAAATTGGCCCGCCACCTTCCGCGACGCAAGCTTTGGGTCTTTCTGATGAGTACACAATGGCAACGAAGAGTATCCCCATCGCCAAATGAAGCGCTAGATACCATTGTTCAAATCGAATCGCCTTCTCTGCAACCACGTCGGGATACCGAGATTTCCAATCGCCCGGTTTACGGCCATCGGTGAAATCAGCCGGCGAAAACCCTTCGGACGAAGCTGACGTCTTTGCCATGGTTGCCTATCGACGTTGGGATTCTAAACCGTTTGTCACCTCCTGAATACGCTCGATCGTCCTCACGACATTGCGTCGCATTGGATGGTCCCGCCAATTGAACTGATTGGGGATACCGATGCTTTGGGCTATTGCGCGACGCATCAATTGGCTAGGAAACGATGCGTGCGTAGCTATCCGTGCCTGGCCCGCGGGCTGTTCAACGTAGAGATACGGAAGACCGCGCTGGAAATAGTCTGCGGTAACTTCCAAGGATGCTACGTCGTGCCACAAGAGATCGCCGTCGAACACGGCTTCCGCGGACTCCGTAAGTTCCCAACCCACTGGAACCACATGGACATGCGCGTGGTCAACCCCGCAGCCGGCAGATTGGCAGCACGCCGTAGGGCCGTGCTCGAATACCGAAGCGTCGCCATAGGCAAGCTTGACGGTGTCGATCACGGTGTCCAAGAACCTGCGAAACCGTTGAATTACCGTTCGGGGCATAGCCCCTACGCATAGATATGGTTCCTTCGGAACGACGAGCAGCCAACCCTCGACCAAGGCCCCAACTGTCGGCAGCGCAAGGAAGTCACGAGATTGAAGCAATGCGCGATCCCAAGGCGCGATGTCGGTCGAATCGCGGCGTTCAGAAAGGGCGAATGGCATGGATGCGGGCTTGCAACGTTTTTTCGGCTTGCGCGGGTTATTCAGCGTCCGCCAAATGGCGAGACGCTGTCGACAATTCTAGCTCGTCAATTGCTCACGAGCCATTCCTCCCGCGTGTATTTGTTTTGCACCAGCGATGTAGCTCAGGCGCCGCCGTGCCTGACGATGGCGGCGTCGAAGGATCGTCGTGGGGCGGCACTGTCCGCAACGCGACACTCTTGGTAGGTCATCCATCCCGCACATGACAGCACCCTCCATCCTCAATTATTCTCCGTTGTGGCACGGTCTCCCGTCCGTACCACTCGCCCGACCGAAGGTCTCCACGAACCGCCGCCGGACTCACCGAGTCTCGCCAATCCATGCGTCCCCTGCGTTGACGGCGTTGACGGCGTTCGCAATCCTGCATCCTCAATCCTGCATCCTCAATCCTCAATCCTCCTCCAACCCTTCCTTCTCCCTCCAAACCTGCACCAACTTATTCATCGCCGCATCGAGCCCCCGCTCCGTTGTGGCACGGTCTCCCGACCGTACCACTCGTCCGACCGAAGGTCTCCAGGAACCGCCGCAAGACTCGCCAAGCCCATGGGCCAAACGCGCTCATCGCCCAGTCTCATTCCTCCTCCCACCCCTCCTTCTCCTTCCAAGCCTGCTCCAACTTCTCCACCGCCACATCGAGCCGCTTCTCCGCCCCGGACTCCGCCGACTCACCGTCCTCCGACTCTCCCGCATCCGCCAACGCCCCCACCACCATCTTCCTCCCCGCCCCAGCCAGCACCATCTCCCGCGCCTCCCGCTCCGCTTCCTCCTCGAGCGTCTCCACCCGCGGACCGTCCTTCCCGCCATACCGTCCGCCGACGGTCTTTTCCAACAGCCAGGCCGCCGCCCGCCACGACCGCCGGCTCGACTCCCGCAGGTGCGCCAGCAGCACCGCCTCGCGCTGAGCCACCGCCCGCTCGAGCTGCCCGGCAAATTCCGCCTCCCGCTTCGCCAACATGCAAATCGCCTGCACCGTGCAGCCCACGAACTGCGCCGCCGTCCGATAACTACACCCCGCCGCCACATAAGCACAAATCTCCGCCCGCTTCACCTCATTCAAAATCGCGGGCCGACCCACAGCAGCACGTATGACGGAACTCATCGGAAAACTCCTCTACCTAAAGGACTCTGTTTACCTATCCTCACGGAAAAACGGCTCCCACCGTCCGACGCTCGCAAAAAAAACGCGAGTAATGCTCACAAATTCCCTCTCCTGAGGTATCAGCAAGCACAACGCCGCATAAAAACAAACCCTCAAGCCTCAAGCCTCAAACCTTCTCCTACCACACCAGTGGCCTGAAAGTCACCCAAAAAACACAAAGCCAAGAAGCCAAGCCGAGTAGGTCTGGCACCCCTGTGCCTGACGGACACGCCGTCGCACGCGGCGGCGTGCCAATGGCTGTGCCAGTGCCGAGCGGCGAACGCACGCTCCATCGACGATGGGGCAGTGACCTTGGCCGACGCCGCCCTGCTGCAAGCGATCGTGGGATCGTCGCTGCAAAGTCCAGCCGCAGCGCCCACGGCGGCCGGCGTCCGCACGGCAACCGTGCGCATCGCCAATAACGACGCCGGCGAGAATCCATACGCGTTCGCGATTTCCGGAACCGGTTACGCTGCCAACGCAGAAATTCGCGTTCTTGGAAATCGGGCGGCGATCGAGCCCAGTGACTGGGCGGCTAGACGTCGACGCGGCGATTCCAACGCGGTTCTTAGGCGGCGGCAACCAACAGCGTACACGCCGATGATCGCCCACGTTGCTCCGTCCTGACTGAGCCAAATTCGTGACCGGCCTGCCAGCGACACGCGACGGGCGTGACGACGCTTGGTCGTTAGAGGACAAAGAAAATCGACAAGCGGCAGCGTGCCCTTGCCGAGCCAACCCTAGTGGCGTGGCCGATCTTATCGGCTAAGAAGCGCAAGAGATAGGCGATCGTACCACGACCTTGGCCGACATTCCTTTGACACTCCGGCCCATGGCCCCCTATACTGAGAGCTTGGCAAAAGTTCGCGTCGCAAGTCCTTTTGTCGCCCCGCTTTCGCATTTTTTGCTACGCACCGCCGATGATCGATGGGTGAGGATCCGGACATGAATCCGTATGGTTCGTACGCGGACGATTTCTACGTCAATATGAACCTCTCGACGGAAATGGAACTGCCCACCAACCGCGAGACGATTCTCCATTTTTTCGAGCGGGTTCAGAAGTCGTATCCGTCGATGCGAAATTTCTATTGCCGCGAGAAGGGCGATTTCGTCCTCGAAGAGGACAAGGAACGCGGCAACTACCGCTGGGCGACCGTCGAGCCGCGCAGGGTATGCTCGGGAATGGTCAATCCGCACCAGATCGAGGACGCGCTCGAACAGCATCGCCTACTGCTCGAACTCGTCCCATACATGCTCTCGGTCAGCCCACTCGATTGCGAGTCGCTCGACTTGCTGTTCGGTTTCGATTTCACCTACCGCGGCAACCACAGCCAACTGGTTGCCGACGCGCTGGGCGGGACGGCGGCGATGGAAAAGCTGGCCGAAATCCCCGGCGCTTCGGTGATCAATTACGAACCCTCGGTCACGCTCGCGCTCGACGACGACTGCCGCTTGCAGTGCCGTATGAGCATCGAAACGCGGACCAATGCCTACCAAGTACGCACCGGCGAATATCCCGAAGAGCAACTGAGCGTCTACGTCACGGCCCGCCAATACGGCAGCCTCCCGGCCGACACGTCGTTCCCCGCCGCGCTCGAAAACCTCCACGCCCTCTGCCGCCGCCTCGTCGATGGCTACGTCATCGAACATGTTCTCGAACCGCTCGCCCGGACAATTGCGCTCAAGTAGGGCGAGCCGTCACGGCCAACAATGTGGGCGGGCACCGAGTGGGCTGGCACCGAATGGGCTGGCACCGACGCAGTCGGCGGGCACCAGCGTCGACTAGCGACGCGGATAGGCGACGCGGACAGGCATTGCCCCGCAAGTAAGGTCAATCCAGCATTCGCTTCAGTGCCGCCCGAACTTCGCCGCCATACTGCGGATCCGCCAGCGCAAACTCCAAGAATGTCCGGTAGTAGCTCTCGTAGTTGCCAATATCGTATCGCGATTCACCCGCAGCGAGCCGCACGCCGTAGACGCCTCGACCGGCCGCGATGAGTTGCTCGATCGCATCCGTAAGCTGAATCTCGCCCCCCTTGCCGGCTTGCGTCGTCCGCAGCGTCTCGAAAATCCGCGGGCCGAATACGTACCTCGCCGCCACGGCCAGCCGGCTCGGCGCTTCCTTGATCGCTGGTTTTTCCACGATCCGCTTCAGGCGAAACACGTCGCCCGGCTTGCCCTCGCTTTCCGCGATGCCGTAGTGCACAACGTCTTCCGCGGCGACTTCCTGAAAGGCGATCACGGCGTCCGCACCCCGGCGGTCGAACTCGTCGATCATCCGCCGCGTCACATCCGACGAATCGTTCAGCCCGATGATCGTGTCGCCCAGCGCGACGACGAAGGGATCGTCGCCAACCATCGGCGCGGCGCATAACACGGCATGTCCGAGCCCCAACTGCCGCCGCTGCCGCGTGAAGTAATAGTCAACGTTCTCCCGCTCGAACGCCAATTCGGCCAGCAGGTCTTCCTTGCCCGATTCGCGAAGGTGAGAAATCAACTCGGCATCGATGTCGAAATGATTCTCGATCGCGCTCTTGGCAGCACCGGTAATAAACAGAATTCGCCGCACGCCAGAACGGACCATTTCCTCCACCACGTGCTGCACCACTGGCCGGCGACCGACGGGCAGCATTTCTTTCGGCTGGCTCTTCGTGAGCGGCAACAACCGCGTACCGCGGCCGGCAACGGGAACGACAGCAAGATCGATGGGCATGGTCGTTAAATGAACTCGTTCGGGAATGTTAAATATGTGCGAGCCGCACTCACTTCTTGCGATTATACTTCACGCCTTCTGACGCTCAGAGTGGACTGAATTTCTTCCAGCGATCGATAATCCCATCGGGCTCCGCCTTCTCGGCCGTGCCACCGACTGCCGCCGGAGCCGAGGGCCGTTCGCCGCGCGCCTCCAAATGCTCGTCGAGCGGCACGTTCTCCTCGACGAATCGCGGCCAGTATCCGTCCAGCACCGCGGCGCAATCGGCCCACTGCTCGTTGCGAACGTAAAGATTCGCCAGCGACACGATCTTGCCAAGCCCGGTGTGCTCATCGCGGCTCAACGAGAGATGCAACAGCCGGACGTCGTCGATGCGAACCTCACCTGCCCCCATCAGATCGAATCGAACGCGGACCTTCGCGCCGGGCGTCGTCGGCAGGTTGTCGAACGGGAATAGATACTCGGCCCATGTGTTGGTGAGCGAAACGCTGGCCGGAGCAGCGCCGACCGCGATCGGCCGATAGCGCACGCGGCCCGTCGACAATTCAATCGCCACGCGCAACGGCGGTTGCCGCGCGGTGTCGGCGGTTTGAAGTCGCACCAGCACGGCCAGCCGGCCAGATTTCGGCACCTCGATCTCGTCGCTGGCCAGCCAGGCGACCCGTCCGGCGGACGTCATCGTTGCGGCTTGACTTCCTTCGGCGGCCGCACCGCCAAGCGTCACGGCGACGCCCGGCCGAACGCTCGCCGTCCAGGCGGGAATCTGCCCCGCATCCGCCGGTGCCTCGAATCCGGCGTTCCTGAGTCTGTCGTACGTCGGCGATTTCGCCAACCGTTGCACCCGCTGGCCAAGCTGCTCAACTCGCCGACGCAGTGCTTCGGACACGACCGCATCGATCTCCACGCTCGGATTGCGAAGCGCCACGCCCGGCTCGGTGAACACGGCCGCGACCACGTCATACGGTTTGAGCACGACGCGCCAGCGCAACGAACCGCCGACGCTTTCCAACTCCGGCAACGAACGCTGCGGCGACAGGCTGAACGCGCGGCAACGCGGCGAGGCGGCGACCTCCACATCCAGCGCAATCGGCCACGGAGAATCGTTCACGACGTACGCCAGCGTGCGGCGATGTTCGTCGCGAAGTCGAATCGTCACCGGCCGCGGCGCGTCCTCCACCGTTTCAAAGCGCCCGGCGGGCAATCGGCGATAGACGTCGATCAATTCGCGAAGACTTTCTTGCTGGCCAAGCGGCAGCATCCAGCCGCCGTCGAACATTGCGGATGCGTCGCCCGTTGCCAGCGCATGGACGAAGCGACGGCGGTTCTCCGCGCCGCTGGGCGACATTTGCGCCGCCAACCACGAATACGTCTTTTGCCGCCCCACGGGGCTTTTCTCGTCGAACGATGGCAGCCGCAATCGCGACGGCGGATGATGGAAGACGCTCGCGACGGGTCCGACGGCGGCCAGCGATCGGTCGAGTTCCAACGATTGATTCAGGGCGAGGTCGGCCGCATGATCGTCGAGCATCGACGGCGGACTAAAACGATTCGGTCGCAGGAAAACGACGCTCGCCATATCCGCGCGCCGATAGGTGTCCACGTCGATGCCCACCGCCATCAAGACGTCGTCGACGCGCGCCGCGCGGGTCAGACTGGGTCGCAATCTCTCGCGAACCGTCGGCGAGTCCCACACGCCCGCTGCCGAAACGTACAGCCTCAGATCTTGACCTGCGGCTGCCACGAGCGCCGCGGCCCGCCGCTGAAAATGCACCATGCGATCGGCTCGCCAGCGCAACCACGCAGCACGTTGCTCGCCCGCCACGGCGTCGCCACGGCGGGCGAATCGGTCCGGTCCCTTGGCCGCGAGCGACTGTCCGGTGTCCCGCTCGTACGCCGCCCACGTGACGTCGTCGAGACTCCATTCCACGCCCGGCAGAACGCCGTAGCCGTTCGTCGAAAGCTGCACGGCGATTCCGCCCAACGACGGATGGTTCCCATACCGATCGACCAACTCCGCAATGACCTCCAGCATGGCCGTTTGAACGCGCTCGTCCAACGGGTTGTAATACGCAGCGCCGCCGACCGCGCCAGCATCGGACGTCGAACTCGGCAATCCGTCGCGTCCGATGGGCACGATGCCGATCGACTCATCGCCATGTTGTTCGAGCAGCGTCTCAAGCACGGGCAGGGGCGTCGAAAACTGCACCGCCGGAATAAGCGTCAGCGAGCGATGGTCGAACACTCGCAAAAGCAACTCCAAGCCGTCCTTCCGAAACGGATCGCTGCCCGTCGACAGGAAAACGCCGGTGTCGCCCCGCGGCGTCGGCTCCAAAACCCGCGATGGATAGATCGTGCTCCCTTCGCTCGCCACGGCCACCATCACGCCGCCGTATCCGACGTAATCGAGGTATTCCGCCAGCCGCGTGCTCGCTTCGTAAAACGTCACCCAATCGTCGAGACTGCGGCGACTGTACGCGTCGAAGACTTCGCTGGCGGAAAAGTTTTCGGCCAGCAACGGTCGTTCGAGGTAGCCCGCCAGCAGCCGTTCCGGACGCAGTTCCCCTGGCCTGCGCGAGTGCGGCAATCGTTTCGGGCCGGCGAGAACGCGAATCTTTCCGTGGACCGCCGGCCGCGAGCGATCGCGATTGACCAGTAAGATGAGCGGAGTCTTGCTGCGCGGCCAGAATACAATCCGATGCTTGAGCCACTTCGCCGGCTCGTCCGCCGCGTGTGTTTCGACGTAGACGCCCGAGTCGAGGCCGATGGGAACCAACTCGCCGGCGGCATTGGGATCGAGAATGCTAATGCCAAGCGATTGCGCCACGTCGCTAGGATAATCGACTTCGACGATGTGCGGCATGCCGATCGAGTCGACCGGCAAGGGCAACGCTTCCCACGAGTCCGCATCGATCCGCATCGCCGAGCGCAATTCGGGGTGTTCCCATCGCACGACGCGGCCCTGATCCCACGAACTCTTCGGCAGCAGCGACCACTTCCGCAACTGGGGCGTCGCGATGTAACGCGCCC
>JAJDEG010000408.1 GCA_029259895.1 Planctomycetota bacterium
AATTTCGCGTTGGTGCGCACGCCGCACCCTACGAAAGACGTTCGATGAGTTCCGCCTTGGTACTGTTGAGCCTGGTCGTGTTCCTGCCGTCGGTAGGTGCGCTGGCGCTGGCGTTCTTCCCTCGCAAAAGCGAAGACGCGAGCCGCTGGTTTGCCCTGGCGATCACGGCCGTGACGTTCTTGATCACCGCCTGGATGGCGTTGCCCAACAGCGGGGACTCGGCTCAGTTCGACGTCGGCGTCGCCGAGATGCAGAATGTGTTCAGCGTCTCGTGGCTGCCCACCTTCGGCGTGCAGTATTACATGGGCGTCGACGGCATCAGCTTTCCGCTCGTGCTGCTCACCACGTTCTTGAGCATGCTCGCGATGGGGGCCAGTTGGTCGATCACGAAGCATGTGAAGGGCTATTGCATGCTCTTCCTGCTGCTGGAGACGGGCATGCTCGGCGCGTTCGTCGCGCTCGACTTCTTCCTGTTCTTCATCTTCTGGGAAGTCATGCTGCTGCCGATGTACTTCCTGATCGGCATCTGGGGTGGCCCGCGGCGGGAGTACGCGGCGATCAAGTTCTTTCTGTACACGATGCTCGGCGGCGTGTGCATGGTCGTGGCGATTCTGATGCTGTACTTCAACAGCGACGTAACCAAGCTCGACGGACGACTCTCGCTCGCCCAATGGCGCGAGACGCATCTGCTCGATTCGTACGACCACCGGGTCGATGCGGCGCTGCAGGGCGACGCGCGAACGGACGCGGCGCGAAAGCTTCTGCTCGCCGATGTCGAATCCGGCGCGGTCACGGAGCATACGTTCAATATCTTGGCCCTGCAAAAACTCGGCCAGCAGACCGAAGCCTTCGACGACGCGCTGCTCGCCGGCAAATCGGTCCAGTGGTGGGCGTTCGTGCTGCTGTTCATCGGCTTCATCATCAAAGTTCCCAGCGTGCCGTTTCACACGTGGCTGCCCGACGCGCACGTCGAAGCCCCCACGCCGATCTCGATGATCCTGGCCGGCGTGCTATTGAAGCTCGGCGGTTACGGCCTGATACGCATCTGCTATCCGATCTGCCCCGAAGCGGCCCACGACCTGGCCTACGTCGTCGTGACGATCGGCGTCGTGAGCATGATCTACGGCGCGTTTGCCGCGCTCAATCAAAAAGACTTCAAGCGGATGGTCGCTTATAGCTCTGTGAGCCACATGGGCTACGTCGTGGCGGGCCTCGGCGTGTGGAGCGCCGCCGCGTCGACCGGCTACGATGGCGACTATTGGAAGATGGGCATGAACGGGGCGATGTTCCAGATGATTGCCCACGGCATCAGTTCGGCCGGCATGTTCTTCATGGTCGGCGTGCTTTACGACCGCGTCCACCACCGCAATCTCAATGAATTCGGCGGCCTGTTCGCCAAGATGCCCGTCTATTGCTGCCTTTCGTGGATCATCTTCCTGGCAGGCGTCGGTTTGCCGGGCCTGTGCGGATTCATCGGCGAGGCCTGCGTGACGCTGTCGGTGTGGAAGTTCAGCCCGCTGCTGGCCGTGCTTACCGCCTTCACCGTGATCCTCACCGCCGGTTACATCCTGTGGGCATTTCAACGGGTATACCTCGGCGCGGAATACAAAGGGCCGCACGAGGAAGCATTGACGCCGTCCACCTGGCGCGAACGGGCCATCGGCGTGCCGCTGGTCGTCGTCGCGCTGCTGTTTGGCATCCTGCCGTATCAAACGGTTTTTCGCTACATGACGCCCAGCGTCGACAAAGTGGTGACGGACCTCGTGGATTGGCAGATGCGCCGGGATGCCACGGCATACGACGCGGCCAATGACACCGTGCCGGACACCGCGACGACACGGAATGCGACCGAACCAGTGTCGCCGCACGCCGCCGCATTGACGGCAAACCAATAGCAAACGTACTTTGGCCAAGAGCCAGCGAGATTTTCGACCGTGGACTTTTCCCAAGTCATCAGCGACCTAACCAAGCACACGACGCATAGCGTGTGGATGTTTCAGCCCGAAATCTGGCTGTGCGCCACGATCGTGGCCGTGCTGCTGGTGCGGCTGTTCGGTCTGCATACGTGGATCAGCCCTTTCGCGACGAGCGTTGTCGGCTGTCTCGGCGCCATCGCCGCGCAGGCGTCGATGATCCGCGAGTTCAGCGCGGGACTCACCGCCGCGCCGTACTTTGGCCGCATCGAGTTTTTCGACGGACTGCTGGTATACGACCACGTAACGGTCTTCTTCCGGCTGTTCTTGCTGGCGTTCGCGCTGCTGCTGCTGGTGTTGATGCGAATCACGGGCGTGCCAGATCGCGACGCGGCGAGCGACGTCTTTCCGCTGATTCTCGGCGCCACGCTCGGCATGTGCTTGATGGCTTCGGCGAATCATCTGTTGGTCGTGTTCCTCGGCGTGGAAATGGCCAGCGTGCCGTCGTATGCCTTGGCGGGTATGCTCAAGGGCCGACGCCGCAGTAGCGAGGCGGCGCTCAAGTACGCCGTGTACGGTGCCGGAGCCGCCGGCGTCATGCTCTACGGCATTAGCCTCGTCGCCGGCATCCTCGGAACCGTGCATCTGCCGACGATGGCGATGCGGCTCTCCGAAGTCGCCTGGACTGCCGGCGGCGGCGAAGTGATGGCCCTGGCTCTCGGCGGCCTGATGGTCATGGTCGGACTGGCGTTCAAGCTGTCGGCCGTGCCGTTCCACTTCTGGTGTCCCGACGTGTTTGAAGGCGCAACGGCCGAGGTCAATGCATTTCTGTCCGTCGCCTCAAAGGCGGCGGCGCTCGCGTTGTTGGTTCGCGTGGCGGTCGGCGTGACGCACTTGCCGGAAGCGGCGACGCCGTCACCGGTGCAAGCGGCGGCGACATCGACGGCCGCGCTATCCGTTACGGAAGCGTCGGTAAGCCTCGCGGCGGCGGAAAAACCATCGGATGAAGCGGCCGCGGTCGTTGGGGCCGACAACCTCTCGCCGGTCCGCACCTTCGTCAGCCAGTTGATCGCGCTGGTCGCCATCATCACCTGCACGTTCGGCAACCTCGCCGCCTACGCCCAGACGAACATCAAGCGAATGCTGGCCTATTCCACGATCGCCCACGCCGGGTACATGATGATGCCCGTCGCGGCGGCCGTGGCGTTATTGGGCGATCCCGGCCAACACGCCACGGCGATTGAAGCGATCGGCTCGCTGCTGGTCTACGCGGTAACGTACCTGTTCATGAACCTCGGCGCGTTCGCCATCGTGGCGTTCCTGCGGAACAAGCTGCTCAGCGAGGAAATCGCCGACTACGCCGGCCTGATTCGCTCCTGCCCGACGATGGTCGTGTGCTTCGTCATCATTCTGCTGAGCCTCGTGGGCTTGCCGCCGCTGGCCGGCTTTGCCGGGAAGTTCGTCGTGTTCGTGTCGCTGGCCAAGGCGCAGTGGTGGCTGTTGGTTGTCGTGGCCGGCCTGAACACCGGCCTGAGCTTGTTCTATTATCTCCGCGTGGTGAGGGTAATGTGCATCGACGCCGAGCCGGAATCGCGCGGCCCGGTGTCGTTCGCGGCGCTATCGCCGTCGGTGCTGTATGCCGTCGCGGTGACGACCCCGGTGGTGTTGTTGGGCGTGTTGTTTTCCTATGTGATCGACGTGGCCGAGGCGGCCGTGCGTCAGTTGCTGTAGTCCGGCTAAGAAGGAAGACGCGCCGATGCCAAAGCTCGACCGAATCGCCACGCTCAATCGCCTGATGCAAATCCACTATCGCTCGCTGCCGATGTATCTTTCATCGGCGCGGCCGTGGGTTCCCCGTGGGCACGAGAAGGCCGCGGAAACCCTCGAATTGATCGTCGACGACCAGAAGCGGACGGTTGAAAAGGTATCTGAGGAATTGCTGGCGGCCCGCGCGGATATCAATCCCGGCGAATTTCCGATGGAATATACAGACCTGCACGATTTGTCGGTCGATTTTCTCTTGCACGAACTCGTCGAATCGCAACGGTGCGACGTAGCGGCGATCGAGGATTGCGTGGTCGAGCTTGGCGGCGACCCGCTCGCCCAAGAAGCTCTCGGCGCGGCCAAGGGCCATCTCGAATCGCTCGAAGAAGCCGTCGCCGCCCCTCATCTGTAATTCGCGCGATGCGTCAATGCGGCAGGCCGCGCCCACCGCGCCGCTCGTTCTTGCGAGGCCTTCGCGCGGCATCGAGTTCGGCTTGAAGCTTCACTTGCCTGAGATGCGCCTCGGTTTCGGCTTGAGCGTAGTGCATGCGCGTGGCCAGCATGTCGGCCCCGGCCAGCAGCATGATCCACACGATCAGCACAACGACGCCGAGCCAATACAGTAGCACGGCCAGCGGCGCCACCACCCACGGACCGCCGACGATCAAGCCGCCGACGAACCCCAACATCGCGCTGGTTTGCATGCGGCGGCGATACTGCTCGAAGGCGAACTTCAACTCGCCCGCCGACAGCCGCGCGCCTTTGGCCACGCGCCACGTGCGAACGTGCCACGCCACGAGAACGCCGGCGACGATGAGGATCGTGCCCGCCGCTGTAAGAAAGGGCCACATGGAATTAGGCTTGCGACCAGAGTCTGCAGGAGGATTGTCAATGCGTGCGACAACGAGGCGTGCGGTAACGAGTCTCGCCAGCCTAACGTCGACCGCACAGTCGGTCCAGCCATTTCAACGGCTCACCGAAATCGAGAAATCGACGACCTCCGCTCGCGCATTTGAAGGATCCGTCGACGTATCGTCCTATCGCAGCGGACCATGGGCGTGCGGAACTTCGGCCGCACGCGGGATCGCGGCCACCGCTTTGCCAGAGCGAAGGTCCAGGTCTTGCCCGTCGCCGGCCGCGTCGAGCGATCCGCGACCGGCAACGTAGTCGCGAAGTCGCGCGGCCTTTTCCGCCGTCGTTGGCTCGCCGGGCGACGAATTCGCCGGTCCGTGCCCCCAATAGACCCTCGTGCCCCGCTGCGTATACAGGGCGAATTCGTATTCTTCCGCACCGTTGAAGCCCGTACCGACGACCAACGGCGCGACGCGAGCAAGCCCCAGCTTTTGCCAGTCGCCAGCCAGCGCCGCGGCAATCTCCGCCGCACCGTGAACGCGAACGTCGCCCCACGGCGCGCCGGTCGGTCCATACGGCCCACCGGAAACGTTCGTGATATGCGGGTAACGGCGGGCTTCGTACGGCGAGAAGTCGTCCTTCGGCAACACAACGCCCCCCGCGTCGACCGGCCACCAGACTTCGCTCCCCAACACGACCATCGCCGCCGGACGGCGGTATTCGACCTCAATCTCGACGCGGGCCGGGTAACGCTTCGTCACCTTCCGCACGTCCGCAATCCACGGATGCAGCCGCAACGCCTTGGCAAGGCGTTCGTTCACGTCGGCGTTGAGAATCGACGCGCTCTGGTCGAGTCCGGCGTCGCGCAACGCTTCGAGCTTAACGTCGCGGCGAATCCAACCCACCGATTCCGGCGACGGAATCAGCTCGACGCGATCGAACGTAAGTTGATAGTCGTCGCCCGCGGCCACTCGCTGGCCCACCTGCCGCCACGCCCAATACGGGCCAACGGTCAATAACGCAAGCAGCACGACGCTGACGAGCGTCAGCCGGCCCTCGGGTCGCAGCAGCAAAAATCGCACGACGCGCGCAATGCGGCGAATGACGATCGCCCAAGGATCGAACGCCGACTTCTTCTTTTTGGTCCGCTTCATCGCCGAACCTCCACGGCGCGCAAGCGCACGTGGCAGTCCAGTCTCGGCGGCAAGATCGAATCGCGGTAGCGATCGCAATCGCGAAGCATGGCCATCCTCCATGACGGCATCGAAGTGTAGAGTCCAATCTCAGCCGCGCTCGCCGCGCGACGCATCCTCGAGCGCGGGCTACCAAACCTCGTAGGCCGGTCTCAATTCCACGCCCGTGCGGTCGAGAACTTGCTCCCGCAACGTGTCGACGAGCCGCAACACGTCGGCGGCGGTCGCTCCTCCCTCGGTCACGACGAAATTCGCATGACGTTGGCTTAGCGAAACCCCGCCCAAACGCGTACCGCCGACGCCGGCCTGATCGATCAACGAAGCGGCACTCATCTCGCCGGGATTCTTAAACGCGCACACGGTGTTCTCGTGGGCGAGCGGCTGGTGCGATTTCTTAATGATCCATTGCTTCTGCATGCGCTTCGTAATCTGCATCGGGTCGTCCGGTTCAAACCGCAACTCAGCGCTCAGGATCACCAGTTCGTCCAAGCTGCTTTGCCGATAGCCGAACGCCATCTCCTCGCGCTTCCGCTGGTGAATTTGTCCGTCGCGGGCGAGCACCGTCGCCCCGTGTGTAAATTGTCCGACGTCGCTGCCGTGGTTGCCGGAATTGCCGTGCAGCGCGCCGCCGAGCGTCCCGGGGATGCCCACCAGCATTTCCAGCCCGCCCAATCCTTCCCGCGCAGAAGCCGAAATGAGATGTCCCAGCTTCGCGCCCGCACCGGCGATCACCGCCTGTCCCTTGACCGAAATCTCACCAAATGCCGCCGCGCCGAGTTGGATCACCACGCCACGAACGCCTTCGTCGCGGACCAGCAAGTTGGAACCGCCCCCCAATACCCGCACCGCAACGTCGTGCTCGCGACATCGCCGCACCAACGCCGCCAACTCGTCGACCGTCGTCGGCTCGGCGAAGTATTCCGCTGCGCCGCCGATCCGCAGCCACGTCAGCGGAGCCAGTGGCTCGTCCTGGCGAATAAAGTGCTCGAAGCCCGCAATGATGCTCATGGTGAAAACGTCGGGTGGAAAGTTAATGCGTCGAAGGCCGGTCGCCGCCTGTGACGGACGCAATGCCGCCGGCCGCAAAGCCAAGTTGCCGCATTTTCGCGATGACCGCCTCGGTCGTCCAGCGCCGGACGCACACAATTCCGCAGGACGACTCCATTCTCCAACGCCGAATCTCCAACGTCGAAAGCCGTGGCCTCGCGAGCAGCGCACTGCTAGCAATGCCCAAACCCGGCACGCACGCCCGGCGAAGTGTGTCAAAAACCGCAACGTTCGACAACATCATTCCCGCGCGGCCCGCGACGCCGCGCACCGTCAAGCTCGGCGACCTGCAAGCCCGAAACCAGGCCACTTCGCCGGCTCGCCGTCGGCAGGTTTGTTTACGAAATGCAAGTGGGTCCGGGGCTTACGTTCACAAAGTCCCTCGTTCGGCCCGCACGGTCACCCAGGCAAAACCCCTTCGGCCCAACGGCCCAATCCGAAAAGAAACGATTTACCAAGGAACGAATCGAGCGGACGACCATCCTTGCCAAAGACACGATGACACTATGTACCACAACTGCTGGCCCGATTTCCACAAGAAAATCCCCCATTCCCGCGTTCGCTTTACGGTCCAACAAATGCCGGCAACGCATCGACAGCCTCGCCGACGCACGGTCATCGGTGGAACTTGGACCAACCGCCGGGTAAATTGCTTCCTATCCTACGTACTCGTCCGTGCCCGGTGTTGCGCGCGAACGATTCATTCCCAAAATCGGATCGCCAGATATGAAATCGAAGCTATTTGATCTCACCGGCCGCGTGGCACTCGTCACCGGCGGCAGCAAGGGCCTTGGCAAGGCGATGGCGCTGGGCCTCGCCGACGCCGGAGCAGACGTCGTGCTCGCCAGCCGTCACGAGGACGAACTGCGAGCCGCCGCCGACGAAATCCGCGCCGCATCCGGCCGCCGGGCCGAATACCTGGCCACCGACATGACGAACAAAGTCGAAATCGATCGATTGGCCAAGTTCGCGACGGAAAAGCTCGGCAAAGTCGACATCCTCATCAACAACGCCGGCAGCAACGAACCGCAAACGCTCGAAGAAACCACCGACGAGGCCTGGGACCGCATCGTCGAGCTGAACCTGTCGTCGTGCATGCGGCTGTCGCGAGCCGTCGTCGGCGGCATGAAGGAGCGGCGCTGGGGCCGCCTCGTCTACACCTCGTCGATCATGGGCTTCGCGTCGAATCCCGCCCGCGGCGCGTATTCCGCGACCAAGGCCGCGCTGGTCGGCATGGTCCGCGCCTGGGCGTTGGAGCTAGGCCCGTACAACATCACCGTCAACTGCATCGCGCCCGGCCCAATCATGACCGACTTGCCGATGAGCCTGTTGAGCCAGGAGCAGAAAGACGCATTCGCCAAACGAGCGGCGCTACTGCGGTGGGGACAACCCGAAGAACTCGCCGGTCCCGCCTTGCTCTTCTGCAGCGAAGCCGGCAGCTATATCAGCGGGGCAACGCTGATTGTCGACGGCGGAACGCTATGCCGAACGTTTTGATGCAGCGGCCGCCACCGCGACGGATGGCTCGATTGCGTTAATTCTCCGAGGCAGTTAACATGCACCCTCAACCCCTTACCTTGGCATTATTCTTTCTGTCAGCGGGAGTCGACGATGCGATTGAACCGCGTTCACATCGAGAATTTTCGCGCACTGGAGAGCATGGACATCAGCTTGCACCCGATGTCCGTGATTATCGGCGAGAACGACGTCGGCAAGACGTCATGTATGCTGGCGATCCGAACGCTTTTCGAATGTCGCAAACTCGACAATGCCGCCGACTTCTTTAAGAACGACCGCGCGCGCGAGGTCTTGATCGAGGCAGGGTTTATTTGCGCGGCACCCACCCCGGAACAGCTTCCGTTTAGGCATCCAGACTCACAGGAGGTCGTAGTTCGTTGTACGTACACGTTCAATGAGAATCGTAAAGCTCAAATACGGCAACTCGTTCCTCAGCGAATGGACCTGCGGGATCTTTCATCAAAAGGGGTTGCGAAACTCCACGAATTAATCGTTGAACTAAACCTTGCTGGCGGTTTGAATGCAAAAAAGATACTGAAACCGGACGCGCTCGCATTGCTTACGGAGTACCTGGCGGGGCTATCCATCGACGAGAAAACCGACGAATGGGTGTCAATAAGCGATACAGACCTCATCAAGGTGCTACCGGACTTCATACTCGTACCCGTCGCCCGCGACCTCGAATCGTGTACGCGAATGACGGACGCGTCTCTCCTTGGCAAAGTGTTCCGCCCAATCCTGAAAACAGCTTTGGATGAAGTCTTGGCAAGCAATGCGCTGATCGACGTCAAGGCCAAGTTAAAAGGCAGCGTTGACAATCATGTACAAGATTTGCAGGTACTGCTTCAGGAGCAAATGAACAATGAGTCGCTGGCGCTCAAGCACTTTGTCGATCTCGACCCGATCAAGGGACTAGGCTTTGTCGGAAATGTGCTCTTGGCTCGTGATGCCTGGTTGGCGCACACTGGTGTGCTCGGTTGGGTTGTTTCCAGGCCACGGAGGGCACGATCATGTTACGGCATCAGCTTTCGGATGAACAATGGGACTTGAT
>JAJDEG010000409.1 GCA_029259895.1 Planctomycetota bacterium
CCGTTGGCCGCAATTCTGACGGATGTGCCGAATTTCTCTGCCGCTGCGGGGTCCATGGGCGTCACGCTGGGATTTCCGTTGTTCGACGAGACGCCGCGCCGCCGCCCAAGCTATCCTTCCTCGGGGCACTCGACGCCGACGATGCGCGCAGGCGGTGGCACGGTAACGCCAACGAACCGCATCGCTGATTAGGCGGCGTAGGCTCGACGATTTCAGAAACGAATCGCGACATGGCGCACGGCAACCTGAATCTCTTGTTGGTCGACGACGACAACGCCCTGCGGCGGCTGTTGGCTCGGTGGTTGACGTCCGACGGCTTTGAAGTCACAGAAGCGGCCGATGGCGCAAGCGCGATCGCAGCCATCGAAGCGTCGTGCCCGAATATTCTCGTCACCGATTGGGAAATGCCCGGCGACGTATCGGGGCTGCAACTTTGCGAATACGTGCGGCGGTCCGACTTGCCGCAATACGTCTACACCGTAATGCTCACCGGCCGCGACGGCGCGGACGACTACGTTCAGGCGTTGAAATCGGGTGCGGACGACTTCGCCCGCAAGCCCGTCGAACGAATGGAGTTGCTAGCGCGGCTGCAAGCCGGCTCGCGAATCGTCGATCTCGAGCACCGCCTGTCGTTCCTGGCCAATTGCGACCCGCTAACGGGCCTCGCCTCGAAACGCACGTTCCACGAGCACTTCGATCGCGAATGGCGTCGCGCCCGACGCTATCGGTCGCGCCTGTCCTGCATCGTGATCGACATCGATTATTTCAAACGCATCAACGACGCGCACGGCCACCCGGCCGGCGACGAAGTCATACGTACCGTCGCGCGCCTTCTCGTCGACAACTCGCGTGCCACGGACTTCGTCGGACGCGTCGGCGGCGAGGAATTCTGCGTCCTGCTTACCGAGACCGACGAAGAAAACGCCGTTCTGTGGGCCGAACGCGCGCGGGCCAAGATCGCCGCGACGCCGATCGTCTTCGATGGCAAGACGCTCGCCGTCACGGCCAGCTTCGGCATAGCGCAATGGACGCCCGACATCGAGAGCGTCGCGAAACTCACCGACATCGCCGACCAATGCTTGCTGGCCGCGAAACAGGCCGGACGCGATCGCGTGCTTTGCCACGGAGAATTGCAGAGAATCAGCGCCGCCTGCCACGATCCGGCCAACGCCGCCGGAGCCGTATTTGCGGGCGTCGTCGCGCGTGATGTGATGACGACGATCGTGGCGTCGCTGCCGTACGATGCGACCATCGGGGTTGCGGCCAAGTACTTTCTGCAATTCCGCTTCAACTCGGCCCCCGTCGTCGACGAGCAGGGAAAGCTGGTCGGATTCCTTTCGGAAAAAGACGTGATGAACGTCCTGCTGTGGCCCAACTGCTGGACGCGGAGAATCTCGGACGTCATGAAAACCAGCGTCGTATGTTACGACGAAAGCGAGCCGATCCTGACGATCTACGAGTTTCTGTGCCGCATGCCGATTCGCAGCATCGTCGTCGCGCGCGACGGGAAACCAACGGGCATCATCGGCCGCGGAGCGCTGCTGCGGTGGTTCAGCAACATCGTCGCCGCCCGGCACGCGAAAGCCGGTTCGCACGAGCGGCCCGGAGCATCGCCCGACCGCACGCAGCTCGCTCTTACGGCCGCGGCGATTTCGCAGCAGGTCGACCAGATGAAGGCGGCTCTCGAAGCCAACACGGCCGACGACGTCACGCCGCTGGTCGTCGGCGGCGCTTCGCGAATTCAAGAACTCGTAAACGATCTGCTGGCCAGCGGGCAGAAGTTATTCGGCACGGACGAGCGGCATTCCGTTGAAACGTCCAAACGCGGTCTGCAGCGCGCCGAAGCAACGTCGAACGCTCTTTCCATCGCACCCTCCATCACGTCGCCGGGCGAATTGCCGTGCGACGGCTCCGCGGCCGGGGCCGGCACGAGCTGAGTCTCCGGCACGTCCACCAACTCGTCCACCAACTCGTCGACCAACTCGTCGACCGGCTCGTCGACCCCTGGGGGCAGGACGGCGTTCCTCGACTTCTTGCGCATAGCGTAGGCGCGCACGCGGCACACATGACACGGCATATAGACCAGCCCGCCGCATTGCGGACAGCGCTGCGGCCGGCTCGACCGCGAGAAATACTCGCCGCCATCCTCCGCCGAACGCCTGAGAAAATCTCGGCCCGTGCCGCCGGCGATCGCCCCAACCGTCGAACGGCTCGTTCCCGTGAGGCGGGCAATCTTACGCTGCGACAGTTTTCCTTCGACGAGCAACTTTCGGATGCGTTCTTCCAAAGTGACGGAAATCATCGGTCGCTCCTTGAAACGAGCTGAGAAATGTGCCCTGAAGTGGGCCAGGATGTGGCTTGTTGGCGAAAAAGGTGGCGATTGCCGCGGGATACTGGCTTTCTTGCCGGCAGAACGATCAGATCGCGCCGGCTTGCCCGTCAGTCGTCGAATCGATCCGCATCGTCGAACCAGAAATCTTCCACTTCTGGCACGGTCTCTTCGTCGTCGAGGCCGAAATCGCCAAGAAAGTCGCGCGCATTCGGGTCAAATGATTCGGCGTCCAGATCGTCTTCGCACGCGCCGAATCCACTATCCGGGAGTGGTTTGCCGCTATCTTTCGTCGACGACCCCATGCGGGGCGGTTCGACTGGTTCCGGCTCGTCGTCGTCGTCGCGGCGACGGGTTTTCCCGCCCGGTTGTCGGCATTTCGACGTTCGACCTCTCTTGATCGCCATGGCCCTTACTCCCTCGTTAGAGTCGCTTTGGCCGCGGCTGCGGCCTGTTCAACGCGGCAATGGTACAAAATGAGTGGCCTAATTACAACCAAAATTCTGACCATTTTTTGCGCCGGAATTGATGGCCAATTTCCGCGCGTCTAATTCGCAAAAAATGCCCATAACGGCTCGGCGCAGCGTGCCGCATGCGGATAACATGGGTGTTTTGCGGCGGCCGAAACGCAGCCAGCAACGCCATCGCGAGGGGGGCATGACACTAATTCCATATCAGTCCGACCAATTCGATCGACTGGCCTTGCGATTCCTCGATTTGGCGACGATTTTTCGTCAAATCGCCCAGCGAAGCCGCGAAGAGGGCATCGAAGAAGTGCCCGTGCATGACAAGAAAGCCAACGAGTGGCTGAACAAGCTCGAGTTTTGGGCCGAAGAGGCCCGGCAACGATTTGAGCTGGCCACAATGCGCAACTTGGGGGCCAGAAAGGCCAAGGAACTTATCGCCGATAACGGTACGCCAGCGCGACC
>JAJDEG010000410.1 GCA_029259895.1 Planctomycetota bacterium
GTATCGGCGTCGGCCGTCGGATAGCCCTGGAAGCCGTGCATCATTGCGATGGGCGTGCCGTGGCGGCGAAACACTTCGACGGCCGCTTGCAACTCCACCTTGCTCGTGCCGCCGGTCCCCACGATCACCGGCAGGTCGAGCGCCGCCACGCGCTCCAAGAACATCGGGTTCGTGACGTTCGTGGAATGCACCTTCAAGGCGTCGGCGGCGATGGCCTCGGCGACAGTCAAGCTGTATGGCTCAAACACATCGACGAGCACGCCGAGTTTTCGCTCTCGAGCGTGCTCGGCGAGCCGTTCCCACTGGGCCGTGTCGAACTCGAATCGCCGATAGGCAGCGTGCAACTCGTGACCTGGCACGACCAGGCCGTCCGCCGTAAACGCCTGGAACTTTACGGCGTCGGCGTTCGCCTGCGCGGCGGCGTCGATCCAATTCAGGGCGAAGTCGATATCCCCTTCGTGAGCGCACGCCAACTCGGCGACGATGTACGCCGGACACCCAGCCCCGACGCGGCGCGATCCGAAACTAATCTCGACGGAAGTATTCGGCACAAAACTCTCGGCAACGTGGGGCTACGTGAACGGCGATTGGTCCATTCTGCGAAGCCGGTATCCTAGCGAGCAAGATTCGTCCTGGCAAACGAGCGACGCCTCGACGGGCGATTCGCGATCGCGGCTCTCGCAAACGAATCGAGGGCGGCGAAACCCAAGTCTCGCCGCCCTCGATTTTTTACGTTCGACTAGTCCACACGGATCGCATTCTACACGGCCAGATCGGCATGAGATTTCCGATCCGTCGCGTCTGCACGGCTCGCGCTGCGCTGACTTACGCCAACGTTCGACGAAGTTCCCGTCACCTTAAAGCGCTGGACCAATTCGCGCAGGCTCGTCGCCTGGGCGCCAAGCTCCTCGCTGCTCGAGGCCATTTCTTCGCTTCCCGCGGCAACTTGCTCGGTTCCCTGCGAAACGTTGCCGATGGCGGAGCCCACTTCCTTCGCCGTGCCGGCTTGCTCCGTCGTGGCTTTGGCGATCTGCGAGATCATGTTGGCCGTCGATTGCACGCCCTCGATGATTTGTTGCAGCGCCTTGCCGGTTTCGTTGCTCAAGGTCGCACCTTCCTCGACCCGTTGCGTCGATTCGCGTATCAACGCCGACACTTCGCCAGCCGCCTTATTCGACCGTTCGGCCAGCTTCCGAACTTCGTCGGCCACGACCGCGAAGCCAAGGCCGTGCTCGCCGGCCCGCGCCGCTTCGATCGCCGCGTTGAGGGCCAGCAAGTTCGTCTGGCTGGCGATCTCTGAAATCACCGAAATGATCTCGCCGATCTTCTCCGAGCTGGTTTTGATCAGCTCCATCGCCTCGATCGACTGAGCAACCGCGCCGCCGCCTTGCTCGGCCAGGGACGACGTGTTCTTCGCCACCTTGTCCGCTTCCGAGGCGTTCGAGCCGACACCGTCGATGCTCTCGTTGAGCTGCTTGATCGATGCCGTCATTTCCTCGACGACGCTGCTCTGCGTTTGGGCGTTGGTTGCCAGACTCTGCGAACCCTCGGCCACGACGCGGGCACCCTCCGTAAATTGCGCTGCACTTTCGACCACCTGCGTGATGACTTCGCGCAGGTCGGTAATCATGCGTCGCAATCCGCCCGCCAATTCTCCAATGGCGTCATTGCCCGTCACCGTCACCGGCACGGTCAAGTCGCCGCCGGCGGCCGCGTTGACGACCTTGAGCAGCTCGTTCACCTTGTTGCGCAACTCGCGTTCGGCGGCTTGCTCCCGCTCGCGTTGCTCGCGTTCGGTGGCCTCGGCCGTCTGCTTGTCCGCGAAGAACTGCGCCAGGCCGTTGCCCAGCTTTCCGACCGCGTCGGATTGGTCGAACGACAGATTGGTCGAGTAGTCGCCGCGCGACACGCTGTCCAGCGCGGCGAGCATCGCGTCGACCTTTTCCTGCATGGCGGCCGCGGCGTCGCGTTCCGTTTGGCTACGCTGTCGTTCCTCCGCGGCACGCTCCTCTTGCAGTTCCTTTTCGCGCTCGGCGGCGATGCGCACGTCTTCGAGCGTCTTTGCCGAAGCGGCCACCGCCGTATTGAGCGAATTCGCCATCTGGGCGAATTCATCGCGCGAGTCGACTTCCAGCCGCTGCGTCAGGTCGCCTTGGGCCACGGCATCGAGTACGGTCGCCGTCTTAATGACCGGTCGTGCCACTGCGCCAGCGACCCACCATGCCAGGGCAAAGATCGCCGCCGCGGAAAGTCCCGCGGCGATCAGAATAAAATTGCGGAGCGAACCGGCCGCGGCCGTTGCTTCCGCATAGTCTTGACGCAGCAGGATGCCCCAGCCGTAGGCAGGAAATCCGAGCGCGCCTTGCGACTTCGCAAATCCGTTAATCTGTTCGACGCCCCGTCGCGTATTCGTTTCGATCGTGTATCCGTGGGCCTCCTCGCCGACGCGCTTCGCGCATTCCAATCCCGAGGCCGCGAGGTTAAGCGTCAAAATCGCTTTCGGATCGGCGTCTTCGAGGACCAATCCGGTGGGCGTCATTAATTGGATGGCCAGCGAGCCAGCCCCCTTTTCCTTGGCGTTTTTCAATTGACTGTCCGTAATATCGCTGACGATCCGCTCGAACGATGCGCGGTTCGACCACACGCGCGTTACTTTGCCGTTCTCGTCGACGATCGGCGCGGAGAAGTTCAGCGTCAGTCGCTTGTCGCCATACACTTCGCTCGTGGCGGCGCCGAATTCGGCTTCGCTGTAATACGTCGTGCCGTATCCGATCTTGCCCGAAGCGATCTCGTCGAACCACGCCTCACCCTTTACGCTACGACCGATCAAACCGGCCGTGTCGATGGCGTTGCCCGTTCCGTCCACGGTGTTTGCCGCGACGATCTTGCCGTCGATGTCGGCCACGATCATGAGATCGTAAATGCCGTAGCACTTCGTGTAGAAATTCGCCGCTTCGGTGACTTGCTCCGGCGTGCCCTTGGCGTCGGGATTCTCCGCGAACGCCTGCACGTCGCCGTATCGCTCGAACAGATTGCGGTCGATCTTGTCGACCGTTTCGATCGCCATTGTCTGTAGCTGGTTCGCCGCCGACGCCGTCAAATCGTCCCGGGCGTGTGAATAACTCAGCCATCCGATGATCGCCACCGGCAACAAGCCCAACGCCAGGAACCAAACCAACAATTTGGTTTTCACGCTCTTAAACTGAAACCGTTTCGAATTCGCCTGGTCCATTGCTTCTCCTCCGCCAAGAGTGAGTCCAAAGTAGCCGCGTCGTAAACGCCGCAGCGAACGGGTCGCCAATGACGGTGAATCGTGGTCGAACGCGCCGAAAGCAACGACCCGACTGACCCAAAACCGATTGGGGCGAACACCCCAAAGCGACGTCTAACAGTCTTTAGGTCGCAAAGGTTAAGACGGCAACCCTGCGTACATGTTTTGCGGGTACGACTCCCCCGCAAAATCTAAGTATCACATCGATTATTCCCCGGCCGATTATCGGGATGACTCGGTTGCTCCCGATAAGTCGCGCGAAGTTGGTCACTCGAACGACGACCACGGCCTTGAGCGCGCTTTCAAAAGGACCGAAGTGTGTCGACGGGGCGCACCAGGCGAATCGACAACCCGGCACGCGACCGTTCGCCGAATTAGCGCCGGAGATAATTCAGTCGCCGTTGGTTCGCGAACGAAACGAAGCGAAGGCGGCGAAACCTAAGCTTCGCCGCCCCCGCTCGTTACGTTCGACTGGGTAACGCTAACGCGGATCCCTGCCCTACACGGCGAGATCGGCGTAGGATTCCTGCTCGGCTTGATCGCCGCGACTCGAGTTGCGGTGGCCCACGCTAACGTTCGGCGAAGTTCCCGTCAGCTTGAACCGCTGCACGAGGTCGCGCAGACTAGTCGCTTGGGCACCAAGCTCCTCGCTGCTCGAGGCCATTTCCTCGCTACCCGCCGCGACTTGCTCCGTTCCCTGCGAGACGTTGCCGATCGCCCGGCCCACTTCTTTAGCGGTGCCAGATTGTTCCTTCGTCGCGGACGCGATCTGCGAGATCATATCGGCCGTCACTTGCACGCCCTCGATGATCTGCTTCAGCGCCCGTCGCGTCTCGTTGCTCAAGGTCGCACCTTGTTCGACCCGTTGTGTCGATTCGCGAATTAGCGACGACACTTCGCCGGCCGCCTTGTTCGACCGTTCGGCCAGCTTGCGAACTTCGTCGGCCACGACCGCGAAGCCGAGACCGTGCTCGCCGGCCCGCGCTGCTTCGATCGCCGCGTTGAGGGCCAGCAAGTTCGTTTGGCTGGCGATCTCCGAAATCACCGAAATGATCTCGCTGATCTTCTCCGAACTGGTTTTGATAAGATCCATCGCCTCGATCGATTGCTCGACCGCGGTGCCACCTTCCTCGGCCAGCGACGACGTGTTCTTAGCCAACTTGTCGGCCTCGTTGGCGTTCGTGCCGACTCCGTCGATGCTCTGGTTGAGCTGCTGGACCGCCGCCGTCATCTCCTCGACGACGCTGCTCTGGGACTGCGCGTTTCCTGCCAGACTCTGCGAGCCCTCGGCCACGACGCGGGCACCCTCGGTGAATTGCGCCGCGCTTTCGACCACCTGCGTGATGACTTCGCGGAGATCCGCGATCATTCGCCGCAATCCATCGGCCAACTCGCCGATCGCGTCGTCGCCGGTCACCGTCACAGGCACGGTCAAATCGCCGCCGGCCGCCGCGTTGACCACCTTCAACAGCTCGTTTATTCTGTTGCGCCGTTCGCGTTCGGCGGCTTGCTCTCGCTCCCGCTGCTCGCGCTCGGCCGCTTCCTTCGTCGCCCGCTCGCTCTCGACGCGTTCTTGCTCCTTGCGGGCGTCCTCTTCCTTGCGGATCCGCTCTTGGTCCTCGCGAAGGCGTGCTTCATCCGCCTGCCGTCGCTCCTGCTCGGCCCGTTCGGCTTGCAGTTCCTTCTCTCGCTCCGCGGCGATACGAACCTCGTCGAGCGTCTTCTCCGAAGCCTCGGTAGCCAGGTTAATGGCGGTGGCGATGTCGCCGAATTCGTCCTTGCGGTCGATTTCGATTCGCGTCGACAGATCGCCGTTGGAGATCAATTGGAGCTTCGTCAGAGCGCCGCGGAGCGGCTTCACGATGCTCTTCGTCAGCACGATCGCCGCGCCGATGCCCATTATCAGGGCCACGCCGCACAACACCAGCGCCTCGATTTCCGCTTTGGCGTTGGCCGCCGCGACCGCCGGGCCGAGGGCGTCCTGTTCAGCCGCCACGGTGTCGTTGATCTCGTCGATCGTGTGGGCGACGTGCGATCCGTCTTTCATCATCGTGTCGTCGATCGCGTCGATGGCGTGGGCGATGCCCACCACTTGCTCGAACGCCGCGACGTACTCTTCGGTCGCCGTCGAGGCCGACGCGAGCATTTCGCGACGCTTGGGATTCGTGAGTTGCGCGTCCAGATGACGGTAGTTTTCTTTGGCGTCGGCGAATTCCTTGCGGACGCGGTCGGCCGTGGCCGGCGTGTTGTCGCTGAGGAACTTGGCGACGTACAGACGCCCGAGCAGCAAGTGCTGCTGCGCGACGCCGGCCACCGTGGCGGCTTCCATGTCGTTGTCGCCGCGGGCCGATTCGATGATCTCCGACAACGATTCGCGGACCGCCGGCCCCTTCACGTCGAGGACGTCCTTTCCGAGGGCCGAGATTTCCGCCTGGTGCTTCACGCGCTTCTCGAACTGCTCCGCGTGATGGTGCATGTCGTCGTCGATCGTTCCGAGCTTCGCCAACAGGTCCGCGTCCGTGACCAACCCCTCGGCTTCCTTGACGGCCGCCACGAGATGTTCGACGAGCTTGTGGTACGTCTCGACGACCTTGGGATCTTGATTCGTCGCGAACGTGCGAACTTGCAGCCGGGCGTCAATCAGGTCGGTCTCGATCTGGCCCGTCAGCTTGGTCTGCCGAGCCAGCGAACGATATTCCGAAAACGACTCGGTCGCCGAATCGAGCGAGAAATACCCGATCCCGCCCATCGCGCAGACCAACAACAACACGAGCCCGAAACCGCCGGCAATCCGCTTGCCGACCCGAACATTCTTTAGCCAACTGAACATAAGACTGCCCCTCTTGAAAATGTGTGGAGTTCCACGATGAAACAAGTTCCAGCGGCGTACCGCGAGTGTCTTGCAACGGCCGCGACAATCGACATAGCCGCGACGGTCCATTGCGTCGACCGGGGTATTCACCCCGCATCGCGTCGGACTTTACAGAAATATCTAGCCCGCAATCGGTGCGCTGGGGTGAATGCACCAACATATTTTGAGCTTACTGACCGAATTGTGGCGAAAATCTGCAAACGGATAGCCAATAGAGCCACCTCCCGATGCCGACAAACGGCAAATCCGCGTCGGTCGGACCAAGCCCGCACGTCGTTGACGCCTACGAGTCCGCGA
>JAJDEG010000042.1 GCA_029259895.1 Planctomycetota bacterium
GCCCCCTCGGCGATCAACCGCCCAAACCCCGGCACGGAAGCCGGCGCATCGTCGAGCAGCCCACGCAACATCGCCACGTTCAGCCCATCGACGCTGATATGAACGACGCGCTCCACCGGCTCCGCCCATATCGCATCTGTACACGAAACGGTTAGGAGTGCCGCCGCCAACGGACCGGTCAACCGCCGCCACGAGAACAATCGTCGCCGCATAAACCTGCTCCAAGAACGACAAACACTCACGGTACGTTCACGCAGTGTTAGCTTAACATGAGCGAAGCAACGAACCAAAAGCAATAGCGGTCGGCGCGGATTAGCATGTCGGGCGAGGCGGAAAGCCATTTCAGCCGCGCAGCATGCGGCCGATCATCGAAAACCCAATATGAACGCGACCAGCATCGCCACGACGATCGCTATGATCGCCCAGCGCCGCCACCAACGTCCCGGCAGAAGCTGAGACATGCGAGTCGACGGCGAAACCTGCCATGCCTCGCCGCCGAAATGCAAGCCGCAGTGCTCGCATCAGAGGTCGTGCATGAAGATCAGCCGGTTGCAACGCGGGCACCGCACCCGCATGTCCGCATCCGCGGACCGGCGATTGGCCTCGAAACTGATGAACGCGCCATTGTCGTCATCGTCGTCGTTCATTGCCGCGCGAAAACCTTTCAACGGCGTAATCGAGCGCGACGACACCAAGCACAACGACGCGATCGCTTACGTCACCCAGCAATCATCATTCCACTATCGCAAACCAGCACCTGCCCGGTGATCGTGTCCGCGCCGGTAATCAAACTCAGAATCGCCGCGGCCACGTCCTCCGGTTCGTTCACCCGGCCCAGCGGCAGCTTGGCCGCCGTTTGCTCCATGATCCGCTCGTACCCGCGCCCCAATCCTTCTTCCAGCCATCGTCCCGAAATAAACCCCGGCGCCACCGCATTGACGCGTATCTCCGGTGCCAGCGCGCACGCCAGCGATATCGTCAACGTATTCAGCGCCGCCTTCGACGCGCAGTAAGGAATCGAACTCCCCTTCCCGCGATACGCCGCGATGCTCGTCACGTTAACGATCTCGCCGCCGCCGTTCTCGAGCATCGCCTCCTTCGCCGCCCGCGCCGCTTGAAACGCCCCTTTGACGTTGACGTCGAAAATCTTCCGCCAATCGTCGTCGTTCACATCGTCCAGGTCTTTGAGCGCAATGAACCGCGTCGTTCCGGCGTTGTTGACCAGCACATCCAGACGCCCGAACCGCTTGACCGCCGCCGCCACCATCGCCCGGCAAGCGGCGTCGTCGGATACATCAGCCCGATGCGCGAAAGCCTTCACGCCCAGCGCCTCGACTTCCGCGGCGGTGGCTTCCGCCTCGGCCGCCGAGCGCGAGTAATTCACCAACACGCTGCACCCCAGCCGCCCCAGCGCCAGCGCGGTCGCCCGCCCCACGCCGGTTCCGCCGCCGGTCACAATCGCCGCTTTTCCCGTCAGTTGCATCGCTTCATTCTCACTTCGTGCTCGAGTACGCCGCATTCGCCGCCGCCACGCCCGCCCCGCCGTCGAACTGATGCCCCTGCTCGGCCAACAGTTGTTCCAGCGCTGCCAAGAACAACAACACGTTCGCCGGCCGCGACCCGTATCCCATCAACCCGATCCGCCACACTTTCCCCTTAAACGCCCCCAGCCCGCCGCCGATCTCGATACCGAACCGCGACAGCAGCTCGCCCCGCACCCGCGCATCGTCGATCCCCTCCGGCACGCGCACGGCATTGAGCATCGGCAACTGATGCCCTTGGGCTGCCGTGTAAGTAATTCCCAGCGCCGCCAATCCGGCCTTCAATGCCAGATGGTTTCGCCGATGCCGCGCAAAACAATTCTCCAATCCTTCATCCAGCACCAGCCGCAGCGCCTCGTACAGCCCATACGTCATGTTGATCGGCGCAGTGTGGTGATATACTCGGTCGCTGCCCCAATACTGCGCCAGCATCGACACGTCGAGATACCAGCTTTGCACCTTCGTCTTGCGGGCGAGAATCCCCTCCAGCGCCCGATCGGAAAACGAAATCGGCGCCAGCCCCGGCGGACAACTCAAACACTTCTGCGAACCGCTATAGATAACGTCCACGCCCCAGCGATCGACTTCGACGGGCAAGCCGCCCAGCGCCGTCACCGCGTCGACGATCAGCATCGCCCCGCTCTCCCGCACCACCGCCGCAATCTCCTCGATCGGCTGCCAAGCCCCCGTCGAAGTTTCCGCCAGTACGATCCCCACCGCCTTCGGCTTCGCCTTTGCGATCGCCTCCTTCAAATCGCCAACCGCGAACACTTCGCCCCACGGCCGCTCGACCTTCGTCACATTCGCACCCGCTCGCCCGGCCACGTCCGCCATTCGACCGCCGAACACGCCGTTGACGCACACGACCATCGAATCGCCCGGCTCAACGACGTTCACCACCGCCGCTTCCATCCCCGCCGACCCCGTCGCGCTCACCGCGAACGTCATTCGATTCTTCGTCTGAAACACGCTCCGCAACATCTGCTGCATGCCGTCCATAAGCTGCAAATAGTACGAATCCAAATGGCCTACGGTCGATTTGGACATCGCCGCAAGCACCCGCGGATGGGTATCGCTAGGACCGGGCCCCAACAGCGTGCGGACGGGCGGATCGAGCGGCGCGGGCAAAGACGCAGATGGCATAAGGCAAAACATCCCACGAACGAGAAGGCAAGCAAAGTCGCAACGGCAGCGGCAATACCGATCGCCGCAGCCCAACCTGACAGCCCAACATTTTAGCCACTCGCACCCACATCAGCGATACGCGCCCCGCGCACCAACAAAAAAACCGGCGTGACGAATCATCGCCACGCCGGTCGAGAGAGCCTATCGAATTTCGCGTCCGAACCGAAACTAGTTCGCCGCGCCAACCTTCTTCGCCGCCGCGAAATCCGCCGCAGCCTTCGCGGCGTCGCCATTCCGCTCGTAAAGCCTGCCGCGAGCGACCAGCGCGTCGGCGAAATCCGCCTTTAGGCTGATCGCCGTCGAAATCGACTCCAGCGCCCGCTGGGCATCGCCCATCCGATCCAGAGCCACGCCACGCCGATAGTAAGCCTGCACGTCGCGGGCGTCCAATCGAATCGCATGGTTCAAGTCCGTCACCGCTTTCTCCGCTTCGCCGATCGCCAAGTACGCCAGCGCCCGATTGTGAAACGCCCGCGCGCTCTGCGGATTCGACCGCAATGCCAGCGAATACGAGTCGATCGCGTCGATGTACTTCTCCTGTCGTGCGAACGCCAACCCGCGCCACACCAGATACTTCGGATTACCCGGCTCGCTACGCAGCGCGTCGTCGAAATCCTGTCCGGCCAGCCGATACTCGCCGCGCTGATACCAGATGATTCCGCGTCGGTACATCGCCGCACCAAAGCCAGGCGATAACTGAATCGCCTCGCTCAGCGTCGCCACCGCCGCGTCGAAGTTACCCAGCATCCGCTGCGCGACGCCCCGCTGATAGAACGCCATCGTCGCCTTCGGCTCGACGCCAATCGCCTTGTTGCTCATCGCGATCGCTTCGCGATAGGCGTCCGTCGCGGCGTCCTTGTCGGTCTCCATATGGCCCTGCTGAATGTACGTGCGGGCCAGCGCCACATACGGCGAAACGTCTTCCTTATCTTCCTCCGGCTCCTTCGGCACGTTCGCCGCCCGATTGAAAGCCTCGATCGCCAGCGTCAATTGCGACGGATCCTTATCCACCACGGCCATTTCGTGCCGCAGCGCGCCTAGGTTCATCAGATACTCCTTGTTCTGCCCATCTCGCTCGACGGCAATCGCCAAATCGGCCACCGATTTCTCCAGCGAGCCGAGCGACGCATGCAACTTGCCACGCTCGAAGTGCGCCTCGGCAAACGTCGACTTCACGTCCGCCGGCGTCGCGGTATCGAGCTTCACCGCCCGATCCAGCGAAGCCAGCGCGCTCTCCGCGTCTCCCAGCAACAACTGCACTTTGCCCAGCGCCGCGAAAATCTCCTTGCTGTTGCGACTCATCGCCGCGGCTTCCTGCAAGTCTTCGATCGCCGCCTGATAGTCCCGCTGCTCCGTGCGCGCCTTGCCGCGCCAGTACAACGGCAAAACCTGCCGCGAATCCAGATTGAGCGCCTGCGTTAGCGTGTCCACCGCCAACCCGTACTCCTTCAATTCGAAGTATGCCTCGCCCATCGAAGTCAACGACCGCACGTCATTGGGATTCAACTGCGAAACAATGCTGTAGGCGTTCGTCGCGCGTTCATAGTCTTTCAACTGCATTAGCGCAGCGCCCGTCAGTTGATAAGCCTCAATGAGCGTGTTGCCTTTTTGGCCGTATCGCTTGACATTCAGTTCGATGGCCTCTTTAGCCATCGTCACCACGTTCTGCAGGTCGCGATTCGGCGAGTTGAATTCCACGAATGCGGCTTGCAAGCGCGCTTTGGCTTGCGGGTCGACTTCACGTCCCGGTATGTCTTGAACGATGTCCGGCAGATCACCCGGAGCAACCGCCCCCGGATCAGTGCTGGGCACCGTCGACGGCGGTACGTCCGCGGGTGCAATCGGCGGAGCGACCGGATCCGTCGAGGGAACGATCGGATCCGTCGTCGGCGTCGAGGGCGAAAAGATGTCGTCCGGCGTTTGCGCCAGCGCCACGTGCGTCGTCGTTGCGGCAATCGCGGCGGCAATCGCCAACCGCCGTGCGTAAATCATCCACCGACGTGCTGCGGTCTGTCTCATGATGCGGTACCTCTCGCTCTGGTGGTTGCGGCGAACCAAAATGAATTCGCCCAGGCTCTCTGTTCCAAAGATCACTGTTCCAAAAATCGTTATTCCGAAGCTTTACGTTCCGAAACTCACTGTCCGATTCGTCGACGCGCCGACGCGGTCCTATACCGAGCGTCCGCCGTGCGCCTTGGACCCAGTATAAACACGCACCTTTTGCCGATTCCACAAAACGGCACGGCTATGGGCGACCGCAACGGCAATTTTCGCCCCCGCGCCCAACACAACCAGTACGAACGCTACCAACGGACCGTTCGCGCCCGAAAAATCGCCACGCTCGCCGAACGACCAGCGGCGGCCAAGCGAAGAAACGAAAGCTGACGGCTGCTCCGTGAACTCCGCGGCTCAAAGAACGCTAAGCCAGCCGCTTCGCCAGCTCGTCGCGGATCGTCTGCTCGATCCGGCCCTTGAACATCATCGCGGCGATCGGCAAGACGCCGTCGATCTTCACGTTGCTCTCGGCGGCCGTAAGATTGCCACCGATCTTGAATCCGTACGTCTTGAAGTTGAACGCCAACACGTTGTCCGCCCAAGACTCCTCCAGGTCCGACACCTGGCTCTGATACTTCTCCTTCACCCGCTGCAACAACCCCTGGACGCGATTGACCGCCTCTTCCTGCCCGAGTTGATGCGGAACTTCCACCGAGAACTTAGGCATCGTCGATTTCCTTCCCTGAACGTGTATATCCGCGGCAAACCGGGCAGAAGAATCCGCCGCCCGCCGCAATCAATTTCAATGTCGATTTCGACTGCCCCGGCCGCCGACCATCGTAGCGTATCCATGCAATTGTCGTTAGTCCGCCCCCTCCACGGCCCAGCCGCCGGCCATACCGAACGCAAGCACACCCAGGGCGTCCCGACGAGAAAGTATCATCCGGCCGGGGGGACGGAGATGTGAAGACCGCGACGGAACACGGCGTGCCACCGCCCGCCACTCGCCACCGATCGAGTCGCCAATCGCGCCGCCGATGGCACAGAAAATCAACGCAGCCAACCAGCGCTGCCAATCAACGGTCCAGAATGAACTCGTTGCTGTTGAGCAGTGCCCACCACAAATCCTCCAGCCCCGCCGCCGTGTCGTTACCGTGCATCGACAGCAGCCGCCTCGCCGCGGTCTGCTCGCCCGGGCTAGGATTGCGGGCCAGTGCCGCCAAGAATAGCTGCCGCACCTTCTTCGCCTCCGAAATCGGCGCGCGGGCGATCTCTCCCAACAACCCCGTTGACTCGCTGCTCGTCGCGTCCGACATCAATTCGCCGTTCATCATCGCCAGCGTCTGCGGAATCGAACCCACAAACAGCGAACACTCGTCGCATTCGTCCGTCCGATAAGCGATGACGAATTGCCGCATCCAATCGGCCTTCTCCTGCTCGCGCTCGGCGTACAGCTCGTCGATATCATCGCCGTCGCCATCATCGCCGTCACCATCGATTCCGCGACCGCGACCCATCTCGCCCGTCGCCGCGGCCAGCGATTCGTAAAGCTGCTCCGCTCGCATCTGACGCAGGTAATACCGGCTGAACAGCGGCGGTTCGCCGGCCGTCGGGTCGTCGTGTTGGTTGTCTCTGCTCGGTCGGCTACTCAGCGCATAGGGCTCGCTTAGCGCAATCCAGCGAATCAACGACTTGATGTCGTAATCGCTCGCCGCAAACTCGCGTGCAAGTCGGTCCAATAACTCTGGATGGGTGGGCGGATTGTGCGGACCCATGTCGTCGATCGGCCGTGTGAAACCGTGTCCGAAGAAATGGCTCCACATCCGGTTTACCGCCGCTTCCGCAAACCACGGCGAGCCTGTCACCAGCCGCGCCAACTCCCGTCGCCGATTGACCTTGTCGATCTCTCCATTGCGAGAAATCTCCGTGCCATCGAAGAACACCGGATAGGCCGCCTTCAACCGGCCGTTGCGCTCCTCGAAATAAATCTCGGCATCGTCGTCTTGCACAACGCCGTCCCGTGCTTCGCCCTCGCCGTAGAAGTCGGCGTCCGCGATGCGCGTTGCCCCGGAATCCGCGTCGCTCCCGTCGCCTTCCGCATGCGTCTGCCTGAAGAACGCATTCAATTCCCAGAACCGTCCTTGCTTCCAATCGTTAAAGGGATGATTGTGGCACTGCGTACATTGCACCTGCACGCCCAAGAACACCTCCGCCGTTTTGACCGTCGCCTGGACGCCGGAATTATCCAGCCGGTCGGCCAGAAAATTCGTCGCTCCATTGAAATCGGCTTCGCCGGGCCGCGTCGAACCGGTCGCCGTCAGCAACTCGCTCGTCACGGCGTCGTACGGCTTGTTTTCCAGAAACGATCGTCGCAAATACTGCCGCAAGCCCGACCGGTCGGTCTTGTCGCTCGGCATATCGCCGACCGTGTGCCCCAGCAGCGCTTCCGTGTAAACGTTGGTCCAATTCCGCGCGTATTCTTCCGCGTAACGATCCGACGTCAACAACCGCTCGACGGCCGCCGCGCGCTTCTGCTTCGACGAATCGGCCAGAAAGGCCTCAACTTCGTCTAACTTCGGTATTCGGCCGAGTACTGCCAAGAACACGCGACGCAACCATTCGGCGTCGGTCGCCCGCACCGAAGGCGTCACCGTCGCGGCCGCCCACCGCTGCTGAATCGCGCGATCGATGGCCGCGATCACTTCCGCATCACTAGAGCGAACCGCTGGCCGCGGCGGAGCCGGATCCGGTGAATGTACGTCGATGTCGCTCGGCCCAGCATCGCGCGGACCAGCGTCGGCAATCGAAGACGGCTCCGGCGCTCGCGGAACCGATACGCTCTGCCCGTCGTTCGGCGAAGCATCGCCCGGCACGTGGACGATCGCCGTGTCGCCCGGCGTCTTCGCGCCATCCTTCGCCACGCGGTCCGCCGGCTTGCCACCGTCGTTCGCCGGCTTCGGCCCAGCCACCGACGGACTAGCCTTCCCCGGCCCGCCATCGTCCGGCATCGGCGTTCCGCCGGAACCCAACGCGATCCACACCGCAAGCGCGCAACCCGCCACGACCCCGGCCGCGATCGTCCACTCCATCCACCGACCGCCGCGACGTCGTCTGAATCCATGCCGCCCGATTCCATGCCGGCGAACGCGACTCGGCCCTGTCGCCGATGCGGTCACGGCCGGCGGCAAAGACGTGCCGTTTCGCTCGCGTGCGCCATGCGTCCCGGCCGCGGCATTGCCATTTGCCGCGCCATTTGCCGCGCCATTCGTTCGCCCCAGCGCAGCCAACACCCGCGCCGAAACATCCGGCGGCGAACCTCCGCCCAGCGCCTCCTCAAGAAACGCATCGAGCACAGGATCGCGCTCGGCGTCCGGCTGCGATACCCCGTTATGTCGCAATTCGTCCATCATGTTCGTTTAAGTCTGGAAAAACACCACTCATCGGCTCGACCCGTGTGGCAACGCCGACGTCACTGCGAGCTCATCTTCCTCTCGATACACTCCCGCAACGTCTTCTTCGCCCGCTGCATCAAATTCTTCGCCCCGTCCGGACTCAGCGAAAGCGCCGCCGCAATCGCCATTCGCGACGCCTTGTCGCGAAATCGCATCTCCAAAGCCTGCTGTGCCCGCGGGCTGACCGACTCCAGGCAACATTTCAACGCCGCCAACAATTCGTCGCCGTTGTCGTTGCCAACCCACCGCGTCCACTCCGTCTCGACAAACTCCATGTCGCCGATTTGCACGACCGGGCTGGCCCGCCGCTGATGGGTAATGAACAGGTTCCTCGCCACTTTCCGCAGGTACGCCGCCGTCGCCGCCGGATGATAAATCTCAAACGGCTTGCGCAGCACCGCCAAAAACGTATCCTGAGTCAAATCCTCCGCCAACGCCGCGTCGGCACCCAGCGCCCGCAAATATCGCCACACACCCGCCTGATACTCGACGATCAAGCGAGCCGCGTCGAACCCGACTTCTTTAGGTCGCTGCGACATGGTGCTTAGCGCGTGCGCCAACAGATTGTACTCAACGCAGGGCGAACCCCGCCGCGGCCTGCATTCGCATTGATAAGGCCGCAACCCAATACCAGCAAACGGCTTGCGGCGAATCGAACGCGACGGCAATCGCCCCTTTCCCGCCACATGCCCCTCTGAAATCACCCCCAGCAGGCACGGCTCCTCGCATTGTAACACGCCGCCGCCAAAACCGGCCGCCCCGCGTCCTCCTCCACCCGGCCAAGATCACCCGGCCAACTTATCGTCGCGTACCGCGATAACGATTGCATCCATCGCCGCCGATCGACTACATTCTCCTCCATTGACCACGGCCTCCCGCGACTCACGACGAATGCGACAGG
>JAJDEG010000411.1 GCA_029259895.1 Planctomycetota bacterium
TTGTATGACGGTCGGATCGCTGCGGACGACCGGCCTTGGCGATGCGCCGACGCAGATCCATGCGACGCGAGTGATCCGCTTTGCCGAACACGCGCTGGTGGGTCGACCGCCTGTCGTGACGGCGGTGGGCATCACGCCGGACGGGAAGACGGTCGCGACCGCGGGGGACGACCACGTCGTGCGGCTGTTCTCGCTTGCGGACGGGCAGTTTCAAGCGGAACTTCGCGGGCATACGGATTGGATTCGCTCGCTGGCGATCGGCCCGGATGGACGAACGCTGTATACGGCCGGCGACGACCGGCGGATTCGCCGCTGGGATTTGGCGACGGGCGCGGCGCAGGCCGACGTCGATCTACTCAACCACGCGATTTACGCGTTGGCGCTTAGTCCAGACGGCAAGCTGCTCGCGGCGGTCGGCTTCGACCGGGAACTGCGGCTTTACGATACGGCCACCGGCAAGCTGCGGCATCGACTCGTTTGCCCTGCTCGGGACGTGCGGGCGGTGGCGTTCTCGCCAGATGGAAATCAGGTGGCGGCTGGAGGGCGAAGTGGAGCGATTGGCGTTTGGACGGCGGCGGACGGATCGCCGATTCGGCAAATCGACGCGCATCGGCAGCGGATTCGGGCGGTCGCGTTCTCGCCGGATGGAGCGACGTTGATGTCGGCCGGAGAAGACGGATTTGTACGCTGTTGGAATGCGGAAACGGGCGAGCGGACGGCCGAAATTTCTTGCCGTCCGGCGAAGGTGATGGCCGCGCTGTTCTTGTCGGCCGACAGCGTCGCGACGGCGGGCAGCGACAACCGGATTCTCGTATGGGATATCAAGACGGGCGAGGCTGTGTTGGAACTCGACGGACACACGGGGTCGATTGCGGCGCTGGCGTGCGATCGCGACGGGCAAGTGCTGGTTTCCGGCAGCTACGACACGACAGCGCAGGTATTCCGCCTGACGAGTCCGACCGGTGGCGAAGCCACGACGCGACGCGACGATAGCCCGGCGAGACGGCAGTAATTCGAGAAGTAGTAGGGTGGGTCGAACGGAGTGAAGGCCCACCGGTTTGCAAGTCGTTTTCCTGGTGGGCCTCACTTCGTTCGACCCACCCTACGGACGCTTGACGAGAATCAGTCAAACGTCAACGGCCGACCGACCGAATACCGACCTGACGACGAACACGGAGGTGCATCGTGGGTGTGTGGCAACTATTGTTTGGACGAAGTCGTGTGCGTCGCCGGAGATCGTCGGCGGCGAACTTGCCGCGGCAGTGTCGGCTGGAAACGATCGAGGCGCGGCAGTTGCTTACGGCCAGCCCGGCGCACGTGGGCGTGATCTACGCCGAGGACGACTCGGGCAGCGACATCAAGCCAGACCGGTTCGAGATCAGCTTCGTTGGCGGGGCGCCCGGCTCGCAGCTCAAGCGACTGGTGATCAGCGGCGATCAGGACGGCAACGGCTTCGACGAGGACGACGTATTTTTCGACACGATCACGGCCGTCAATAGCCGCGGCGCGCTCGAGGCGCAGCCGCCGACGTTTCGCGCGGACCTGTCGGACGACGTGGGCGCGGTGACGTTTACCGTGGTCGACGGTTCGACCGAGTTGATCATCGAATTCGAGCACTTCGACGCCGGCGAGCGCGTGGTGTTCACCGTCGACGTCGACGAAGCCGAGCAGTTCGACCCCAACGAAACGGATTGGGACGTTATCAACGGCGGGTTCGACACGATCACGTCCGGAGTCGAGTTTCAGTCATCGAAGCTGACGGCCACGATCGTCGCGCCGCACTTCCACGACATCACCGGCACGGATACGTTTTTCAACGTCTATGACGCCAAGTTCGCCGGCAAGGGCTTGGATTTGCCGGCCGACGCGGCGGGCGGGTTTCCCAATCGCACGGCAGGCGGTGTGGTGACGCTGCAACAACTGCCGCGGCCGATCACGATCTCCGGCACGGTGTTCAAAGACCCGAATCTCAACAACCGGCAGGATTCCGGCGACACGGGGATCGCGGGCGTGCAGCTTCAGCTTTGGCAGAATGTCAATGGAAGTTACGAGAACAGCGGCCGAACGGCGACGTCCAACGCCCAGGGGCAGTATCGCTTCGAGGGCGCGTGGCTGCTGCCGGGCACGTACCGCGTGGTCGAGGTGCAGCCGGCCGCGCCGCTGTTCAGCGTCGGTGCGACGGCCGGCAAGGTGAATGGCGCGACGCGCGGATCGACGAGCGGCAAGGACATCGTGACGGAGATCGCGCTGTTGGGCGGCGAGAACAGCGTCGGCAACGACTTCGCCGAAGCGCTGCCGGGTAGCTTGAGCGGGTACGTCTATGTCGACCTCAACGAGAACGGCGTTCGCGACGCCGGCGAGCAGGGGATCGGCGGCGTAACCGTGCGGCTGCTGGATCAGAATGGCAACGCGACGGGCCGCGTCGCCACGACGAACACGTCGAGCGGCAATCTGGGCTATTACATCTTCGGCGACTTGCTGCCGGGGACGTATGGCGTCGAAGAAGTCCAGCCGGCTGCCTACGACGATGGCCAGGACACGGCCGGCAGTGCTGGTGGAATCGCCTTGCCGCAGCCTGGCGACCGGATTACCGGCGCGAGCATTGCCTCGGAGATGAATGGGGTCAACTACAACTTCGGCGAACTGGTGCCGCCGGGCACGTTGAGCGGTTTCGTGTTCGCCGACCTGGACGACGATTGCTTGCGAGACGCGAATGAAACTGGTATCGGCGGCGTGACGATTCGCTTGCTCGATGCGTCGGGCAACGTGATTCGCACGACCACGACCGATACGAGCGGGCGGTACTTCTTCGGCAACCTTCGGCCGGGAACTTATGGCGTCGAGGAAGTTCAGCCGAGTGGGTTCTTTCACGGCGGACAAATCGTTGGCAGCGGCACGGGTACGGTTCTGGGCGCGGACCGGCTCGGCCAGATTTCCGTGCAGTCGCGCGTCGATCTGGTGAACTACAATTTCTGCGAGATTCCGCCAGCGACGATCGCCGGCTTTGCGTTCGTCGATGTGAACGACAACGGAGTGCGCGAGAACGGCGAGCAAGGCATTGCCGGCGTGACGATGCGGCTGCTCGATGCGGGAGGCAACGCGACGGGCCAGACTACCGTGACGGACACCGCGGGATTCTATTCGTTCACCGGTTTGAGGCCGGGCACGTACGGTGTGTCCGAAGAACAGCCGGCCGCTTACGACGACGGCAAGGATCAGGTCGGCAGCGCCGGCGGGACGGCGCTGGCTCAGCCGGGCGATCGGATCACGGGTGCGATGCTCGCCGCGGCCATGAACGCGGTCAACTACAACTTTGGCGAGTTGATTCCGCCAGGTTCGCTGAGTGGGTTCGTGTTTTCCGACTTGGATGAAGACTGCCTGCGCGACGGCAATGAAGTTGGCATCGCCGGCGTGACGATTCGGCTTCGCGACGGGGCGGGGAATATCGTCCGCACGACGACGACTGACGCCAACGGCCGGTACTTCTTTGGCACGCTCAAGCCGGGAACGTACAGCGTCGAGGAATCGCAGCCGAGCGGATTCTTTCACGGCGGGCAGATCGTGGGCAGCGGCAGCGGGAACGTGCTGGGACCGGACCGGATTGGCAACGTGCAAATCCAATCGCGCGTCGATCTGGTCGACTACAACTTTTGCGAAATCCCGCCTGCGAGTCTTAGCGGATATGCATTCGTCGACGTCGATGACGACGGCACGCGCGACAGCGGCGAGGCGGGCATTGCCGGCGTGACGATGCGGCTGCTCGACGCCAACGGCAATCCGACCGGCCAGACCGCGACGACGACCGATACGGGATTCTATTCGTTCGCGGGCCTGATGCCGGGTAAGTATGGCGTGGCGGAAGATCAGCCGGCCGCTTACGACGACGGCAAGGACCAAGTCGGTAGCGCTGGCGGCACGGCGCTTGCGCAGCCGGGCGACCGGATTACCGGGGCGATGCTTGCCGCCGCTGAGGACGCGGTGAACTACAACTTCGGCGAGTTGATTCCGCCGGGTAGCTTGAGCGGATTCGTGTTTGCCGACTTGGATGAGGACTGTCACCGCGACGCGGGCGAAGTGGGCATCGCCGGCGTGACGATTCATCTCGTCGATCAGTCGGGCACCGTTCTGCGCACGACATTGACCGACGCCAGTGGACGTTATTCTTTCGAGCGGCTGGCACCGGGCCAGTACGGCGTACGCGAGGAGCAGCCGGGCGGATTCTTCCACGGCGGGCAGATCGTCGGCAGCGGCACGGGGACGATCGTGGCGGCCGATTATATTGGCGGCGTCCAAGTCAACTCGCGCGTCGATCTGGTCAATTACAACTTCTGCGAGATTCCGCCGGCGAGCATCGGCGGCTACGTGTATGTCGACGTGGACAACGACGGCGTACGCGATGCGGGCGAGCAGCCGCTGGGCGGCGTGACGATGCAGTTGCTCAATGCTTCGGGCGCGCCGACGGGGCAGACGACCGTCACCGATACGAACGGATTTTATCGTTTCGATGGTCTGCGGCCGGGCAGCTATGGCGTGGCGGAAGTCCAACCTGGCGGCTGGCGCGATGGCAAGGACACGCCTGGCAGCGCCGGCGGAACGGCTCAACCGGTGCCCGGCGATCGTATTACGGGCGCGAACTTGCGGGCGGCGATGAACGCCGTCGATTACAACTTTGGTGAACGGCCGATGCCGGGGAGCATTCGTGGGTTCGTGCATTCGGACCCCGATCAGGACTGTGTATTCGACGTCGGAGAAGCGCCGATTTCTGGCGTGACGGTGGAATTGCTCGATCAGCACGGGTCGGTGCTGCGCGTGGCGATGACCGACGCGGCGGGCATGTATCAATTCACGGACTTGGAACCGGGCACGTATGGCGTTCGCGAGCGGCAGCCGCAGGATTTCTTCCAGGGTTCCCAGTCGCTGGGCAGCGGCGGCGGAACGGTGTTGGGCGAGGACTTGCTGGGCGACATCGAAGTCGGCGCGAACGAGCACCTGGTCGACTACAACTTTTGTGAGATACCGGCCGGCAGCATTTCGGGTGTCGTGTTTCAAGACGGCGACACGATCACGCACCTGCAAGGCGAGTCCGAACCGGACATCACCGAATTGCGCGACGGCAAGCTCACGCCGGACGATCAGCGGCTTGCTGGTGTGACGGTCGAATTGCGCCACGGCATCAACGGCCGGCCGGTGCTGGGAAGCGCCGCGCTGGCGGGGCGATACCTACCGAATCAACCGATTCGCACCGTCACGGACGGCAGCGGTTTTTATGAGTTCGTCGGACTGCCGCCGGGCAATTATGGCGTGTTCGAGGTGCAGCCCGATGGCTACATCGATTATCGCGACACGGCCGGCAACGTCGACGGTCAGCCGACGGGCATCGCGCTCAATCCGCACGACGCATTTATCACGGGATTAATCGAGCCGCTGGAAACGGGGCACAACTTCGACGCGATCTTGCGGATTCAGCTTCCCGCTGGCCGCAACTCGGTTCAAAACAACTTCAGCGAAGTGCGGATCGATACGCGGCCGATCGACATTTTTGTATCGCCGCCGGCGACGTTGCCGTTGCCTCCGCCGCCGCTGGTCGTTTCGCCGCCGCCACTGTCGGCGCTGCCGCTGTTCGAGCCGCTCGTGGATGCCTTTAGCACGCTGCGGCTGCAATCGGGTCACGTGTCGGGCTATACGTGGCATTTGAGCGTGGTGAACGCCGGATTTCCGCGCGGTACGCAGCAGAGGGGCGACGTGATCGTGCAGAACGTTTCTACTCGGCTCGAACAGCAAGCATTCGCCGATGTGAAGCTCGACGAGTCGACGTGGACGGTGCCCGACGCTGCGCCGAACGCCTATCGTCGATTTCAGTTTGGCGTTCGCCACGGTAAGGCGGTCGTCGGCGACTTCAACGGCGACGGCATCAGTGAGATCGCGGTGTTCAAGGA
>JAJDEG010000412.1 GCA_029259895.1 Planctomycetota bacterium
TGCGCGGTGACCGGTTACTGTTTCGATAGCCTCGACGAAGCCCGAGCGCTCGCCGTGCCGTTGTCCGATGGCGGCGGTCCCGTCGTCGCGCAACTGACTGGCGTTTGTCGTCGCACCGATTCGTTTGTCGTCGTTGGGCTGTTGGAACTCGACGGCGATCGCGTGTTCAATGCTTGCGTTCTGGTGGGGCCGGGTGGGCTTATCGGCAGCTATCGCAAGCTTCATTTGCCGATGTTGGGCGTGGACCGATTCACGACGCCCGGCGATCGGCCGCCGCTGGTTTTCGACGCCGGCGGCGTCAAGCTCGGCATGAACATTTGCTACGACGGTTCTTTCCCAGAGGCCTCGCGCGTGATGGCTCTCGACGGGGCAGAGTTGATCGTGCTGCCGACCAATTGGCCGCCAGCCGCTGCGTGCTTTGCCACGTATACGATCAACACACGTGCGATGGAGAATCACGTTTATTACATGTCGGTAAATCGCATCGGCAGCGAACGGGGCTTTACGTTCATGGGCACGAGCCGCATTTGCGACCCGACCGGCAAGACCATCGCGACGGCCGACCACGAGGACGAAGCGATTTTGTACGCCGAGATCGACCCCGCATGGGCGAGAAACAAGCACGTTATCCGCACGGCGGGCAAGCACGAAATCCACCGCTGGAACGATCGCCGGCCGGAGTTTTATGGCCGTATCGTCGATCCGATTGAACGCAGTTGACGTTGCCGGTAGGAGGCGTCCCTTCGGGCCGCACTACTCGGCGTCTTTCGCGGGCATTTGTTCTTCGATCGGCTTTCGCTCGACGAGGTCGAACCGTGCCCCTTGGGGCAGCGCGACGTAGTCGGGCCGGTCTGGATGGACGGGCTGGCGGCGGTCGTAGAAGTAGACTTTGCCCGCCCCGGTGACTTCGGCGACCGACTTCTGGACGACGATCGCCGTGGCTTCGTCGAGGCCGATGCCGAGTAGCTGTGGGTGATGCCGCATAAGCTCCGTCATGTCTTTTTGGCGGCCGCGCTGGCTGAAGTGCTGATCGATGGCGACGCCACTTAAGAAGCCTAGGCCGCCGCGTTCGTAGCCGGGGGCCATGATTCGCGTGTTGCCGATGGGCGTGGCGCGGGCGAGGTAGCGGGCTTGAATCGACGCGCCGGCCGAACTGCCGCCGATGACGCCGCCGCGGTGCAGAACTTCCTTCATCAGCTTGTGGGCGGTGGTGCCGTAGTAGGAGTCGGCGAAGTTCCATTGCCGGCCGCCGCCAAACCAGATGCCCGTGGCGTCGCGGAGCGGGGCGAGCAACTCGTCGTCGTCGTTGGCGCGGTTGCGGTCTTTGGTGTGGACGAAGGCGGCGTGCTCGACGCCCATGCGCCGCCATTGCTCGATCGTGCCGTGGCGCTGGCCGACGTCGTCCTCTTCGGCGCAAGGGATGTAGACGAGCTTCGCCTTCTCATCGCCGCCGGCGAGGTCGATGAACTTGCGCATCAAACCGCGGGGCATTCCGCCACCGCCGACGATGATGAGCGACCCATTCTCGACAGTGGGCGGCCGTGGATTCTCCGGCGGGAATGGGGCGAGCGTGCGGTCGATGGCGTCGCGGCGCCACTCGGTCAGATCGGCCATATAGTCCTGCGGCGGCTGGCGCGGCGAACGGCGCTGAGCGATGGTTTGCACGCGGAGCGGTTGCCGCTCGTTGGCCATGAGCAGCAACGTCGCTGTGCCCGAACCGACGACGCGGATGGTGCGGCCGGACAGGACAACCGCCGTGTTCTTTTCAATGCCGATGCCGACCGACCGCGGATGCAGCGCCAACGTAGCGAGTAACTGGCGGCGGCCCGTTGCGTCGGAGTAGTTCGTTGCGACGACGCAATCGGGCGCGAGGTTCAGGCCAGCGCGTACGCGGGGATGTTCGGTCGTCGCATCTGTGTAGAATCGCGATGCGAGTTTTGCCGCGTCGCCGACGATGAGCAGCGTTCGGCCGGCGGCGACGTGTTTCTCGATTGCCTCGCTGGCGGCGTCCAGTGCTGCTCGCGTTTCGGCCGTCGACGGAATCGCCGCGTGCCAGCATAGGACATCGCAATCTGCCAGCGTTGCGGCCAACCGATCGGTGGACGCGGCTTCGAGCGTTACGACTTCGATCGGATGCTCGCCGTCTTTCGCGGTGTCTTTCGCAGTGTCGTCAGCTTCTGCGTCGCCTTTTGCGTCCTCGGCGTTGCTCGCGTTCGCGTCGTTTGCGTTTGAATCATTCCGACTTGCAGCCTTTAGAGCCGTGCGGTATCGGACGACGAGCGGATGTTCGTCGGCGGAATCGTTTGCCGATGCGTCGACGAGTATCTTGATCCGACCTCCGCGTGGAAAAGCGGCGACGAATTCTTTGAGTACGGATGGTGCGTCTAGCTCGGACGCCAAGATGAGCGTGCCGCGAATCCGCAGGTCTGTCGGCCAATGCTCGAACTTCTCATCGAACTGGGGGGCGACCTGCTGGCAAACGGCCAGGCGGCAAACGCATACCGCCACGGCGGTCAACACGGTGCGACGCCATATCGATCCGATCATAGAACCTTCGCTCCGAAGCCCTGGGTAGAAAGTAGACGCAATCGCGCGACAGCACGGCAATCATCATGCACGACGCGCACCGCCAACGCAAATCGAAAGTCGTTGCATCGCAACCGGCGGGAATGAAGCTACGGCTGCGGACGACACTCGAACACGCTCACCGTTCCATTGCGATTGGCCGCGAACATCCGCCGACCGTCTCGGCTGAACGCGACGTGGCTGGGACTGTGGCCGGTTTCGATGGTGCGGATCGCCGCGGCACCGTCTTTCGTGAATCGGCCGATGACGATCGACGCCGCCGCGTCGACGCGGAGAATCGCGGCGAAGTGGATGCCGTCGCCGTGTGCGGCGAGACTCTGCGGCTTATCGGTTAGGACAAGCGGCTTGCCCAGCAGCGTCGAGGGGGACTCGCCTCGTTCGATGCTCGACATGATTTTCCGCAGACGCCACGCGACCTCTGGATCCTTTGTCGATACTTCCTGCAAGTGTTCGCGCATGGTGCCGGCGACGCGGATGAGCTTCACCGTCGCGTCCTGGCGAATTCGATATCGGTCGCTGCCCAGGTCGGCGACGAGCCGGCGCACTTCGTCGGCGCTGGCCGAAGCCTCGTCGAGACTCGGCGCTAGCCAGACTTTTAATTGCTTCTTGTCGTCGACAAGCGCCACCGAACGATTGTCGGCGAGAAACGTCGGCAGCCGCATCGTGTTCTGCGCATTTTCCGTTGGCGTGCCGATGCGGCTGAGTTCCTTGCCGCTGTGCGCGCCCCACACCCGCGCCGTGCCGTCGCCGGCAGCGGTGACGATACGGTCGCCGTCGGCGGAAACGTGGAGGTAGTCGATCGACTGGTGGTGGCCGGAAAGTGTGGCCACAAGTTTTCCGGTCGCGGCATCCCAGAGACTGGCCGACTGGGCGCGCCCTATCGTGACGACCCGTCGGCCGGCGTCGACGAACTCGGCCTTGCTGAGGTTCTCGCCGCATTTGATCGTCGACGTGGCCTTGCCCGTTGCTGCGTCAAAAATGTGGACGTTGGCGTCGTCCGCCGCCAGCACGCTTTGGCCGTCGGGCGACACATCGAGGGAGGCGACGGGCTTTTCCACCGGCCATTGCGTCGTTCGCCTTTGCTCGGCGACGCTCCAGACGTGGATACGTGCGTCCTTGCCGCACAGATAGGCCGTCGCTCCGTCTGGCGCGATCGCCAGGGACGAAATCGCGCCGATGAGCGGCTGTTCGTCTGGATTGGGAAACAACTGCTTGCCGCTTTGGGCGTCCCACCGCCAGACGAGTCCGCTTCCGCCCGAGTACAGCGACGTGCCGTCGGGCGAAAAAGCGACCGGCCAGTGGTATCCTAGCTCGACGGTAATCGACAACGTTTTTTTGCCATCGCCCGCGTCGAGTACGTAGATGCGGTTGTCCTTGCACGTGGCCGCGATTCGATTTCCATCCGGCGACCAGGCGATGACGTATACGGTGTCCGGTAGGGCAACGTTCCAGACTTCCTCGCCGCTCTCGGCGTCCCACACGCGGACGGATTTGTCGTCGCTGCACGTGGCAAAGCGAGCGCCCTGCGGAGCGAATGCCGCCGTGTATACCGCATCAGTGTGGGCCGTGAGCTTGTGTCGCGACTGGCCGTCGGCCAGATCCCAAACGCGAATCGACTTGTCGTCGCCACAGGTCACCAGATACCGATCGTTGGCGTCGATGGCCACGCCGTAAACGGAGTCGGTATGACCGCGAAAGGATCTTTCCTGCTCGCCGTTGGCCGTGTTCCAAAGAATCGTGCGATTGTCGTCGCCCGACGAGGCGAAGCGTTCGCCGCCGGACGCGACGGCCAGTCGAAAGACTCCCGACGGATGCGCGTAGCGATGCAGGACATTGCCCGTGCCAACGTCCCAGCGCGTGACGCGATTGTCTGCACCGCAAGTCAAAACTTCCTTGCCGCCGGGCAGCGGAGCGCAGCACCACACGTATCCGCCCTGTCCGTTATAGAATCGCTGCTCCTGTTTGCCGGTTTCGCAATCCCACAATCGCGCAGCTCCATCTTCCGCACTAGCGACGAGCTGCTTGCCGTCGGGCAGCACGGCGATATGAATGAGCGCATTGGCATGGCGAAACCGTCCGTCGCCTAGTACGGCGATTTCCGTTAGCGACTCGACGACGAGCGGGACGGCTTGCGACGCCGGACGGATTACCGGCCCGCCGTGCGACGTGGCTTTCGCGTCGACGCTCGCCACGGGCTCGTCATCGGCGCTGGTGCGGGCCGCGAAAGCGAACAGGCAAGCGCTCGCGGCAGCAGCGACGCAAACTTGGCGAAGAAGAAGAATTGGACGTCGAGAGATGGCATGCCACATCGCGAATTCTCGTTTGCGCGAATTGCCCGCGTATCTGGCCCGGCCCCGCAGCGGTCGAGCATGACCGCCGGTTGCGACGATGCGACGATGCGACGATACGGACTCCGTCGGCACTTCACGCCGTCGATACCGTTTCGACCAGCGTTCATCTTAGTTCGTCGCGAACCTGCCGGGTACTGCTCGTCGGCTATTGCGTCGGAATCGGCTGCCGGCCCAGCGCGGCAACGAGTTGCTCGATCGCAGCCAAATCGAGCGTGCCGCTACGTCCGCCGCGACATGCAGCGCCGCGAACGGCGACAAAATCCGGATGAAATTCTCTTGCACGGGCGATATCGACCAGACGCAGCGAACCGGCCAGTACGAATCCGATGCCGGAATCGCGAGTAAGCTCCGCGAATGCGGCGAGTATGTCGGTCGTCCAATGATCGAACAACGTGCCGGCCTGCTTGTCGAAAGTATCGACGAGGACGTAAGGCGATCCGGCCGCGGCGGCAAGCGCGACGATGCTTTCCCAGGATGGCGAGTGGGCCAAATGTCGATCGGCGTATGCAACGGCCACGGGCCGCACGCCCTTGGGGAGCGTTCGCGTCCAACGACGCCAGCATTGTTGCCAGTCGCCTCGCTCGTCGCATCC
>JAJDEG010000413.1 GCA_029259895.1 Planctomycetota bacterium
CGCCAATTTCTACGTCGCTTTCTAGTTGCGGCGGCTGGCAAGATGGAGAGACTGCGTCCGACGTGGGTTCGTTGCCAGGCGGATTCGACTGACCGTGGACGACGTTCCAATCGCCGCCGAAGGTAAGCGAGGCAGCAAGAAGGAACGGGAAAGAACATATCGTCGCAAGTGGGCGAATCACGGATTTCTCCTTGTGACCATCAACGCTGTCGGAATTCATATTTTTGTCGTGCATACGGATTTCGATCCTGTCAGCGAGTACTGCGGCCAACGAACGCCGCGACTCGATGCAGTCGCTCGTTGGGGGGCGGAGTCTAGTTGGCACTTGCGGGCGGCTCAACCCCATTGCCGAGCGTCGTGGGTGGTCCGTTCAGCGGTGCGACTGGGCGGGTTTTCCTGCGAGTTTCGCTCGTCTTCCTGGCGGTCGTCGCGCAGGTCGTAGGCTGGTCTGGCGAGCGAGAATCTGGAAACGGGCCGGCGTGGAGGTTATTCTCATGACATTGCGGTCGTCGGCCGCGTTCGACGGCCGCGTTCGACGCGCCGCTCGGTTACCGCGCCCGTCCGCCTTTTGTGGAGTCGAAGTTCATGCGATCGCTTGCCTTCGCCGCGTGTTTCGTTGTTTGTCTTGCTGACGTCGCCAACGGCCAGAAGATTGAGGCGCTGGAATTTAGCGGATCGGGGCGGCTGCTCGGTTTCGCGCCAGGGACGATGGTTTACGTCACCGAACAGGGACAGCGGCAGACAGTCAAATTTGCGAAGCCGGGCGAGATGTCGGTGACGCTTAAGCCGGCTCGTGGAGCTGCGCAAAGTGTTGTCGCCGGACCGCCGACGGTCGACATCAGCGGCGTTCTCGCGCCGGAGCAGATTCGCGCTGGATTCACCGTCGTTTTCAATTGCACGCTGGACGGCAAGGGGAAAGCGGTGAACGCCGTGGAGTCGATCAAGGTGCTCGACGTGCGACCGGACGGGCCGGGCATTCACGCCGACGGCGGGCCGAAGGATGATGGGCAGCCGGTGTTGATCAAAGGGATCGCCAAGGGTTTTAAGAAGGGGACGCTGACCGTGAGCGTGCCGAAGCACGATCTTGCGCCGAAGGGAGTCATTGCGATTGCCGTGGCGGGAGATGTGGAGGTTACGTTCGAGAGCCACAATCCGGCGCTCGCGCCTCGCGGGGCGGCAGTGGAGGTGAAGGGGATTCAACTTGGTCCGAATGGCGACGTGGCGGTGAACTCGATTTCGATCACGCTGCCGACGGTGGCGGGAAAGGCGACGAAGAAGCGGCCGGGGAAGGCCGCGGGGGACGGCGCTGCTCAAGACGGCGCTTCTCAAGGCGGCGGCGAGAAAGACGGCGCTGCGCCTCCGGAGGACGGTGCGCCCGACGAAGCAGCGCCCGGCGGTGCAAAGCCGGATGAGCCAAAGGATGAGCCGAAGGAACCGGCGAAGCCGCGGAAGATCCTTCCGCTTGGCTATGGATTCGGCCGGTTGGATTGAATGGCTAAGCTGGCTGGACTTGCCGGCGCGATGACCGGATCGATTCTGAGGCGTGCGCGGCGCTCAGTGCTTTGTCCGCAGTAGATATTTGCGGAAGCATGGGGCTAAAAACATTTACATCCGCCGATCGGTCGGTATACTCGAAGGCTTCCCGCGCCAGCGGTGCGCGACAACGCACGATGCTCGCCGCGGGTTCTTGGCGCGTGTGGGCGGAAACGAACGGCGACGAACCTACTCTCGGAGCATCTATATCGTGAATGACGAAGCACGTAACCGACGGCTATTCATCGCCAGTTTTTTGACTTTGATCGCCGCCGGGATGGGATTCGCCATTCGCGGAGGCGGCATCTTGGGCGAGTGGGGATCGCAATTTGGATTTACCAAGAGCGAATTGGGCGAAATCACCGGCCTGGGCCTGGCTGGCTTTGGCGTCACGATCATCTTGTGCAGCCTGTTTGCGGATCGCGTTGGCTATAAGTCACTGATGGTAGCGGCGTTCTTGTTGCACACTTTATCGGCGGTGGTGACGCTGGCCGCGACGCCCTTTTTCGGCGATGGCGGCGAGGAAGGCAAAGCAGCGGCGATGCTGTGCTTGAAGCTCGGCATGACGTTGTTCGCGTTGGCCAACGGAGTGTGCGAAGCCGTCATCAATCCGCTCGTGGCGACGATCTATCCGAAGCAGAAAACGCATTATCTGAATATCCTTCACGCCGGCTGGCCGGGCGGATTGATTCTGGGCGGCGTTATCGCGTACATGTTCGTCGGACGGACCGCGGCCGTTTCGCATTTGGCGTGGGAGGTTACGCTCGGTCTGTTTCTGATTCCAACGCTGATCTACGGCGTGATGATTTTGCGAGATAAGTTTCCGGAGTCCGAAGCGCGGGCGGCCGGCATCGATTTCGCGACGATGCTTAAAGAAATGGTGCAGCCGATGCTGCTGTTCTTATTCGTGCTGCACGCTTTGGTCGGTTACGTCGAACTGGGCACGGATAGCTGGATTACCGAGATCATGATTAACGTGATCTCCGGCAAGGCCGTGCTGTTGTTCATCTACACGTCGGCAATCATGTTCGTGCTGCGATTCTTCGCCGGTCCGATCGTCGAGCGGATCAACCCGGTCGGGCTGCTGTGCGTTAGCGCGATTCTGGGCGCGGTCGGTTTGTATTGGCTGGGCAGCATCACGACGAGCGACGCGGTTGCCGCGGGCACGGCGGGCACGATGGTGTTTCTCGCCGCCACGGTCTATGGCGTCGGCAAAACGTTTCTTTGGCCCACTATGCTCGGTGTCGTCGGCGAGCGATTCCCGCGCGGTGGCGCAATCACGATGGGCACGATCGGCGGCATCGGCATGCTGTCGGCCGGTCTGCTCGGCGGCCCCGGAATCGGGTACAAGCAGGACTATTACGCCGCCGAGAAGCTCAAGGAAACGTCGCCATCGACCTTCGACGAGGTTGCGTCGCAGGGCTTCTACAGCGAGAAGGCGAATAAGTTTGTCGACGAAAAGGATAAGGTCGACGGAAAATGGCCGGACGCTTACGGTGAAGTCACGCTGAAAGAAAAGCCGAATCGGTTCCTCATGTTTCCGCCTATCACCGGGTTGGATGGCTCCAAGGTCGGCGCGATCAAGGACAAGGTCAAGGAGGGTAAGACGATCACGAAGGACGAGCAGCTCGTGCTCGACGCCGGACTCTACGGCGGCGGGATGGCGCTGAAGTGGACGGCGGTGGTGCCGCTGACGATGGCGGTGGGTTATTTGCTGCTCGTCATCTATTTCCGCGCCAAGGGCGGTTATCAGGTTGAGGTCTTGCACGGCAAGAAGCCTGACGGCGAGAAGTACACCGGCGGCGTCGAGGGGCCGGTGGAATAGTCTGGCCGTGCGTGCGTTTGTGGTCGCGCGGCGTAATCGTTGCTAATTGGACGCCGCGGCTGGCGAGGGTTATCGCTGGCTGCGGCGTTTTAGCGTTAGGGTGTTGGCCGATCGCGATGCCGCGACTTCGCCGGGAAACGTTCGGTTTGCTTCTGGCGACTCGCCGAGCGCCATGGCCGCCAATGCGTCCCAGTCTTTGAAACGCATTGCTTGCCGGGGCCAGGATCGTTGCCGGAAGATGGCGACGAACGTTTCGCGGAGGACGTGGCGGTTTGCGGCGGCGATGGCTGGGCAATCGACCTCGACGACGTGGCCGTTGGTATCGTCGGCGCGGACGTGCGTGCACTGCGAAAGGAGTTGTTCGGCCGCCGCGCGCACGACGGCGTGGGCTTCGCGGGCTTGCCGGCCCAATCGCGCGAGGGCCGGCACGACTTCGGCGTTGTAGTCGCTGGAGAGTTGCGGGATTAGTTCTTGGCGGATGCGGTTGCGGGTGAATTGCGGTTGGCGATTGGTTTCGTCGTCGCGCCACGTTTGGCCGAGCGAGGTGAGATAGGCGATGACGTCGGCGCGGCGGACCGCGAGCAGCGGGCGGGCGAGCGTGACGGCGTCGCTCATCGGGCGGAACGCGGTCATGCCGCCGAGGCCTGCCAGGCCGGTGCCGCGGAGGACGTGGTGCAGGATCGTTTCGGCCTGATCGTCAGCCGTGTGGGCGACCGCGACGTAACGGGCGCCGAGTCGCTCGGCCGTGGCGAGGAGGAATTCGTAGCGAGCGGAGCGGCAGGCGGCTTCGAGGCCGTCGCCTTGGTCGTCGGCGAGCGACTGCGCGTCGACTTGACCGACGATGCACTTTACGCCGAGCGACTCGCAGAGGGCGACGACGAATTGTTCGTCTCCGTCGGATGCGTCGCCGCGGAGGCGATGGTTGACGTGGACGGCGACTAGGTTGCCGGGGGCGAAATCGTTGTCGATTGTTGTCACGTCTTTGGTTTGCGCGCGAAGGGCGGACATCTGCCTTAGCAGCGCGACGCTATCCGCCCCGCCGGATACGCCGACGACGACGGTGACGTCTTGCCAGCGTTCGACTGGCCACGCGGCGGTGAACGCGGATTCTAGATTCTCGCTGCCCATGGCCGCATTTTGACGACACGGAACGATTCGTCATAGGCGAAGCGGCCGCGTAGGTCCGTTATTCTTCAAGCCCCTGAATGGCGGCGTCGTCCGGAAACAGACGTTTTGCGATGCGCACCAACGCGGGGCGGCCGTAATCGAAGTCCTCGACACGCTCGGAACGGTTGTGTCGCGGCACTACGAGTAGATCGCACTCGAAGCAGACCAAGATTTCCAGCTCTGCGTCACCCTTCGTGAAAACCAAAGCGATGCCGGGTTGCGGTATACATGGTTTGCCGCCGATCCACCAATACGTCCAAGCCGCCGTCAAGGCTTTCGCCAATTCGTCGTGACTCTCCGAATCGACGAGAACCGGTCCAGACAATACTTCATAGCCGCGAATACGCGGCGCATGCTCGTCGTGTGGTTTGGCGTAAAGATCTCCCTCAATTCGATACGCCTCTACCTTGTCCGCGCTACGAATCAATTCGACGACATCCGCTCCGCCGAACAGTTCGACGACAAGCGGATCAGCTCCGACGACGAGATGGTATCCCGACCACGCACACACTACACCAATGACCAGAAACGCGAATAGTGCTGCGGTCCATTTGAGAAGGCGCTTCATGTGATGTTGATTCGCCGCGGAACGCCTGAATAGAACCCGCTCGTTAGTCGACGTAGACAAACTCATTCGCATTGAGCAGGACGTGGCAATAGTCTCGCAGCGACGTTTGTTCGGTGGGGGAGCGGGCTAGGAATGCCGTGGCGGTTTGGCGGCTTGCTTCGCTGGGGGCGCGGGCGAAGGCTAGTTGCCAGGCGGCTGCGATTTGGGCGGAGGGCTCGTCGCCGGCTTGGTGTTGGACGCGGTTGGCCATCGCCGTAGCGCGGGCGAGCATCCATTCGTCGTTGAGGAGCGTGAGGGCTTGCGGGGCGGTGGTGGTTTGGTCGCGGCGGCAGCAGGTTTCGTGCGTGTCGGGGGCGTCGAAAGCGTCGAACAGGGGCAATCGCATGTTGCGTTTGGCGAACAGATAAATCGCGCGGCGGTTGCGGTCGGCGATACTTTTGGACGGCTTCCAGCCGTAGCGATCGGAGAGTTCCTTGGGTAGCTCCGGGAATCCGCTGGGGCCGCCGATGGCGAGGTTGAGCTCGCCGGATGCGAGAAGAATGCTGTCGCGGACGATTTCGGCTTCGATGCGGCGCATGGGCATACGCCAGAGCAGGCGGTTGTTGGGGTCGGCTTCGGCGGCACGACGATCGCTTGCGGCAACGCTCGACGTTTGGCGATAGGTGGCCGAGGTGACCATGAGGCGGTGCAGCGGCTTGGAATGCCACGCTTGTGTGCCGGCAAATTCGTCGGCCAGCCAATCGAGAAGCTGGGGATGCGTGGGGCGGTCGCCTTGGCGGCCGAAGTCGCCGGACGAGGCGACGATACCGACGCCGAAGTGATGCTGCCAGAGGCGATTGACCGCGACGCGGGCGGTGAGCGGGTTGTCGGATGAAGCGATCCAGCGGGCGAGAACGGTGCGTCGGCCCTCGACGGACTCGTCGCCTTGGGCCGGCGAAGCCAATTTGACCGGGTCGGGATCGAGAATCGAAATAAAGCCTGGCGCGATCGGTTCGCGACCCGCATCGCCGGGTACGGCGACGCCAGGCACGAAGACATCGGGCGCGCCGCGGTCCAAGTCGCGAACGCCCATCGCGGACGGCAAGTCGGGCGGCGGCTCGACGTCGACGGATTCAATTTCTTTACGCAGCGACGACCAGCGCTCGCGGAGGTCTTTGGCCATGCGGCCGGAGAGATCTTTGGCCTCGTACTTGATTTGCTTGCTCGCAAGATTGGCGATGACCTGTTCTTGCGGCGTGCGGTCGGCGGCGGGTTTGTCGAGGATGGCTTGCACGTCTTTGGGGAAAACGGCCATTTGCTCGCGACGCATCTTGGTGCGGATCGGCGCTTCGAGCTCGTCGAGCTGCTCTCGGACGGCGGCGGTCGCCTCTTCCCACGCGTTGAGCTGCTGCTCGGCCGACTCGATCACGTCGGGGGAACCGACGGGGAGATCGTCGCGAGGGACCATCGCCGCGAAGAAGGCTTGGAGGCGGTAGTAATCCTTGCGCAAGATTGGGTCGTACTTGTGGTCGTGGCAGCGGGCGCACTTGAACGTCAAGCCGAGGCAGACTTGGGCCGTTACGTCGGTCACATCGTCGAGGATGTTCTGGCGCTGGCCGAATACGTCGCGGCCGTTGTCTTCGTAGGGCCAGTGGCGGAGAAAGCCGGTGGCGACGAGGGCGGAAGAATCGCGGGGGGCGATTTCGTCGCCGGCGAGTTGCTCCATCAGGAAGCGGTCGTACGGTTTGTCTTCGTTGAGCGCGGCAATGACGTAATCGCGGTAGCGCCAAGCGTTGGGGCGGGTGACATCGGCTTTGAAGCCGTCGGTTTCGGCATAGCGGGCGAGGTCGAGCCAGTGACGCGCCCACCGTTCGCCGTAACGGGGCGACGCGAGCAGGCGGTCGACTTGGCGCTCGTAGGCGTCGGGACTCTGGTCAGCCTCGAACTGGGCGACTTCGTCGGGCTGCGGCGGCAGGCCGATGAGATCGAAGGCGAGGCGTCGCAGGAGCGTGGGGCGATCGGCTTCGGCGCTGGGCGATAGCGACGATGCTTCGAGTTCGGCGAGGATGAAGCGATCGACCGCGTTGCGCGCCGACGTGATGTCGCGGACGTTGGGGATGGATGGTCGCGCGACGGGTTGCAGCGCCCAATAGGCGCGGTCTTCGGCGGAGAACTTGGCCGATTCGGATGTTGCGTGCGTATCGGCGGCGAGCGGGATGTTTTTGATGGCGACTAGCGCCAGCATCGCCAGCACGGCGATGACGGCGCGGTGGCGAAGGGAAGGCATTCTCGTTCGTTCAGCGGCGCGCAAATTCATCCGCGATCCTCGCTCGTCCGAGTCATCGAATGTGGTTCACATCGTGCAAACGGCCCCTTATAAGGTACACGAGGTCGGATGGCGGTTTCAAGCGCGGAGCGTCGGTCTGCGGCGAATGAGGCAGCGATTCTTGGTAATTTCCCGGATTCTGTTCGTCGTTCGCTGGGTGGCGCGGC
>JAJDEG010000414.1 GCA_029259895.1 Planctomycetota bacterium
GCGAACTATCGCCGCGAGTGGCAGGAGATCATGGACTACTGCCGCAATTTCCCCTGCGTCGTCGCCTGGGTGCCGTTCAACGAAGGCTGGGGCCAGTTCAAGACGAACGAGATTCTCGCCTGGACCAAAAAGTACGACCCCACGCGGCTCGTCGATGGCCCCAGCGGCTGGAGCGACCGCGGCGAAGGCGATCTGCACGATATGCACGTCTATCCCGGCCCGGGCATGTTCCCCGTCTCCGATAAGCGAGTCTCGGTCCTCGGCGAATTCGGCGGCTTGGGGTTGCCGGTCAAGGGCCACCTATGGCAAGACCGCGACAATTGGGGCTATCGCACGTATCAATCCAAGGAAGAACTCGCGATCCAGTACGAACGCCTCATCCGCAAGCTCCGCCCGCTCGTCGGCAATGGGCTGGCCGCGGCGATCTACACGCAGACCACCGACGTCGAAGGCGAAGTCAACGGCCTGATGACCTACGACCGGGCCGTCGTCAAGTTCGACGTCGACCGCATGGCCGCGCTGCACAAAAAGCTCTACGGCCCGCAGCCGAAGATCGAAGTCAAGACCGTCGTCGCCACCAGCCAGCGCGAACCGCAGACGTGGCGTTTTACGACGGCCAAGCCTGCCGACGATTGGATGAAGGCCGGCTTCGACGCCAGCAAATGGAAAGAAGGCCAAGGCGGCTTCGGCACCAAGGAGACGCCTGGCACGGTGGTCCGCACCACGTGGGACACGCCGGAAATCTGGCTTCGCCGCAAGTTCGAGCTTCCCAGTTCGGCCGACCCCAGCCGCATCCAGCTCCGCATCCATCACGACGAAGACGCGGAGGTCTACATCAACGGCAAGCAAGTCGCTCGCACCGAAGGCTACACGGGCGAATACACCGAACTAGAACTCGACGCCAAAGGCCAAGCAGCGCTGACCAAAGGCGAAAACACGCTCGCCGTCCACTGCCGACAAACCCGCGGCGGCCAGTACATCGACGTCGGCCTGATCGAAGTCATCGTCACCGAACCAAAAACCGAATCGACCGCCGAACCGAAAAAACGATAACCCCGCCCGCCAGCCGCGCAAAGCAACGCGCCTCACATCTCCAGCGACATCCCACCAATACTATCCACGAACACCACCCGTTCCAGCCGCCCTGCCACGTGCTGCATGTGCTCGAAGAACTCCTTCTCGCGGCCCTCCTCCGGCACGTCGAATCCGAGAAACACTAGCGCCGCCGAGTCCGACGTTCGCTGAATCGCCTCGATCGCATCCGCCGCCACGATCACGATCGGCTCGACGCGAATCCGCGCCGCATCCGCCAGTTCCAACAGGTGCTTCCGCACGTCCTCGCGGCCCGCTTCGGAAGGAATCACGCGCAGCAGCCGTATCGTGTGATTTCGCCACTCGTCGTCGAGCGTAAGCAGGTGGGCCAGCAGCAACATCAAGTCGCCGTTCTCCCGCCCGCGCCACCACACGTCGATCGTCCCCGCCGGCACGCGCCAAGGATCTTCCGGCTCGACCGCGAACCGCACCGCGATGATGCTCCGCTCGAGGGCCGCCACCGTTCTTAATGTCGCCAAAAACGGTTCGGCCTTCTCCGCATCGTTCGGCCAACCGAGCAGCACCGTATTCGCGCTCAGCATCCCAATACCGTGACATTGCACCAGCGACTCCATCCCGTCCGACACGAACGGCGCCACCACCACGGCCGGGAAAGCTTGCAGCCCTTCCTCCGCAATGAAGTTGCGCAGTATCCGCTGTTGATTCCGCCGCCGCTCCAATCGATCGTCGATATCCCCCTGAATCACGTATCCCAGCGACAGCAGCCCGTGCCCCGTCGTAAACCAATGCCCATACACGGCCAGATGCGGTCGACTCCATCCGCTGCCGCTGAACGCCAAAATGATCGGTCGCCAATTCTTCGGGTGAAACGCCTCTTCTTCGAGCCTGAGCAGATTCTTCCGCGTCCGCGCGAACGTCAGCCCGCCTTGCAGATCGCCCCACTGCGACTCGATCTCCTTGCGGCCGATATACCAGTGCAACAACGCCATGCCCGCCATCGACACGATCGCCCACCGCCAATCGATCAGCAGCATCACCGCCACGCAGCCGACCGCGCCCAACAGCGACAGCGACCAGTGGCAATAGCGAAACCGCGGCCGATAACTGGGGTTCTTCGTGATCGCCTCGTAGAATGTGGCGAGGTTCAGCGTGGCGTACGTAATCATGAACGCCATCGTGATCACCGGCGCGATGGCGTTCAAGTCGCCGAGCATGATCGCCGCCTGCGCGATCGCAAACGTCAGCACGGTCGCCCGTCGCGGTTCGCCGCTCGCTCCGCTGCCTTTCGCTAATGGTTTGAGCCACGCGAAAACGTCGTCGCGGGCGAACGCCTGCATGATTCGCGGCGCGCCCATCATGCTCCCCAGCGCCGAAGAAATCGTCGCCGCGAACACGCCCGCCGTGATCAACACGGGCCACCGCGCCACGTCCCACATCACCAGGCTGTCGTTGAGCAGCGTATCGCTCGACCGCGCGCAGCCGAGCAGCACCGCCTGGCTCAGGTAGACCGCCCCAGTCACGGCCACGGCCAGCAGCGTCCCCCGCGGAATCGACTTCGCCGGATTGGCCAAATCGCCCGACATGTTCGCCCCCGCCATAATCCCGGTCACGGCCGGAAAGAACAGCGCGAACATCGTGAAGAAGTCGTGCCCTTCCATGTAACTCGAACCCAGATTGCCTTGCACCACCTCCGGATTGATCGATTCGAATGCGCCCCAATAAAACGAGACCAGCGCAGCGATCAGGATCGCCAAGATTCCGTACTGCAACTTGATCGTCCAACCGGCCCCGATGTAAACGCAAGCGAACACGACCACGTTCACCACGCTCGCCACAGTCGTCAGCGTCGCCCCCGCGATCGACACCGTTCCCAGCAGCGCCTCGGAAAACCCGATCACGTACATCGCCACCGACACCGCTTGGGCGAAGAAGAACACCACGCCGATCGCGCCGCCGAACTCCATGCCCAAGCTGCGGCTGATGACGAAATACGCCCCGCCTCCCTTGACGCGCGTGTTCGTGGCGATTGCCGACAGCGACAACCCGGTGAGCAGCGAGATCACCTGCGCCGCCGCCACGATGGCGATCGCCTGATAGATGCCCGCCTGCCCGACCACGTGGCCGAACCGCAGAAACATGATCACGCCGAGGATGGTCAGCGTGCAGGGCGTAAACACCCCGCCGAACGTCCCAAACCGACCGACGGCCGAGCCGTTCGTCTTCATATGGGTGAATTCGCTTCAAAGAAAGGAGAATGAACGGCACCGCGCCGCCGCATCGACACTATTCGGATAAGACGGTTCCGACGCGACGGGATCGAGAAAACCGCGGCGATGAGATTACCCCACGCCGCAATTCGGGCCTAGCCCGGTTCTTCGTGCTAACAGGGGATGCATGCGGGGATTTAGGAGATAGGAGTCAGGAGACAGGAGAGCAAACTCGGCGCGGCGCGCCTTGCCGCCTAGTCTCGCCAGCCGCCAACGGTCTCCTGTCTCCTATCTCCCGCATTTCTCCGCGTCTTCGCGCCTCTGCGGTTCAATTCCCCCTAGCAATCTCTCCCCGCTCCTCCGTGCTCCCCCCTCCGTGTCCTCCGTGGTTAAAAAACGTCACGCCGAACGTCACCCCGTCGCCAGCCGCAGTCCCACGCGGCAACCCATCTCGAATTGCCCAATATCCAAGCACTCCTCCCGCGTATGCCCCAGCACCTGCCCCGCACCCAGCGTGGCCGTCGCGATACCGTGGAAGTTGATCCAATTGGCGTCCAGCGCGCTGTTCGTTGTCAGTAGCTCCGGCTCCATGTCGAGCGACCGAATCGCCGCCTCGGCCACGCGGACGCACGGCTCCTTGGCGTCGATCTTGAACGACTCGTACTCCGTCTCGGCAACCACTTCCGCGCGGCCGCGTTCGCCTTTGTCGTTGCGAATCGAGGCCGCCGCTCGTCGAAACGCGCCGTCGATTTCCTTGACGATCCGCTCGCGAAGCCGCCGGTCGTAGCTGCGGCACTCTCCCTTGATCTCGACTAGATCGGTCACCACGTTCGTCGCGTCGCCGCCGCGAATGATCCCCAGGTTGCACGTGCCATGACGACGACCGCGCTCGATGTCGCCGTGCCAGCCGCGCGTGACGAGATCGTCGATCGCCCGCGCCGCGATGGCGATCGCGCTCGCTCCCCGCTCCGGCGCTCCGCCGGCGTGACTGGCGATTCCATGCACGCGGATGTCGATCGTCTCGCCCCCCGTCGCCGCCAGCGTGATCCGCTGCGGCCCGCGTCCGTCCCAGTTCCAAGCCATCGCCGGCCGACCCAGCTTGCTCGTTCTCACGAACCGCGAACCGAACAGCCCCAACTCTTCCTGCACGGTGAACAACAACGTTAGCGGCGGGTGCGGCAACCCGCGCTCGTAGATTTCCTGCATGGCTGTGAGCACCACCGCCACGCCCGAGCGATTATCGGCCCCCAGTCCCGTGTCCGGACTGGCCGCCTCGATATACTTCCCGCGCCGCTCCGGCACGCAACCGACGCACAGCGGCACGGTGTCGAGATGCGCCATCAACATCCGCCGCGGCCCGCGCACGGTCCCCGGCAGCTTGACGATCAGATTCCCCACCTCGCCCCCGGCCGGCGAACGCTTATGGGCGTCGTCGAACGAAATCGCCGCAACCGGCACGCCAGCCGCAACGAGTTTCTCTCGCACGAGGTTCGCGATCGCCGCCTCACGGCAACTCGCCCCCGGCACGGCCATCAGTTCCATCACCAAGTCCAAGGCTCGGCCAAGATCGGGTTCAGGCGCTTCCACGAAACTTCCATTCGCACGGTTGGTGAGACTAGTTCAGGATTGTGGCGGGGATCAGAAATGTGCGAGGCGCATCCCTTAGCAGACGGTGCTGCAATTCGGCATCGCCAGCGATCGTTCGCGACTCCCACAAACCTCGATATCGAGATTGGCAAACAGACGCGCGGCGCAACGCCACGTCGAGCGGGTCTACTTGACCTTGATCCCTTCGATCGCTTTTTTCCCCGCCTCTAGCCAGGTGCCTTCAAGCTCCTTCGTGCAATTGAAGGTCACCATCAGCATACGACCGTCTAAGGACGTGCCGCACATGATATTGCGTATGTCCGTGTCCACGGCCTTCGTCCGCAAGTCGAGTACGAAGAAATCGCGGTCGTTGATCTTCGTCATCTCCTTGCGAAACCACTGCGCCTGCGGATGCAACCTGTTGAACACTTGCACGGTGGCCTCCAAGGCTTGCGGCAACTGTTCCGGCGCAACGCGGTTTTCGAGATGATTGATCGCAATGTTGACCGTGCCCCGTTCGTTCGTGTAGATCAACTTCGGTGCATTTCCCGCAGGGTACTTCTTCTTGATGAGTTCCTTGCTCATCACCTTGAACCCCTTCGGGATCGGCACGGTCACTTTCCCGTCCAAGACGCTCTTGTCCTCCAGCGTCGGTTCGGCCGCCGCCAAAGTGGAACTCCAGAATATTGCCAAGGACAGGGCCGCGATTCGCATGATCTACTCCCGTATTTTCAGCGTCAGGGGGCAATAGTGGCTTACCGATGGTCCACGCGATTCTAACTCGTCGCAACTAAATCCAAAATCGGCAAGTTGAACGGCACGGCTCGCGCCTCGGGGGCAGCGACACTTAGGCTTCCGCCGCCGCGAATCGTCGCTTTATTGAACAAACTCCTGGGGGGCCCCACGGTTTGCGTTCAATAATTCCGTCATTCCCGTCGCCGCGCGGCGCTTCGTCCGCGCGAAAACTGGCCATCGGCCGCAACCTCGGCAGCCGACCGCCGGCCGTGTCCAAAGCGCGCAACAGCGGCAATTCGTCACTCATACCACAAACGCTGGCCTGTTTTCTACAACAAACTTCTGCGAATCTTCCCGGCACCACTTTCCCAATCGCGCGCGACGCGGCTCGCGGCAGGATAATCGCCGATTCCCCTGCGTTTCCGCACCTCGGCACCCGCCAAACTCGCTGCCGCCGTCCGCCGCCAACATGGCGATTGCCGCCACGCCCCACGGCGGCTAGCCTGGAAAATCGACGGCCAACGTCAGCAGCCGACGTCAGAATCGGGAAAATAATCTTCCGCCTTCGCGCATCAAATCAATACGCCCGCATCGGTTCCGCACGAACCGGCCGCCGGCGAGGAGCCGCCGCGGTGAAGCCAGGGGCAGACGACCAGCCGCAACGCTCCGACGATAGGGCAGCCGCTTCCGGCGGTCCCGATTCCGCCCCCGCCGACAATTCTGTTCTCCCCGATAGTGAACGCCCCGACAGTGAACGACTCGGCGGTGAACTACTCGACAGTGAAACGATCCAGCAGCTTTACGAGCAGCACAACGACGAATTACGGCGGTTTTTGCTTGGCGTCGTCCGCGACCCCCAACTGGCCGCCGACGCCATCCAAGCCGCCCTGGTCAAGGCCATCGAACGAGGACACACCGCCCGCGAAGAAACCCGCAAAGCTTGGCTGTTCCGCGTCGCTTACAACGAGGCCCTCCTCGTTCGGCGACGCCAAGCGGTCGCAGATCGGGCGCTCAAAGAAATAGTCCACACCACGCCCGCGGCCATCGACGAACCGGCCGACGCCGCCGCCACTAGAAA
>JAJDEG010000415.1 GCA_029259895.1 Planctomycetota bacterium
GCCACGTGCATGGTCACGAACTTCTCGATGACGCAGAACCTCGAAGAGGCCGTCACGGTCGACGTTTCGATCAAGCCGACCTACGCCGCCAACGCTCCAAGTTGGTACACGGTCCCGTAACCAAGGCATTTTTTTCGCACACCATCCTCCTGTGACTTCGCTATGGCGACCTATACCGACAGAACGGGCGACGAATGGCGGATCGACTTGACCGTCTTTCACGTTGACCGCATTAAGCGCGATGCCGGCGTCAACCTCAACGATGCCTTCGTGCAGGACGACGCCGGCATGACCGACTTGATGCGACTGGCCCGCGATCCCGCCCAGCTGGTTGCCGTCCTATACGCGGCCAGCGACGAGCAGGTCGCCGAGCGGAACCTCGACGCCGATACGTTCGCCCGCCGCTTCGACGGCGACGTAATCCAAACCGCCATCGCAGCGCTGTCGGAGGCGCTGTGCGATTTTTTCCCCAAGCGCCTCCGCGAGCCGATGCATCGCGCGCGGAGGAAGATCACGGATCGGATCGAGGCCAATCAGCCGAGCGACGACGAACTGGACCAGATTATCGACAGTGCGATCGACGGCGTCCTCCCCTTGCGAACGGGGACATCGACCGCGCCATCGCCCGCTGCGCCGGCGTAGTCGGCGTTGATCCTCGCCCGTTTACGCTACGACGTCTGCTGGCGATGTACGAGGCGAAGGTCGAGCACGAGACAGACACCCTCAAAGCCGATTGGCAGCGGACGGCCAGCCTGATGGCATTGCTGGCCAACTGCCACCGGAACCCCAAGAAATCCAAGCCCTACAAGCCGAGCGACTTTTACCCGTTTGCCGAGTCCAGGAATGTTGAGGTGGGCATCGACGCATTGCGTGCGTTTTTGCCGCCGAGTGAGCCCGATCTAACTGGCAAAGACGATACCGATGCCCGCGAGCAGTAACGCCATCCGTGCCGGCCGTGCGTTCGTCGAGCTTTTCGCCGACGACACGAAGCTCGTCCGCGGTCTGCGGCGGGCACAGGCCAAGCTCAACGCCTTTGGGGCGGCGGTGACGCAGATCGGCGCGCGGATCGCCGCCCTGGGGGCCGGCTTGGCGACGCCGTTTACGTTTGCGATCAAGGCCGCATCGGACGCCGAGGAAGTGGCCAGCAAGTTCGGCGTCGTGTTCGGCGAAAACGCCGCCGCGGTACGGGCCTGGGGCGACGAATTCGCCGAGCAAGTCGGCCGTGGCAAGACCGCGGTCGCCTCGTTCCTGGCCGGGGCGCAAGACCTGTTTGTTCCGCTGGGCTTTGATCCCCGTGCAGCGGAGGAATTGTCGAAACAAGTGACGCAGCTGGCCGTCGATTTGGGCAGTTTTAACAACATGGCGGACGCCGACGTGATGCGCGATCTGCAGGCCGCCCTCACCGGCTCGGGCGAGACGATGAAGAAATACGGCGTGCTGGTGAGCGAGGCGGCGGTCAAACAGGAATTGCTTAACGACAACATCGATCCCAAGACCGCCACCGACCAACAGAAAGTGCTGGCAAGGCTGAATCTCATCATGCGCGGCACGACCGCCGCGCAGGGGGACGCCCTGCGTACGGCCGGCGGCTTCGCCAACCAGATGAAGGCTCTCAAGGCGTCGCTGATCGATACGGCGGAAGTTGTTGGCGGTGCGTTGTTGCCGGTTGTCACGCCGCTCGTTGGCATGTTCCGGGAGGCGGCTCGTTTCGCCGGCCAATTCGCCGCGGAAAATTCCGGTTTGGTCGTGGCCGTCGCCGCCGGCGCGGTTGGTCTGGTGGCCGTCGGTTCGGCCCTGGTCGGCCTTGGATTGGCCGCCAAGCTGGCCGCCGTAGGATTCGGCATTGTTGCCACGGCGGTTTCGGCAGTGGCGGCCGTGCTGGGCGCAATTCTCTCGCCCATCGGCATCGTTACCGGCGCGCTGGTCGGCGGCGTCGGCGCATGGCTCGTCTATAGCGATGCGGGGCAGGCGACGCTGGCGTCGATCGGCCAGCGCTTGGAGGCGTTCAAGGCCGACGCACTTTCTACATTCCAAGGCGTTGTCGACGCCTTGGCGGCCGGCGACTTGCAACTGGCCGGCGAGGTGGCGCTGGCCGGATTGAACGTCGCTTGGCAGACCGGGCTCAACGCCCTGATGGGCGCTTGGACGACGACCCGTGACCTGCTCATCGGCACCTGGCAGGAACTGGGGGCGACGATCCATCGTATCTGGGCCGAGGTCGTATCGGCGCTGGTCAACATCACAGCCCAAGTCGGCTCTTCGATTCAGGGATTTTTTGAGAATGCCGCCGCCGATGCGCTGGCCTTGTTGGGCGTCATCAGCGACGCCGAGGCCGAAGCCGCTAAGGCGCAGCTCGAGCGCAATCGGCAGGCGGAGTTGAACGGTCTCCGCGACGACTTTGACGCGGCCAAGGCCACCGCCGACATCGAGCGAGCCCTGACCGAGGCCGCCCAGGCTCGCGCACGTGGCACGGCCGAGGAAATTCGCGCGGCCGAGCAAGCCCTGGAGCGCGCCCGGGCGAGGCTCGCCGAATCGGTCGGCCGCGCCGCGGCGGCCCGTGCCAATGCGCCGTCGGCGGCCGCAGCCCCCGCCAGGCCGGCGCTGGCCGTGCCCGCCGAACTCGACGCCATTGCCGACAAACTCGGTGCCGCCGCCGACGTGATGGTCCGCTCCGGTGACCAGATCCCCGAAGCGATGTTGCTCGGCACGCGCGAAGCGGCCGAAGCGATTCTTCGCCACGAAGCGGGCCGCGATCAGCAGGATCGTCTCCAGCGCGACCAATTGGCCGAGCAGCGCAAAGCCACGCGGGCGCTGGAAGACATCGACCGCAACCTCCGCAACACCGCCACGCTGGCCGTGGCCAACATCACGTAGACCATGTCCTTCGTCATCCGCGAACAGTTCCGCCGCGACGCCACGAAGTCGGCCGACAACGTCGTCTTCGAGCGCGGATGGACCGTCTGGCAGGAGTCGAGCGGCGCGATCGTGGCATCCGAGGCCGACGAAGTCTTTGCGGCGCTCGAACCGACCGTGCAGATCGGTTTCACGTATCCGTCGCTGGGCGGTCTCAAGTGCGTCGAAGTTCGCCCTTCGTGCCGCGACGATATCGAGATTTGGGACGTATCGGCCCGCTATGAAATCCCCAAGGTCGAAACGCCGCCCGATAGCTTCGACGACTTCATGCAGCAGTCGCAGCAGAATTCGCCAGAGAATCCGTTCGGCCCCGAATTCTCCGGCGGCGGGCAAACCGTCGAAGAATACCGCGTCCGCGACCTGGACGGCATGTTGTTCGTCAATTCGGCGAAACAGCCGTTTCGCAACCTCATTCCCATTCCCGTCACAATCCAGGTTGATCGCGTAACGGTAAGCGAGCGCAACCCGGCCAACACGTCGAAGCAGGGCATGGCCGACGGTCGGCGTTTGCTCGCCAGCGTGAGCTACCAAAGCGCCGAGCACGTCAATAAAGAAACCGGCGTCCGCACCCGCTACTACAAAAACACCTACGAAGTCTGGACACATCCCGACCGCGATTGGGCCCGCGTCGAAGTCATCGACGCCGGCTTCAAACAAATCAAAAACGGCAAGCTGGTCACGATCGTCGATCCCGACACGAAAGAGCCGTACAGCGAAGAAAGCCTCCTCGACGGGGCCGGCGGTCTGCTCGACGCCGGCCAAGACCCGCGGACGATCGAGTTCCGCATCCGCCAGGAAGGGCCGCTCGGCGTCCCGTTCCTTGGATAGCGCCTATATATAAGGACAAGATTCATGGGCCAACTCGAAGGCAGCATCGTCCTGCAAGGCGACATGAACGCCGCCACGCTCACCGCGCGGGGCGGCAAGCACGGCGAAGACAAATTCGACGCCAATGGACGGCGGAAGGCCGATTCGGTCGTCCACGAGCAGATTCTGCGCTACGAGCAGGTGTCGGGCACTTCGGTGGCCGCCGAATCGCGTGTGATCGGGTCACTCTTCGCCGATGCCACGGCCGTCGAAGTGGCGATTGTCTGTGAAACCAAACCCGACGGTTCCGGCGGCGATCCGCGTAAGTTCACGGTCGATGTTCTTAAGGGCAACCAGTCGAGCGCGTTCACGTCGATTCTCCCCGGCGGCACACCCGTCACCGTCGACAGCGGCGTCGCCGATCGCCAGTTGCAGTTCGTCACGCCCACGACAACCACCGGCGCACGGGCCGACCAGATCAAGGTCACCGTTGCCGTCTCCGGAACCACCGGCACACAGGGCCAAGGTTTGCAGGTGAGCGTCAAGTACCGCGAGAACCCCGCATAGGTAGAGCCATGATCACGAATATCGAACGCGACACCACGAACGCACTCGGTTCATTCCGCGTCACCGTCGGCACGTCGGCCGCGGCGAT
>JAJDEG010000416.1 GCA_029259895.1 Planctomycetota bacterium
TCTTCTCCTTTAAGTAAGCGAAATCTTTCGGCGTTTGTTACACCGATGACCGCCGCCATCCGAGCGTCGCCGCTGGACGAGCCACCCATGTCGGCCTATGCTGGACGGCATCCCGCCTTCGCGAGCCCCGAATCCCAAGGAGGTTTGCGCGATGCCCGCCTTCGCCGACCCCACTCCCGCCGATCCCAAGCAAGCGCACGTCGCCGCCGCGTGGAAGCACGATAGTCCTTTCGTGGCCTGCCGCTTCGATCCGCTTGCCCGCTACGTTTTCGCGGCCGCTCAGGACAACACCATTCAACGATTCGACGTTGCCAATGGCAACAAGGTTGCGCTTGAGGCGCACGACAGTTGGGTCCGCGCGATCGGGTTCTCGCCGGACGCGAGCGTTACGTACACCGGCGGATACGACGGCCGACTCGTCTGGTGGCCCACGGCGGCGGAAGCACCCGCGGCCGCGCGGACGGTCGATGCCCATGCCGGCTGGCTACGTTCGCTTTCGGTAAGCCCCGACGGCAAGCGGATCGCCACCGGCGGCAACGACCATCTCGTCAAACTGTGGAACGCCGAAGACGGCTCGCTTGTGAGCACGTTCACCGGCCACGACCGCCACGTGTATAGCGTGCTGTTTCATCCCAGCGGCGAGTGGCTGCTCTCCGGCGACTTGCGCGGCGTGGTCAAGCAGTGGGAGACCGCCACCGGCAAGCTGGTCCGCGAGTTCGACGCCAAAGACTTGTACACGCCCAATCCAGGTCAAGCAGCGGAGTATGGCGGTGTGCGTTCGATCGCGCTGAGTCCCGACGGTAAGCACCTCGCCTGCGCCGGGTTGTACAAAGGCACGAATCCGTTCGGCGCGGTGCAAGAGCCGCTCGTCGTCGTCTTCGAGTGGGAATCGGCCAAGAAAGTCCAGTCGCACACGGCGGCCGGCGAGCTCAAGGGCATCGCTTGGAACGCCCAATATCACAAGGACGGTTACCTCGTCGGCGGCTGCGGCGGCTCGGGCGGTGGCCACGTACTGTTCTGGAAACTCGATGCGGCCAACGAATTCCATCGTTTTTCGCTTCCCAACACGGCGCTCGACATGCACCTCAGCGGCGACGGCATGCAAATCGCCACGGCGCATCACGACCGGCAAGTGCGCATCGTGCGACTGGCGGCGAAGGCGTAACGCGCGTTCTCGCGGCGCTTTGCTGTGTGCGTCCTCAACGTTCTCTGCCGTCAGTCCAACTCCGCTGTCAGTTCAACTCTTCGGCGATTCGCAACAGGCGGTTGTACTTCGCCAGGCGCTCGCCGCGGACGATCGAGCCGATCTTGATCTGATCGGCGGCCGTCGCCACGGCCAGATCGGCAATCGTCGTGTCCTCCGTTTCGCCGCTGCGCGCCGACACGACGCAGCGAAACCCGGCCGACCGCGCCAGTCGGATCGCGTCGAGAGTCTCGCTGAGCGTGCCGATCTGATTGAGCTTGATAAGCGCCGCGTTGGCCGCCCGTTCGTCGATGGCTCGCTGCAATCGCTTGGGATTCGTGGCAATCAGATCGTCGCCGACGATCTGCAGCTTCTCGCCCAACTTCGCCGTAAGCCCGGTCCAGGCGGGCCAGTCTTCCTCGGCGAGCGGATCTTCGATGCTTGCGATCGGGAATCGCTTGGCGATTCGGTCGATGAAGTCGATCATGTCGCCGCTCGCAAGCGATTCTCGTTGGCCACCGCGGCGAATGTTATATCGATGGCCATCGAAGAAGTGGGTCGCCGCGACGTCGAGCGCGATCGTCACGTCGTCGCCGGGCGACAGCCCCGCCGCTTCGATTGCGCGAACGACGAATTCAATCGCCTGCTCGTTGCCGTCTAGGCGCGGTCCGAAGCCGCCTTCGTCGCCAACCAGGCGGCCTTCAAAACCGGCGGCGGAAAGCAACTCGCCCAGCCGGCGATACGTGCGGGCGATCCATTCCAACGCTTCCGCAAGCGACGTCGCGCCGACCGGCATCACGAGCACATCTTGGAAATCGAGATTGCCGCCGGCGTGTAAACCGCCCGAAATCGCGTTCGTCATCGGCATCGGCAGAGCGGGATTCGGCACCGGCGCGACGCCTGCGAACGATCGTTCGACGAGGCGATGCAGGTGCCGCCAAAGCGGAATCGATTGCGAAGCGGCGGCGGCATGTGCGGCGGCCAACGATGAGCCAAGCACGGCGTTCGCCCCTAACCGAGACTTGTTTGGCGTGCCGTCGAGTTCGATGAGCCGCCCGTCGATGGCCGCTTGATCGGCGACGTCCATGCCGCGTAGCGCCGCGGCAATTTCGCCGTCGACGTGAGCCACGGCCCGCAGCACACCGCGGCCATCGTGCCGCTTCGCATCGCCGTCGCGCAGCTCGTGCGCCTCGGCCGCGCCCGTACTCGCGCCGGAGGGAACGATCGCGCGACCGAGCGCGCCGTCGTGGCAACGTAGATCGACTTCCACCGTCGGCCACCCGCGGCTATCGAGCACCTCGCGCCCACGCAATTCGGCGATTGTCGCCATCGAATAACCCGTCCTGCCGAAAGTGTTCTCATCGAACTTGGAAAACCGAACATGGTGAACAGAATCGATGCACGGCGACTCGTCAAATCGCATCGAGCACTGGCCGCAATCGCTCGCTCACCGACAACCACGACTCACTCGCTCGCGAGCTAGTTGCGTCGACGAGCAGCGCCCGGCCAAAGTCGCGTGCGGCGTCGCGTCGCGCCGGTTCCACAAGGTATTCGACGGGGCTCTTGCCGTCGATGCGCGCCAATAGGCAACCGGCGAGGTGCTGCACTGCGCGAGCGGTCAGCAATTGAACTGAGCTCGTGTCGCGGCTCACTTCCACGCTGTCTTGCAGCTTCTTCGCGTACGCCGCCCAAAACGCGTCGGCCAGCGCCAGCAACGGTTCGTGTCGCGGCGCGTGGTAGAACGCCTTGAGCGTCAGGTGACTGAGGAAGAATCCCAGATCGAATGCGGGATCGCCGAAGTGGCCCGTCTCGAAGTCGACCATCATCAGTTGCATCTCGTCGCCGCAGTCGGAAACGAGGAGGTTTTTGGGACTGAAATCGGCGTGGACGAGTGCCAGCGCGTTTTGAGGAAGCGACTCGATAAGTCGAGCGATGTGTGGCCGCAAGTCTGCGTGGGCCGACGCGACTCGGCGGTAATAGGGATCGACCCGCAGGGCGTCGAAAAGTGAGGTGTCGCCAAGCTCGTCGCGTAGCGTCGCGTCGTTCCACGACGCCCCGTGCAAACGGCCGAGCAGCCGGCCGCACGCTTCGGCGATGGGCAGATTGCTTCTGGCGAATCGAGAATTGTCCGGCGCGGACAGCAGGCGCTGCTTCCATACGACGTGATCCGCCGGCGCGGCGGACATGGCGAATGCGTAATTCTCGCGGTCCTCCCATAGCACGGCCGGAGTCGTGGCGACCAGGTGCTTCGATACATTCTTCGCGCGGTCAACACGGTCGACGGCGTGGTTCGTCGAAACGCGCGCGAGGATGGCCTCGCACGCCCGCAGCACGGCCAATTCGCGCCAATTGCGCTCGACATTGCAGAACCAGGGTTCCGCGACGCGTAGCTTCGGCCGAGCCTGCTTGAGCACGAAGCGAACCTCGCCGGCGTCCTCCTCACCAGCGCTCACCGCACCGCCGTCGTCGCCACCGGAACGGTCCGATTGCCGAACGTACAGCACGACGTTCGAAACGCCGCCGGTCAACTCGCGCACTTCAATCGATGCGCCCGCGGCGACGCGGCCGCTGGCCCGCAGATAATCGGCCGCGTTTTCACTCGTGATCTCGCGCATGGCGGCTTTGTCGAACGGCAGGCAAGTACGGCAAGTTCGACTGAGTGACGTCAGACGAAGCGACCAAGATACCACGTGACCCAGGCATCGAGCGCCGCTTCGTCGGGCGCATACGGTCCGCTGCGATACCGCCGGGCATTGACGCCGAGTTGGTTGTCGCTGGCCAGCTTGAGCGTCCGCTCGACGTTCGCGCGCCACAGCCACGACAGCCGCGCGGCATCGTAATTTGCGCCTTCGACGGCCGACGAACGAACGAGCCACGTCACGTCCATTTCCGTCACTTGCGCCTCGATCGGCGTGAAACGCACGATCGCGGCGTAGTCGCTGCACGCGACGATCCACCCGGCCAGCAGGCGAATTACCGTGACACCGCCGTCGGACTCGCTTTGCGATCCCAATAGCGGAGCGACGGCGCGGCCATCTTCGCTCTGCGTGACGAAGTTCGGCGCGATCGGCTCGCGGCGGCACGCGTAGTCGATCGCTGGTGCATCGCCGCGCCGCGTCGGCCGCTCGTGCGGCAATCTGGCGGTCGCTCGCCACGCGGCCGCGAATTCCGCATATCGTCGAGTCGTTTCTCCGTCGCGCTGGGCCGCGGCTTCCGCTCGCGCCATCACCTGCCGCATCTCCGCGAATGCAGCGCCGGTCGTTTGCAGTTCCAAAAAAATCTCGGCGACGAGTTTCCAATTTGCCGGGCAGAGATATCGACGATGGTAGGCGATCCGCGCGTCGACCAAGTCGTACGGAGCGAGGTACTCGAGAATATCGCGACGAACGGGCGAGAAATCGCCGCCATCGTCCAAGCAGACGAAAATGACTCCGTCGACGACTTCAATTCTGGCCGTCGGCAATCCGTGGGACGAAAGGTCGAAATCCTCCGGCATGTTTGGAGCACTTTGCAATCGACCATCGACGTCGTATGCCCAACCGTGCAGCGGGCAAACGAACTGGCGGCTGTGACCGTATTCCTCAACGCACACGCGCGAGCCGCGGTGGCGGCAGACGTTCGCCAGAGCATGGACGGCGTCGTTCTCGCCCCGCGCGACGACAATCGACTCGTAGCCGATGTCGTAGAGAAAATAATCGCCCTGTCGGGGAATCGACGCAACGTGGCCAGCGATGATCCAGTGGCGCGAAAATATCCGCTCGACGTCGACGCCATGCACGGCCGGGTCAACGTAAAACGAACGCGGCAGCGTGTGGCCTGCGGCTCGTTTCCGCGCCAGTGCGGCGCGAGAGGAAGCATCGGCGAAATCTGGTCGGGCTGAAGTCATGAAGGGCAGCCAGCCGTCCCGCGCGGATTGCGAATTGAGGCGTCGGGCCTACGCGGTGCGAAAGAACTCAACGCATCGTAATAGGCTCGTGGAACGGCGGATAGCGCGATACGGACACAGCCGTGCGATTCCGCGCTAGAATATTCGGCTTACTCGGCCGCCGCGTTAGCGAGTTTGCAAGTTCGAGGTCGTGAGACTCGCCTTCCACGACCTGTGACTTCGGCGTCGACGGACAACCGGCGGCGACGGCATTTAGTATCTCGACTAGAAGAATGTGCGTTCCCATCGATTTTTGAACATAAATTCATCTGGATACGATCAATCTGGTCGCGCTGGCGTACCGTTATCGGCGATAAGTTCCTTGGCCTTTCTGGCCCCCAAGTTGCGCATTGTGGCCAGCTCAAATCGTTGCCGGGCCTCTTCGGCCCAAAACTCGAGCTTGTTCAGCCACTCGTTGGCTTTCTTG
>JAJDEG010000417.1 GCA_029259895.1 Planctomycetota bacterium
CGTTGGCGCTGGTGTATTACACCGGCGGCACGATGAACGCGATTCTGCTCACCATGCCGTCGCTGGTCTACGTGGCGGCCACCTCGGGCGCGATCCATTTGGCGAATTACTATCGCGAGGGCGTGCTGGAGCACGGCGTGGCGGGCGCGCCGGCCTTCGGCGTGCGGCATGCGCTGTTACCGCTCTGCCTGGCCACGGGGACGACGACCGTCGGCCTGCTGTCGCTGTATATCAGCGAGTTGGTGCCGATCAAGATGTTCGGCTTGTATTCGGCGGTGGGCGTTGCGGCTACGCTGTTCCCGTTGTTGATCGTGATGCCGTGCATGCTCGAAATGTGGCCGGTGACGCGGTCGAGCAGCTTCAAGGAATTTTTGCTGTTCTTCCCCACGCAGTTCTCGCGGCCGTTTCGTTACCTCTATCGCAAATTGACCGGCCGCGGCACAGCGCCGCCCGAGCGCGTCGTCGATCAACGTCCGCAGCGCGATTCGTGGGTCAATCCGATCGAGTTGCTCCCCTGGGGCAAGGTCGGCCACAGCATCATCTCGCATAACCTGCTGTGGCTGGGCGGCATGACGGTCGTGATGGTGATTTGCGGCTGGGGCGTGACGAAGTGCGAAACGTCGATCAACCTGATGCGGTTTTTCTCGGCCGACTCGAAAATTCGCCGCGACTATGCGTGGCTGGAAGAGCACCTCGGACCGCTCGTGCCGATGGAAGTCGTCGTGCGGTTCTCGCCCGAGTGCGGGCTGAACATGCTCGAACGAATGGAATTGATCGAGCGGGTGCATAAACAGGTCGAAACGCTCGACGAGGTAGGGAGCGCGATGTCGCCGGCGACGTTCGTGCCGGAACTTCCCCGCGGGACCGGCTATTCCGCCGAGCGGATTAGCTGGAAGCGCCGTTTGGAGCGCGGCCGTGAAGAATTGCTCGGCTCCGGCTATTTGACCGACGGCCACGGCGATGACGCGGGCGAAGAGCTGTGGCGCGTGAGCGCCCGCGTGCAGGCGCTCAAGGATATGGATTACGGCGCGTTCGTCGAGGATATTCGGCTCAAGGTCGAGCCGGTCGTACAGCAGGTCAACGCCCGCGAAACGGCGGCAAACGTGCAGCGACAATTGCTCGAAGCGACGGGCTGGCTGACGCCGAAGGAGAACGTCGCGCCGGTGGCTGCGAACGGTGGTGACGACGAAGACGGTGGCGGCGAAGGCAATGCCCTGTTGGCAGGCGCGTTGCAGCCGAGCGTCAAAGTCACCTACACGGGGTTGGTGCCGCTGGTCTATAAGGCGCAGCGGTCCTTGATGGACGGCCTGCAGATCGGCTTCGTTGGCGATTGGATCTTGATCGCGATCGTGATGATGATCGTGGTGCGGGATTGGTCGGCCGGCTTTTTGCTGATGATTCCCAGCGCGTTTCCGGCGCTCGTCGTGTTCGGCGTGATGGGCATCATGGGCATCGTCGTCGACACGGGGTCAGTGATGGCGCCGGCCGTGGCGCTCGGCGTCACGGTCGATGACGTCGTCCACTACATGCTCAAGTTCCGCGACAAGATACGCGAGGGCGGTACGCGCCGCGAGGCGATCATGGCGGCTTACGGACACTGCGCGCAGCCGATCTATCAAAGCTGGGGCGTGATCGGTCTGGGGCTGTCGGTGTTCGCGCTGTCGCACTTCATGCCGACGCAGCGGTTCGGCTGGATGATGATTACGCTGCTTACCGCCTCGACGATTGGCAACCTGACGTTGTTGCCGGCGATTCTGGCCAGTCCGCTGGGGGCGATCTTCACGTGGAGCATCCGGCGACAGTCTCGCAAGCAGGCGGCGCGCGAGGCCGCATCCGCCTCCGCGATGGATACGCCGGCGGACGAGGGCGAGGCGGCGGATGTGTTGCCGATGCCGGCAAACAACGTTCGGCCGGTCCTGCCGCACACGAAGCATCGCGACGCCACCGTTCGGCACGACCAGCCCCATACGGGCACGGGTTCGCGGTAGCTTGCCGAGAATGGCAGGGGAGCGGGATTATTCCGCGCCGTGCCGAGTTGTCTCCGGGCGCTATCGCGCGGACAATGGTCGACAGGCACTTCAAGTACGCCCATCGACCCTCGACCCCTGGCTCTCCCGTGGCAACTTTCGCCGTGATCATGCCGGCGGCTGGCAAGAGCAGCCGTTTTGGCGACAAGAATTACAAGAAGCCGTTCGCGCCGTTGGCCAATCGTCCGGTGTGGATGTATGCGACCGAAAAGTTCTTGGCTCGCGACGACGTGAAGCAGTTGATCCTGGTGATTTCGCCGGAGGATCGCGAGTACTTCAATTTCAAGTTTGCGTCGAACGCGGCGATTCTTGGCGTCGACGTCGTCGAAGGGGGCGCGGAGCGGGCTGAGTCGGTCGAACGGGCGCTGGCCCGCGTGAAGAGCGACGTGACCCACATCGCCGTTCACGACGCGGTTCGGCCCTGTCTGGCGAACGACTGGATTTCGCGCGTATTCGACGAGGCCAAGAAAATGGGCGCGGCCATCTTGGCGCTGCCGGTGAGCGGTACGCTGAAGCGTGTGGGGCCGAAACGCCAGATCGAAGAGACGGTGTCTCGCGAGCATCTTTGGGAGGCGCAAACGCCACAGGTGTTCGAGCGCGCGCTGCTGCTCGAAGCTTACGCCAAGCGGGGCACGTTCGCTGCGACCGACGAAGCGCAACTCGTCGAGCGGCTGGGACGAAGCGTTTCCGTCGTGCCTGGGTCGCCGGTCAACATCAAGATCACGACGTACGAAGACTTGCGGCTCGCGGAGCAGGCGCTGAAGGCATTGCCGAAGCCGAAGCTGCCTGGCTTTTCGCACCCGTTCGCCGACGATAACAAGTGGCGGTAATCGGCGGCGATCGAAGTTCGGTGCTCGAAGCGCCACGTCCGCAAGTCAGAATCCATCTCCGTGTTATCGCACCTTGCACTTGAAGCGGACGATGCCGCCTTGGCCGGGCTTGATGGGTTCTTTGATTTCCCAGCGGACGACGAGCGAGCCGAGTTCGTTGGGCGTGGTGAAGAAGTCGGCGGCGAGATTCGATTGGTTGCTGCCGGGGACGAACTCGAGGCGCGTGACGAGGTTGTCGACGACCGTGACGTTACCGATGTCGGATTCGCCGACGTTGTCGAAGCGGATGGTGAAGTCGACCGTCTCGCCGGGCTTGGCGTCGCAAACCGACGCGACCTTGACGACGCGGAGCTTGCCGTTGGCGGGGGCGTCGACTTGGAACGTGGCTTGGGCCTTTTGATCGCCGTTGACGACTTGGGCTTCGTGTCCGTCGATGACGACTTGCACGGCAACGTCGGCGGTCCAGGCAACGGCGGCATCGACGCGTTCGGCGAGGCGGGCCTTTTCGGTGTTGTCGAACTCGCCCCAGCGGATGATCTGGAAGTCCTCGAAAGCCAGGAAGCCCTTGGCGAATTCCGAGGCCTTGATATCGCGAATGGCGATGGCGATCGGATTTTGCTCGCGGAGCGTGGTCATCTGCTTGATCGCTACGTCGGCGACGGGGACGTCTTGTTGCAGCGTGGTGCTGGGCGGAATCAGCTCGACCGCGGAGCCGGCTTCGAGCGGCAGGTGGACGCGGCCGGGCTGTTCGATGCTGGCGAATTGCTCGAAGTTGGTCACATGCCGGACCGCGCCGAAGCGCGGTGCGTAGATGCAGACTTTGTTGGCGGCTTCGACCTGCGTGCCGCCGCCGATGGTGTCGTAGTGAACGATGGTGTCCTCGCCGTCGAGACCGTAGACGGTCCAGTCGTTGCCGACTTTGACCGAGGGCAAGCGGTCTCCGCCGTCGCAGAGATATTCGCTGCGCGGCCAGGGTCCGGCGATGCCAGGGGGCGTGAAGCCCGGCGGGCAACCGTCGGCGGCGACGCAATCGGTGCAGCCGAATTCGGTGCCTGCGTAGGAATCGGCGTATGGATCGGCGTGTTGGCCGACGTATGCCTGGGGCGGCATGGTTTGATAGTTCTGCGGCGCGGCGACCGGCGATGGACCGCACGGGGCGTTGCTGCGGCAGGCGCTGAGGACGATCGTGGAGAGCGCCACGACGACAAGGCGGAACCAGCGCGGGAAGAGGAGCGGCGTTGCGTCGGTGGTGGTGATCATGGTGCGCGGCGCCGTGGACGGGAGTTCGGTATCTTTGGAGATCGCGGGGCGACGGGAGTTAGGAGTTAGGAGACAGGAGGATTGCTGCGGCCGTTTCGCGTCCTTTCTCCTGGCTTCTAGTTACTGGATACTGTCTCCCAGTTCGGTTCTAACGCCGTTGCGGCAACACGTTTGCGTTGGCCGTTGTTTCGATGAATTCCGGCGGCGGGGCGAGCGGCATCCAGGGTGGCGAGCCGAAGAGGAATTCTTGGTTTGGTCCGTCCGCGCCGGGCAATCGGCCGCCGAGACGCAAGATGGCGACGGGCCGACCGAGCTTGTCCGCTTCCGCCAGTGGGTCTTCGCTGCCGCGGACTTCGAGCCAGTGCTGTTCGTCGGGATCTTGCGCGACGGGCAGGGCCGTGTCCGTGTCTTCGACGTAAATGACGCGGGTGACGAACTTGCCGTCGAGCGCCATTTCGAGTTCTTCTTGCGTCAGGTCGATCGGTATTGGGAACCGCGTCTCTTTGCCGCGCGGGGCGTAGAGGCGGTCGATGACTTCGACGGTCGGAAAGACTTCCTGACCGGCGTGCAACGGAATGTTCGTGATCTTGAGCCGGTAGACCGGCGCGACGAACATGCCGACCAATCGCGGCGAGCCGTCGCCGGCGTCAAACTGTCCGTCCATAGCCAGGGAAATCAGGGCCCCTTGCGGAGCCTTGATTTCCACTGGCTGAACGTACCCACGCAACGGACCTCCCCGCCGAAGTTGCCCTCGGCCAATCGCTCCCGGTGACATCGTGCCGGCATGATCGTAGTGCACTTGCGGCTGCTGGGCGGGCAGGGTGTTTGCCGCCAAGCAAGCAAGCGCGATCACGGCCGTCACGCGGGCAATTCGGATCCGACGCATCGCGAGCGAGAACGTCGAATTGGGAAACGGGAAGGTCATTGCGATGGATTGGTGAATGGGGGTCAGGGGGCAGGATTCGGGGAGGTACTTCTCGCTTCGATGGCAAAGTCTCGTATTCCCGAATGCTGAATCCCGAATCCTGATTGCTGTCTTCCGCCTTGGCGGCCGGCCGGTTTTGCTGCCGACCGGCCGCTTTGGGCGACTTACGTGTTACTACTAAGGAGCCTGTTGCAGCTTGTTGGCGAACGGATTGGGGAAGTTCATTCCCGGTGCGTAGCTCCGTTCGTGAATCCGCACGTGGCTCGGCGGTCGCGGATAGCTCATACCCGGCGACTGCTTGACGGTCATGTTGATCTTGCTGACCGGGTCAGGAATCGACATGTGCGTGTTGTTGGTGATCTGATGTCTCCGCAAGCCAGCCTGCACGCCAAGCGGGATGTGCGGCGGACCGGGCAATCCGATCGGCGTTCCGCTCATGGGCATGCCCCAATCTTGGACGGTGACGCCGGCGATCGGCGGAGCACCTGGGCCCATCGGCACGGGACCGCCATAGCCGCCGCCGTAGCCGTGGCCCATCGCCATCGGCGAACCGCCGTAGCTTGGTCCGCCGAGCATGCCGGTCGTATAGCCGGCCGGCGTAATGAGGCCGTCCATGACTTCCGCGCCTTCGCCGGTGGGCACTTCGAGATCGATGTTACCCAAGCGAACGATGGCCAGGATGGAACCGCGGCGATCGGCTTCGGCGATCGGATCGGCACCCGGATCGAGCCGCGTGCTGACCAGCGTTTGCACGCCGGCGACGGCCAGTTCCTGGAATTCCGAATCGGGCACGTAGATCACCTTGGTGACGAAGTTGCTCGTGGCAACCTGGTCGAAATCTTCTTCGGTGAACTGGATCGGAATCGGATTGTGCGACAGGAACGCTTCGGTACGCGGACTGGCCGGAGCGATTTCCACCGTCGGATACAACTCGACGCCTTGGCGACCTGGAATCTTGCTCAGCTTGAGGCGGTAAATGGCCCCTTGCGGGAAGTTCTGGCGGCCGGGTGAGACGAGCGGTTCCGACTCGAAGCCGATGCCGCCGCCGATGTCCCAGTTGACTTGCGTTCCGTCGGGACCGACGAAGAACACTTGCGAACTGGGCGGGGCTGCCGCCATCATCATGCCCGGATCGTACATACCGCCCATTCCGCCGGGGCCGGGACCGCCAGCATAGCAGCCTGGGCCTCCGGGACCACCGGGTCCACCGAGCATCATGGCGCTATGACCGCCCATGACGCCCGGTCCGGGACCGCCGACGCCGGGTCCCGGTTCCATGAGCATTTGCGCCGGTGGAAGATTGTGCTTCCCCGGCATCTTGAAGCAGCCGACCGTGGTGGCCACGGCGGCTAACAAGACGACCATCCCTGCCATCTGGTGTTTCATCGTTTTCCCCCCAAAGTTCGAAAACACGCTGGGCCCACTTTCGAGCCAGCGGCCCGACGGTTCCCCAAGAGGTATTCCAAGCGACGCGCTCCCTCCTAGCGACGCGTGCCGACCAACGGAATCCAAGGTTGTCGAGGCTGCGATTGGCCGCCGCTCGGGGCCAACTCCGCTTCATGAAGCGGCGTGGACCCGATGTTGCGAACGGCGTAGAATCCGTCCCGGTTGGGACTTCCGCAATCGCCGCTGAGCATTGCACGAGGCCGGTATAGGAGTGCGGGTGCGCGTCCTATGCGGCTGGCTTTTCGCGTGCCTCTTTGAGGTAAACTCGGCGCGATATAACCCGATTCTTTGGGCAAACCGGCAAAACCGACAAATGAGAACCAAGTTGCCCATCTTCGCGCTGCTGGCTTTCGTCGCCGTGGCGGTTGGCTGGACCGTGGCGAACCGCGGGCTGACGGCTGCGGATGCCGGTGATGGCGTTGGAGAAGTCGTAGAAGACCGTGCGGGCCGCAGCGCGGAGTCGGCGACTTCGGCGGTTGAGCGCGAGACGTTGGTTGAATCGCCAGTGGTCGAAGCGCCCGCCGGCGACGTCGTAATACCGGACTCGGACGCCTTGCTTCGCCGGGCCGTGAACCAGTTGAACGCGACCGGCAGCATCGAGGCCAAAGTTCGCCAGCGAGTGGACCTGTTCGACCGCGAGTTAATCGGATCGGGTAGCTACGCACAGCAGGGAACGGGCGTCACGACGCGGCTGCGACTCGAAATGCGGATGCGAACCGACAAGGCGGCCACCGAGTTGCTTCAAGTCTGCAATGGCGAGACATTGTGGACGTTCAATGCGGCCGACGGTCTGCGGACGCTGCGGCGCGTCGACGTCGATCGTGTGATCGAAGCTTTGCGCGGCGAAGGCAATACTCGTCCCGACGGCGGCTTTTCTGGCGTCGCGATGGGCTTGGGCGGTTTGCCGTGGATGGTGGAAGGTCTTCGGCAATTCTGCCGATTCAAACCGGCAGAGAGCGGCCGGCTCGGCGATCTCGACGTGTTCGTCGTCGAGGGAACGTGGCGGAGCGAAAAGCTGCTGGCACTATTGCCCGACGACGAAAAGAAGCGCGTCGCCGACGGCGGCAAGATCGACGCCGCCCGGCTTCCACCGCATCTGCCCGATGGCGTTGCGATCTACCTGGGCCGCGACGATCTGTTTCCGTACCGATTCGATTACCGTCGGTCGCTGCCGCTCGACGAATCGCAACACGTGGGCGCGAACGACGAAGGCGCTTCTGCCGCGGTGTCGCGGACGATCGTGACGTTGGAATTCTATGAAGTGCTCATCGGCGGCGCGATTGCGGCGGAGCGTTTCAAATACAAGCCCGGCCAAGGCGCGGTCGACGATACCGAGCGTTACATCGAACGCTTGACGGTTCGACGCGGTGCGAAGCGGTAAGCGTACTGCGAGCCGAACGCGACGCATCGCGAGCGACGGCTATGGCTCGCCCGCCGCGAATCACTCCGGATAGAGCTTCGTCGAGAGATACCGCTCGCCGATATCCGGCAAAATCACAACGATCACTTTGCCGGCGTTCTCCGGGCGTTTGGCCACTTGAATCGCCGCCCACGCCGCCGCCCCGCACGAAATCCCGCACATCAGGCCTTCGAGCTTCGCGAGCGATCGGGCGGTTTCCATTGCATCTTCGTCGGCGACCGTCACGACTTCGTCGATGACGTCCACGTTGAGTACGTCCGGGATAAACCCTGCGCCGATGCCTTGGATCGTGTGCTTGCCGGGCTGGAGAGGTTGCCCGGCCTTGCGCTGCGTGATGACCGGGCTGTTGGCCGGTTCGACGGCGATCGACTTGAATGTCGGTTTGCGCGACTTGATCACTTCGCTCACGCCGGTGATCGTGCCGCCCGTGCCGACGCCGCTCACCAAGATGTCGACCTGCCCGTCGGTGTCGCGCCAGATTTCCTCGGCCGTGGTCTTGCGATGAATCTCTGGGTTGGCCGGATTCTTGAATTGCTGCGGCATGTGGTAATTCTTGTTCTCTGCACACAACTCCTCAGCTCTGCGCACCGCACCGGGCATTCCCTCAGCGGCCGGCGTGAGCACGAGTTCTGCGCCCAGGGCCTTGAGCATACGCCGGCGTTCGAGCGACATGCTCTCCGGCATCGTGACCATCAACTTGTAACCGCGCGCGGCACACGTGAACGCCAGCCCGATGCCCGTATTGCCGCTCGTCGGTTCGATAACGACGGTGTCGCTCTTGATGAGTCCCTGCTTCTCGGCGGCGTCAATCATCGCCCGACCGATGCGATCCTTCACGCTCCACAGCGGGTTCATATTCTCGACCTTGCCGAGGACCGTGGCGACACAGCCGTCGGTGATGCGGTTCAGTCGCACCAGCGGCGTGTTGCCGATGCAGTCCGTGATGTCCTTGTGAACGCGAGATAGAGCTGCGGTTGCCATGTCGAACCTCTGACGAAGGGCGAACGAGATCGGAACCGGGGCGGCACAAGCTCGAGGGCGTTGCCGCTTGCTCGGCCCGGACGAAAGTTAACGAAACTGCGCGGAGTATATCAGCGCCGTATCGGGGGGGTCAACCGAAGGCTCGCTCGCTTCGAACCTCGTTGCCGTCGCAACGAGAGCGCCGTAAGGAGATTGTCGCCAGCAGGACGCAGAACGGGCCGCGGAACGTTATCGGCCGAAGTGCCCGAAGACGTGATCCCGCTTGGCCTTGTTGTAGGCCAGTTTCTGCGGCGGCGTCATGCGGCTGAAGTCGGGCGTCACGTTGGGATCGTAGGCGATCGTCGACGAGCTTGCGGCACCGGACTTGTCGCCGCAACCGCCGGACTTCTTGCCGTTGCAGCCACACGAACAGGGGCTGAGGGCTGGGGATTGAGGGCTGGGGGTTGGAGCTTGAGCGGTTGGGATCGCGCTTGGTACGCTCGCGCTGCTGCCGCCGTAGCTCATCACGTTGGTTTGCAGCACGAGATCGTCTTCGAGCTTGCGGCGGGGTTTGATGTTCAGCTTGGCGAGCACGCCGTGATAGGCCCTTACGGCTTCTTCCGGCGAGATGACGCCGTCGGCGATGTGGCGGAGAAACTCGACGAAGGCAAGTTGACATTCCGCGCTGTTGATCTTGCGGCCAAACAACGCAGCGCGTGCGCCGTACTTCTGCGCTTCGCCCAACAGCTTGAACGCGTCGTAGGTCGTGCCCGCTCCGCCGCCGAGAATGCCGACGACGAGGTGCGGATCGTACGAGACCAACTCCTCCATCGATTTCGGATCGTGATAGACGATCTTGAGGAACACCGGCCGACCCGCCGCGGCGACGCCGGCCAGCGTGCGGGCGATGTGGTCGTTGATGAACTTCGGCAATTCCGCGGCGTCCAACCCTGCGGGCACGTTCGGGTCGAACACTTCGAGGAAGTGCCGAAAGCCCTTGCGTTCCGCCTCGGTGCGAAACTCGCGATAGGCGTTCAGCGCGGCCAAGTCTTCTTCGAGGCGGTTCGTGAACGTCAGGCTGTAGAGGCCGAGATTCGCGCCGAGCATTCTTTCCGCCGGCGTGCAATCGACGTGGCCGCATTGGATGTGATCGAGCGTGGCCGAACGGAACGGACGGGCCGGCTCTTCGAGATACCGCCCGCCGCGGACGACGAACACGTCGCTGGCATCGTTCGCTCGCGCGGCCGGCGTGATGGCCGAGTTGTCGAACAGCCGCTCCTCGATGTTGAGCATCGCGTTCGTGCTGGCCGACATGAGCATGATGTCGACGACGCCCTGGCCGACGATCTGGCGAATCTGCTGGCGATACTCGGCCAGCGTGCGGAATCGCAACTCGCCGGTGTGCGTCTCGGGCGATTGGCCCGGCGCACCGACGCCAAAACCCATGTCGGCGTCCTTGGCGTCGGCGATGATGAAGTCGCGACAGCCGGACGGATCGGCATGAATGGCGGCGAGTTTTTGGTCGAGGGTTTTTCGCATGGTGCGGTGAATCTGAATTCGGGGAGATAGGAAACCGTAGTCAGGAGTCGCCAAGTTGCGTCGATTCGTATCTCCTTACTCCTGTCTCCTAGCTCCTGTCTCCTGGATATCTTCCTCCTCAACGTCCAACACGCTTCAGCACCGTCTCCACGGTCTCGCGCAGCACCTGCCCGCTACGCCGCAGGGCCTGCATCTCCTTCGGCCACAGGTCGATCTCCAAACGATCGACGACGCCGCGGCGGCCAACCACGGTGGGCACGCTCAAGGCCACATCGCGAATGCCGCAGCAACCGTCTTGCACGCTCGATACGGGCAAAATCTTGCGGCTATCGAGGGCGATCGATTCGATGACGTCGCGGATGGCGATGCCCACGGCAAAGCCGGCCCCGCCTTTGCGTTTGATCACTTCCGCACCGGAACCTTTGGTCCGCTCGAAGAGCTGCGTGGCGACGTTCGGTCCCCAGCCGGGGAACTTATCCAATGGCAAACCGGCGCACGTCGCGCTCGACCAGATTGGCACCATGCTGTCGCCGTGTTCGCCGAGAATCACGGCCGAAACCTGCGTCGGCGGAGCTTTGAGGTGTTGTGCGATCAGGCTGCGGAAGCGAATCGTGTCGAGCTGCGTGCCGAGGCCAATCACCCGCGACGGACAGAGCTTCAAACGCTGTGCCGCCAAGTACGTCAGTATGTCGACCGGATTCGACACGACCAGCACGATCGCATCGTCCTTCGGCCCGGCGGACTGTACGTCCGCGAGGATCGACAGGAACAAGTCGACGTTGCGATTGATCAAATCGAGTCGGCTTTCGTCGGGCTTGCGCCGTAGACCGGCCGTGATGCAGATCACGTCGCTGGTGGGAATGTGCTCGTAACCGCCGGAAGTGATGACTTGATCCGCGGTACTCGGCCCGCCGTGCAGCAAGTCGAGCGCCTGCCCAGCGGCAAGCTCAGCGTTCACGTCGAGCAAGGCCAACTCGCGAACCACGCCGCCACATTGCAGGGCATACGCGGCACACGAGCCAACGAGTCCGCCAGCGCCGATGATGGAAATTTTCATGACAGAAATCGAGGGTCAGGGGACAGGGGGCGAGTGCGTTGGGCAGTGATCAGGCGCTTCGCTTCGACAATTCGGCGACGACGCGATCGGTAATCGCTTGTACGAGCGCTTCGACGTCGGACGAAGCCGATCCGTTCGTGGCGGTTTGCTTGGCCTGTGGGCCCATCGGCGGCGGTGCGTCGAAGGCGCGTTGCTCGACGCCGGATTCTTTCCATGTGCTGCGAAATAGGTCGTTTGCACAGATGTCGCAATTCTCCATTTCCTTCGACAGCCGCGGATCCCAAAAGCCGAACCGCTGCTTGAGATCGAGCAGCTCGCGCGATTTCTGTTCGCTCAGGTAGTTCACTTTGCCGAGGTCGCGGGCGAGCATCAGAATCCGGCAATAGGCATCGAGAATCTCGGTCCACCAGTACGCTCGCTCGACTGTCTCGCCGTAGCTGACCGTGCCGTGGTTGGCCAGGATGATGACGTTCGTCTTGGTGACGAACGGTAGGATCGTCTTGGCAAACTCCGGACCGCCGGGCGTTTCGTACTTCGTGATCGGCACTTCGCCCAGGAACACTTCGACTTCCGGCAGCACGCACTGCGGAATCGGCTCGCCGGCGACCGCAAACGCCGTGGCGTGCGGCGGATGGCAATGCACGACGCTCTTCACGTCGGGCCGGGCTTTCATGATCTCCAAATGCAGCAGCGCTTCGCTCGATCGCTTGCGATGGCCCGACAACTGCTTGCCGGTCATGTCGATGAGGCAAATGTCGTCGGGCTTCAAGAAACCCTTGGAGACCATCGTCGGCGTGCAGAGCACTTCGCGTTCGTTGACGCGATAGGTGATGTTGCCGTCGTTGGCGGCCGCGAAGCCCTTCTTATAGATGCGGTCGCCGATCTCGCAGATTTCCTGCTTCATGCGGTGGACGTTTACGGTCGAGGATGATTTGGCCATGTGTCAGGCTTGAGGCTGGAGGGTCGAGGCTTGAGAGGTTGCGGGCTTAATGAGCTAGAGATGCAAATGATCGAGTATCGCCGCGTTGTAGGCGTCCACGGGCTTAGGTTCGGGGCGAAATGGCTGGGCCGCTTCGCCGCCTTCGCTGATGGCGATCAAGCTGCCGTCGGCCGCGCCGAGATCGTCGTACACGACAAACGGCTCGGCCTCGTGTGTGCCTTCGCCGCGCAGATCGGCAAACGCCAGCGGCGTCGCCAATCGATAGCTCGCGCCCACCATGCTCGGATGAGCGCGGCTGAGCGTTACCTTGCCGATAATCTTGCCAATTCGCATGGTCGGGATTCAGGGGTCGGGATTTGGTGGTCGGGGAAGTAATCGTTCCGCTATGGCTACTCGTCTTTGATTCCGATCGCGCTCCATCGCACCGGCGTTGTGTCGTCGCCCAACAAATCTCGCGTTCCGCGGCCGTCGCTGCTGAGGAGGACTAGCTCGCCTTTGCCCGCGCCAAGCGTATCGACCGCCAGTTGCGGATCGCCGTCGGGCGTTTGGCCGTCGACCTGGTACGGTTGCACGATCAACAACTTCCAGCCCTCCATCGAACGATGCTTGACCGTCGAAGTCGCCGTGCCGATGACTTTGCCAAGTTGCATAACCGGTTGTTCTCGAATTGGTAGGTCGGGCAAAGCGGGTATCGGCTCGGCTATTCTCGCGAATCGTAGCCCGCGCCTGCCTGACGGTTCTACGATTAAAATCTCCTCGCCGCACTGTCAGGCCTGCGCGGCTTACCTTCAATGCGTCCTCAACGTCGATCGCCGCTTGGCCTGACCTACACGCATTTCCCTAGCCTCTGGCCCCTGCTCCCAAGATGCACAAATCGTCGATCAACGAGCACCGCCGTTCGCGCGTGAACGTAAGCGGCGTCGTCACACCTTCGCCGGTCGGCGTGGCGATCGAGAACGACAAATAACCTTCACCGCCGAGGCCCAATGACGCCATGCAAGGTCCGTTCTTGACGAACAGCGTGGTGTCGAGCGCTCGCCCCATCTTGGTCATGTTGCGGACGTTGTTCGAGTGAATGATCGCCGTGTGGCGGAAGCCGTGTTCGTAATGCTTGGCCTTGGCGATCGCTTCGTCGACGTCGCGACAGCGGACGAACGGGATGAAGGGCATCATCTGCTCGACCGGCACGAACGGGTTGTGCTCGTCGGTCTCGCCGAACAACAGTTCTGTCTTGGCCGGCACGTTCTTGCCGATCGCCTTGGCGAGTACCGCGGCGTCCTTGCCGAGAAAATCCTTGTGCGGCACGTCGTGCTTGTGCTGGCCTTCGCCGACCGACGTAATCGCCACTTTGGTGAAGGTGTCGACCTCGCGGGCGTTCAAACGAGCCGCTCCGGCGCGGTCCATCGCGGCCATCATCGCGTCGAACACTTCCGACACGACGAACACTTCCTTCTCGGCGATGCACAGCAGATTATTGTCGTACGCCCCGCCTTGAATGATCGAACGGGCGGCCCGGTCGAGATCGGCCGTTTCGTCGACGACGACGGGCGGATTGCCGGGACCGGCGACGATGGCTCGCTTGCTGGATTTCATGGCGGCGCGGGCGACGGCCGGTCCGCCGGTGACGCAGATCAATTTCACACCGCGGTGGTTGAAGACCGCATCGGCCGATTCGATCGTCGGCTCGGCGATGACGCAGATCAAGTTGTCGATGCCCAGGTCGCGGTAGATCGCTTCGTTGAAGCGGCGGACGCCTTCGGCAGCCACGAGTTTGCCGCTGGGATGCGGATTGACGACCAGCGTGTTGCCGCCGGCGATCATGCTGACCGCGTTGCCGGTAATTGTCGGCAGCGAGTGCGTCACCGGCGTGATGCAGCCGATCACGCCAAACGGCGCGTGTTCGATCACCGCCAAACCATGGTCGCCGCTGAACACTTCGCTGCGCAGAAACTCAACGCCGGGCGTTTTTTCGCCGAGGGTCTTGAGTTTTTCGATCTTGTGAACGAGGCGGCCGATCTTGGTTTCATTCATCTCCATCGTGCCCAACTCGACGCATTGGTCGATCGAGATACGGCGTATATGGCCGATGATCCGCTTGCGGTCCTCGATGGTCCGCTCGCTCAGTGCCTCGAACGCTTCGGTGGCCGCGGCGACAGCGTCGTCGACGTTATCGAACACGCCGAACCGCCCGCGATGGCTGCGGCCGTTCGACGCATGAGCGCCGCTATGCGAACCGCCCGTGCCGACTTGGGCCAACACGCGCTCGACGACGTTGCGGATGAGTTCTTCGGTGACTTGCATGGTTATGTCCTGAGTAGGGTGGGCTGTGCCCACCGGCTTTTCCTAGCCAGTTGCGTTCAATGTGCCGACGAATCGCGTGCGGTGGCAATTCCGGTGGGGACAGCCCACCGTCCCAATTCTCGATCCTTAATCCTTGGCCTCTCGATCGAAGACGCACGCCCGTTCGACGTGAACCGTATTGACGATGCCGATGATGACCGCGTCGATCGGCAGGTCTTTCGTTTCCGGCGTCAGCCGAGCGCTCGAGCCTTGCGTGACTAGCACGAACTCGCCCTCGCCGGCGCCGACGGTGTCGACGGCCACGAAAGTGCGGCCGGTCGTGACGAGCCCGTCGCGTTTCTTCTCATCGAGCCGGTAAGGCTCGACGATCATCAGCTTGTGGCCGACCATCGAATCGACCTTCTGCGTCGAAACCAGCGATCCGGTGACTTTGGCGATAAACATGGTTAATGCTCAATTCTCAATTGCCAATGCTCAATGAATTCACAATGCACCAATTCCAATGCACCTTCCCGTGCCCCGACTCACCTTCGACATTCGGACTTGCTCATTCATTGGTCATTGAGCATTGCCAATTGGTCATTCCATCTCCGGGGATGCTTCCATTTCACCTTGCTCCCAACAATTCTTTCGTCTGCCGCGCCACGATCAACTCTTCGTTCGTCGGCACGGTCCAAATCTGCGTCGCGCTGCCGTCGGCGCTGATTCTTCGTTCGCCGCTGGCCGTGCGATTCGCCACCGCGTCGAGTTCGATGCCCAAACCTTGCCAGCCGTGGCAAACCGCGCTGCGGATGTTGACGCCGTTTTCGCCGATGCCGCCGGTGAACACGATTACGTCGACGCCGCCGAGCTCGACCAGGCATGCGCCGATATATTGCCGCACGCCGGACGTGAACACGTCGAGCGCCAGTCTCGCTCGCTCGTTCCCCTCAGCGGCGGCCTTCTCCAAATCGCGAACGTCGCCACTCACTCCCGAAAGGCCCAGCAGTCCGCTCTTTTCCGCCAGTACGTCCAGCACTTCTTCGAGCGTCTTGCCGTACCGCCGCATGACCAGCGGAATGGCGAACGGATCGAAGTCGCCGACGCGATTGTTGTGTGCGAGTCCCGTTTGCGGACTCATGCCCATGCTCGTGACCACGCTCTTTCCACTGCGAATACCGCAGACGCTGTTCGATCCGCCCAAGTGGCAGGAAATCACCCGCAGATCGTCGCGGCCGAGCAGTTCGGCGGTTCGCGTGGCGATGTAGCGGTGGCTTGCGCCGTGAAATCCCCAGCGGCGGATGTGCAAGTCTTCGGCCCATTCGTACGGCGCGGCGTAGTACCGCAGGCGGTCTTCGTTCGTGGCATGAAAGCCGGTCTCGAAGGCCGCCACCAGCGGTATGTGCGGCAGTTTCTCGGCAAGCTGTCGCATCGCCGCGATGTACGGCGGGTTGTGCGCCGGCGCGACGTCGTTCATTTCCGCCATTGCGTCGAGCACTTCGCCGGTCACGCGCTGCACGCCGCTCACGCGTCCGCCATGTACGGCCTTGAAGCCGATGGCCGACACTTCCGCGGCGTCGCTGAGGCAACCGTGCTCGGCGTCGGTCAACTGCTCGAGGCAGCGGCGAACCGCTTCCGCATGGTCCGGCACGGGCGCGACAAGCTCCTGCCGATCGCCACCGACTTCGACGAAGCAACTGCTCTGGGCGGAACCGATCCGTTCGATCCCACCGCGCGCAAGTTGGCGCTCGTCGGCCATGTCGAACAGCCGATACTTGAAGCTCGTCGAGCCGAGGTTGGCCACCAGCACTTTCATCGCGGGCGCGCTCCGATCATCGCCCCGTCGCGTCGGCGATATTGACTCAGGCGAACTTGTCGCCGTGGCCGCTTTCGCCGTGCAACGGTTTACGTAAAAAGTGCGTCGGCCAGACCTTCCGCCGGACGCGGAATGACGTGGCTGGAAACCAGCTCGCCGATTTGTTGGGCCGCGGCCGAGCCGGCTTCGACGGCCGCACGCACGCTGCCCACGTCGCCGCTGACCACGGTGGTCACATACGCGCCGCCGATGCTCACGCGCTTGACGATCCGCACGTTGGCGGCTTTGGCCATCGCGTCGGTGGCTTCGACCAGCGCGACGAGGCCCTTGGTTTCCACGAGTCCGATTGCGTTTTCCATTTGTCTTGTCTCAGGATAGGTGGGATGTTGAATCAACTTGGTTTCGAAGCGGGTGCCTTAACCACAGAGGACACGGAGACACGGAGGAAGGAATGCAGAATGCAAAATGAAGAGTGAAAAATGAAAAGTGCCGAGCCGACTCCATTCTGCATTTTTCATTTTGCCTTTTGCATTTCCTCTGTGTCTCCGTGCTCTCTGTGGTTAATGATCCGCGTAAACACTATCGCGATCAGTCGGCGCCGCGCGCCGAGCGGGCCTTCTTGGCCTCGGGCAGGACGACCGATACCTCGTCGTGCGGGCGAGGAATGATCTGCACGCTCACCACTTCGCCGATGCGGCCGGCCGCGTTGGCTCCGGCGTCGGTGGCGGCTTTGACGGCGGCAACGTCGCCGGTGACGAACGCCGTCACCAGTCCGCTGCCGACTTTGTCCCAGCCGTAAAACTGGACGTTCGCGGCTTTCAGCATCGCGTCGCAGGCCTCGACCAGGGCAATAAAGCCCTTGGTCTCGATCATGCCCAACGCTTCTGTCGGTTTGGCCATGTGTAGAATCTCCGGTTAAAAGGAAGACAAATTGCGTTTACGTTTTCTAGGACGCCACTGCGTACGAGCTACTGCTTGATAAGTTCCATTCGCGTTGCATGATCCACATCCGCCGCGTTCCCTTCGTCGGTATCGAGATGGACTTCCAACTTGCTCGTCGCATCCGCGCGAACCAGCAAGTCCTTGAGCACGACACTACACGACGACTCGATCGACAGGCTCATCCGCTCGCCGTTGGCCACGCCGTAGCGTCGGGCGTCATCGAAGTTCATGTGAACGTGCCGCTCGGCGCGGATCATGCCTTGCTTGAGTTCGACCACGCCCGCGGGGCCGACCAGTACGCAGCCCGGCGTGCCGTCGATCTTGCCGCTCGCCCGCACGGGTATGTCGATGCCCAGCGATATGCTGTCGGTAAAGGCGAGCTCGACCTGGCTGTGTGGCCGTGTCGGACCGAGTACGCGAACCGATGGCAACATGCGTCGTTTATTTGGGCCGACAATCATGACGGTTTCCTCGGCCGCGTAGAATCCGTCTTGATACAAGTCTTTCGCTGGCGTGAGCGTGCGCCCCTTGCCGAATAGGATTTCGACGTGCTCGTCGGTCAAATGGCAGTGTCGCGCGGAAATACTGACGACCAGTTTTCTCGCCCCGTCGTCGTTCGACGCGGAGGCGCCGCCCGACGCGCCGCCAATCTGGGCGAGCACGACCTGTCGCACGACTTGCTCGATGGCTTTACGGTCGATGGATGCGGGAGCGAGCATGGCTGGAGGTCAGGATTCAGGGGTCGGGATTCAGGGTGTTTGCGTCGGACCGGCGATAACGACGTTCACTTTCGCGGCCGATAGTTTTTCGCGCCAGGGCTTGGTGATATCTTCGTCGACCACCAATCGGTGAGCGGCCTTTAACTCCGCGACGCGGGACAAACTGCGGTAGCCGAACTTCGTGCTGTCGACCACGACGATCACTTCGTCGGCGGCGGCGAGCATCGCCCGCTCCGTTTCCACCAACAGCAGGTTGCTGTTGTAGTAGCCCTCGTCGTTCACCGCCGCGACACTCAAAATCGTCCGTCGCACATTGAGCCGGGCGAGCATCTCGTTGGCGTATTGCCCAAGCGTCACGCCGCTTCGGCTGTGTACGTACCCGCCGATCAACACGAGGTCCGTACTCGTGCTCGACACAAACAAATTCGCCACGGGGAGCGAGTTCGTCACGACCTGCACCGGACGGCCAACGAGCCGCTGAGCGACTTCGTAGGTCGTGCTTCCGCCGTCGAGCAGCACCGTGTCGCCGTCCTCGACCAAAGCCGCGGCACAAATGCCGATCTGCTTCTTCTTTTCCCAGTGGGCCGCCTGTCGGTCGACGAAATGCGGTAGCTTCGGCGTGCCGCCTACGTAAAATACGCCGCCGTGCGTCCGCTGCACCGCGGCCTGCTGCTCGAGCGCTTCGAGATCGCGGCGAATGGTCGACTCGCTGACGCCGATTGCGCCCGCCAGCTCGGGCAGCGAGCAAAATCCCTTTTGCCGCACCAATTCGAGCACGTGGTCTCGGCGGTGTTCGGCCGTAATCGTCGAAGCCATAAAAACCGACCCAGGACGGCGATCGAGTTGAATCGATTATTGCCAAAGGATAGGTTATTTTCAATCACCTAAATGCAATAAACAGAGTTTTCATGGCGTAATTCCTCCTTATTGATGAAAGAACACGCCAACATTTCCGCACGAACCCAGTCCTCCGGGTGGGATTGGGCCGACGATTTACTGAAACGCGTCACCACAAGACCGCCGGACCGCTCGATGATTCTGCGATTAAGCCGCGAACTGGGCGAAACGCCTCCCGCAGCGCACGGCGAGGGTTTTTCGATTCGCGCGTGCCGTATTCCGGACGACGTTTCGTCTTGGCTCGCGCTGCGAGATGCGGCCACGAAGGATCTACGACCGATGCCAGGGCCTTGGTCCGAAGCCGACTTCTTCCGCGAGTTTACCGGGCGGAAAGCGTTCCGCAGCGAATGGATGTGGGTCGCCGAACCGACAGATATGACGGAAACATGTCAACCCGATGCGAAAAATCTGTCGGGCTCCGTCACGGCGATTGTCGGCGGTCCCACGGCGATCGTCTCCGCCCGGGTTCACTGGCTGCTCGTTCACCCACACCAGCGGCGAAAGGGCGTGGCGACGGCGCTGATGTTGCAGCTCGAACGGGCCTGTTGGGACGCTGGAATTCGCCGCATTTCGCTGGAAACGCACGGCAACTGGCTAGCGGCCGTGGCCTTCTATCGCAGGCTGGGTTACGCATGACAGGCCTGCATGAATCGCAGGGCGTTCTGCGAGCACACCCACGAAACACGCAAGGAACAAACACGCAAGAAAAGCGTCCTCACGCATCGCGGCCCCGAAACGCCATCGCCTGTGCCGCAATATCAACGCCGACCAATTCGCTCCACGCCGCCAAAAGCTGGGCGTGAATCGCACCAGGCCGCCCGCCGCCGACCGGCTGCCCATCGAGCCGCGTGACCGGAATCACGCACGGCGACGTGCTCGTCAGCAGCAATTCCTCGGCGCTGCGGAGCTGCTCCGGACGAATCTTCCGCTCGCGAAAGGGAATCCCCAGTTTCTTCGCAAGTTCGACGGCCACCGCGACGCTGATGCCGGGCAAAATCCGATCCAGCGGCGGCGAGACCAGTCCTTCGCCGGGAAAGTAAGCCAGCAAATTCGCCGTCGTCGCTTCGCAGACCGTGTCATCGTGGTGCAAGAGGATCGCCCGCGAGCCAGGATGACGACGCGCCACCTCGCGGTCCGCCAGGTAATAGTGCATCCGGCTACGGCATTTGAGTTCGGCCGGCCAGCAATCCTCCGGCACTTGTCGCACCGTGCTGATCGCGACCGATTCCCCGTGCGCGAATTTCTCCGCCCAAAGGCGGAATGCGACCGCCCGCGCATGAATGCACACCGTGGGCCGACAATGCTCGCCGGTCGCCTCAGCCGGGGCCATACCGGCGTAGGGACCAGGAGTGACGAATATCGTCAGGCCAAGGTCGTCGCCCGCCGCGAGAAGCGCATGATTGCGGGCAGCAACGTCCGTGGCGATGCGGCCGATTTCATCGAGCGATAGGCCGGGATCGACGTCGACGATCTTCAAACACCGCCCGAGGCGATCGAGATGTGCGCCGAGCCGAAACAGCTTGCCGCCAAACGTACGCAACTGTTCGGCGACCGTCACACCTTGAACGAATCCGGCGTCGTAAACCGCGACGCTCGTCTGCGATAGCGGGAGAAAACGGCCGCTCTGATACGCCACGGGTTCGGTCATGTTGGCCATTATGCCGCAACGGCCAGCGACGGACCAGCGGCCGGGCCGGTTGAGCGCCCAGCGCTAATCCTCTCGCGTCGACTCGCCAACGCTAGCGATGCGTTGCCGCGACTGGTTCCGGCGCGAGCGTCTCGCGAGCCGCCGCGGTGATTTCGAGGCGGCCAAGATACGTTTCCAGGTCGTGGGCGGAGCCGATCAGGTAGCCGACGTCCAACTCGGCGAATTTGCCGTTTCCGCCGTCGCGCGGCGGCAGCGACGCCAGCCCGCGATACCCGAGCGCCGACCCGTGATCGCGTGCCGCGGCCGGATACCATTTGAGCACACGATCGCACGTGCTATAGATCGACAGCACTTTGCCCGACTGTTCGAGCGCCCGATCGTTGAATCCACCCTCGACGAGCCAGTCATCCCCCATCGCGGCGGCGAGCAGCACGGCGCGACACGATCGCGGCGACTGCGTGACGGCGTCGAATCGAGCGAAACGTGCCGAGGAGGTGACGAAGCGCGGCCGCAGCCGCAATCCGTTCAGTTCGCCATCGCCGACGAGGTGCAGTCCGCCGGCGATGACGCGCGTGCCGTAGCTATAGCCAATCGCGCTGACGTCCGCGTCGGGGCCCATCTTGTGAATCAACCAACCGAGGCAGTACGCCTCGACGTCGGTGCGGCGGCCCTTGTCGCGAATGTCCTTAAATCGTCGTCCCTCGCGCTGGCTCGGCCACGACCAAACGACGAACCGCACCGGCGGCTCGTCCGCCGAAACGAACCGCTCGTACGCCACCTGCCCCACGTCGATCGCTTCCTCGGGCGTCACGCCATAACCGTGAATCCAGAACCGCGTTTGGCCGCGTGCGGTCGCCGCCAGAAACGTGCCGGGCGAAACGTCGACTAGTTCGCCGCTTCGGTCTCGCACGGCGAAAGCGAGCGCCGGTGCCTTGCCAGACTCAACGCAGCCGACCTCGCGAGTGCTGACCACCCACATCTGGTCTTGGGGGCGACAGGCCGCGGGGCTGCTGGGATCGGCATGCGCGCCGACGCCGTGTTTCGACGTGGCGGAGCCGCCAAAATCGTTGGGCATCTCGCCGCCGCGAGCGGGTCGCAACGGCGACGCGGCAACCGCAAGCGCCAGCAAAAGCGCGACGCCCAACGCTCGCAACTTGGTGTATTCGAGGTGGACGAGCATGGAGAAAGTGCGTTGGCGATCGAGGTTGCGTGCAACAGTCTCTCGACCGCTGCGTAACAATGTTGGGCGGC
>JAJDEG010000418.1 GCA_029259895.1 Planctomycetota bacterium
GCCAGAAACTCGCTGATGTACGGATCGGCCGCCAACATCGAGCGCGGTTCGAGCGTTTCCAAACGAAGACCGCGTCGCCGGCGCACGGGTGCAGCGCGACGCAAACGCCGAGGGGCCAACCTCATAATTCAAACCCGTTCAGGCTTTCCGTGCAGCCGCGCAAACGCTGCCGCACCTCGCGATACGCGGGCCGATTCCGGTTTAGCCCACGAAGCCGCCGCGAAGATGGTTGATGGGGACGAAAGCTACAGGCAAAGTGACCGAGACGAGCGAAAAGGAGCCGGGAAAAGCAAGACACCGAACCCACCCGCACAGAGTCCACCATCTCACCGCCGAAAGGTGCAAACGGAAAAGGTCATTAAATCAGTATAAACCACCCCTTCGGGCCGAACAAGCTTTTTGAACGGTCGCCCAACGCGCGACATGATGCGCGATGCGCCCGCGAAATGTTCTCTGCGTTCGCGCCCCTCGGGTACTCCGATCGCGCTACCCCAAATTTCGCTTGCATCATTTCTTTGCTCTGGTTAGGCTGGGGTTAGTGGGGGTTTGCTGCGGCTTGGGTAATCCATTTCGTCGCCCACCCACCATGGTTGTTTAACGTTTGCTGCCGCTTCGGCGAATTTGTTCCGTCAGGTTCTAATGAGTCGCTAACTTATCGAAACGTCTCGCCGGCGCTCGGCTCGAGCGCTCCGTTTGGCATGCGTTCGATTCGTCACATCGCTCATCCTCTTGAACCCGACCGGAACGCGCGATTCGCCCCAGGTCGGCCGCAATTCGAGCGCGATTGCCCTTCCATCGACGAATCGAATCTTTCTTCGCTGCCTTCGCCGTTTGGCTGCATGAGGTCTTGCTAGTGAAAGCATCTGTTCTGTAAGCCTCAACGAATTGTTGTTCCTTACTTGATTTTGCTTTCACCACAGAGGGTGTTCTCATGCATTCGACGCAGCGGTACGTTGCGTACCAGGTTTCACGATGGCTATGCGCCGCCTGCCGGCGCGGCCCGTTTCTCGCGCTACTTCTTATCGTAGCGGCATTTACGAGCCCATCGCCGGTTCGCGCCCAAGCGCAAGAACTGATCTTCGACGGCGGCTTTGAATTCGGCGGCGTCAACTGGCAGGTCTCGTCGACCTTCGCCTCGGCGAACAGCGGCGGGTGGTTTCTTTCCGCCGTCGGCAATCCCGGCCCACTCAGCGGCCTGGCAACCGACGCCGACGGTGGCGGTGCCGGCTTATACGTCGTCACAGATCAAGTCGCCACCGGCACGATGGCCCTTTTCCAAACGTTCACCGTCCCCGCCGACAATTCGCTAACCCATCTGTTCCTGTCGTTCGACATGTTCGTCAACGACTGGTCCAACCAACCGACGTTCAACGCCAACCAGCATTCCCGCGTCGATATCGTCGGACCAACCGGAACGGGCCACCTCGCGGCCTCGATTTTCAACGCCTACCTCGGCACCGACGGCGGGCCGCTCCCCAACGAGTTCCGCCACTACGAATTCGACATCCTCCCCTTCGTCACGCCGGGCCAGGCGTACCGCATCCGCTTTCAATCGACCGTCGGCGTCTCGCAACTCAACCAAGGCGTCGACAACGTCAGCATCATCGCCGTCCCCGAACCGGCATCGTGGACGCTTGCCGCAATGGCGGCAACAATCGGCGGCGGCGCATTCATCAGAAAACGAAAACCCACCCGCAATACGACTTAACTGCGTCAAAGTTTCGTAGGGTGGATCGAACGAAGTGAGGCCCACCACGCCACGGAATACGAATCGGTGGGTCTCACCTCGTTCGACCCACTCAATGCGCTCCAATAGTAGACGAAGCGCAATCGTAAACCCGCGCCGCATCCACAGATCCGTAGGTCAGGCCAAGCGGCGATCGACGTTCCGTTCTCGCAATGCCAAACCCGCGCCGGCCTGACACGAACTGACGTCGCCCTCACGCCCCCGCCGTACCCGCGCCCGTTCGCCTAACCGAACAACCGCCGCTGCGCCTCCGCGTCGTCCAATCGTTCGCGATCGGATACCTCTCGCGCCGGCGGAACCAGCCCCAAGTGCTCGTACCCTTCCGAAGTAATCCGCCGCCCGCGCGGCGTCCGCACGACCAACGCCGAGCGAAGCAAGAACGGCTCGACTTCGTCCTCCAGCGTGTCCGGTTCGAGATTCAGCGTATGGGCGACCGCGTCCACGCCCACCGGACCGCCGTCGAACACGCGCACGATCGTCGAAAGATACTTCCGATCCTGCCCGTCGAGCCCCAGCACGTCGATCCCCTGCATTTCGAGCGCATCGCGTACCACGCCGATTGTCGCCCGCCCGTCGGCCCGGCTGACCGCATAATCCCGCACCCACCGCAGCCGATTATTCGCGATCCGCGGCGTCCCCCGGCTACGCGTCGCGATCTCGTTCGAAGCCTCCTCGTCCAACGGCACCCGCAGCTTGGTCGCGTTCCGCCGCACGATCTCCGCTAGCTCCACCGCCGTGTAAAAGTCCAAATGCTCGCGCATCTGAAACCGATCGCGCAGCGGCGCCGAAATCAGCCCGGTCCGCGTCGTGGCCCCGATTAGCGTGAACGGCTTGAGCGTGATGTTCAGCGTCCGCGCGTTGACCCCTTCGCCCAAA
>JAJDEG010000419.1 GCA_029259895.1 Planctomycetota bacterium
GATACGACCTAAGGTCGTCGACGGTCGAGCCGACGCAGGTCAGGTGCGTGGCCACCTGCACGCCGAACTGACTCTTGACCCGCTCGACAATATCGAGCGTCTTGGCCCGCGTCGAACCTCCGGCCCCGTAGGTGCAGGTGATGAAATCCGGCCGGAACTTGACCAATTCGGCCACGTGGACGAAGAGCTGCTCATCGCCCTGCGGCGTTTTCGGCGGGAACAGCTCGAACGAGAGGCCGAAGCGGCCGGGAGCATACGTGGAGGCAAGCGACATAGCAGGCCGGAGGCTGGGGGCTTTGGGCGGTGAGGCTTTAGGCGCGAGGTGAATGATATTACAGACTCTGGCCCCTGGCCTCCAGCCTGCTTAGAGCGACAGCGGTTCGCCGGCCATTTGCCGTTCGTGCCGCGTCAACTCGTACATCGCCTGGATCAATTCCACGTCGCACGGCCGCTGCGGCACATTACGCCGGGCGAACATCCGTGCTTGCGTCGCCACGAGTACGTCGGGCGGCGATTCGGTCACCTGGCCAAAGAACCGGGCGTAGTTCGTGAAGCTCGGCACGTTCGTCGTGACGAAGCCGTATACCATGCTGCATACGCCGATCGTCTTGCCGGTGAAGATGCCGGTGTTGATCGCCGTTTTCGCATAATCGCCGATCACTGCGCCGACGAATTGCATTTGCGTATCGACTCGCTCGCGGCCGTAGTCCATTTTCACCGTGCCGTAGGTGTTCTTCAGATCGCTGTTGCACGTGCCTGCGCCGAGATTGATCCAACTTCCCAGGTAGCTGTGGCCGACGAATCCGTGGTGCTGTTTGTTGGTATACGGCTCGATGACCGAGGCTTCGATTTCGCCGCCGATTTTTGTAGTATGGCCCAGGCAGACGCCGTCCTTGATGGCCGAATGTTCGCTGACGCGGCACTTCGCGCCGAGCAGCACTGGGCCGCGCAAGAAACAAAACGGCCCGACGGTCGCGCCGGCTTCGACCACGATCGGCCCAGCTTTCGTGTCGGTCACGACATGCTCGCCCAACCGAGCATCGTTGGCGACGAATACGCCGTCGCCGAGTTGTCGGTATTCGCCGCTGGCGACGCGATGTTCGAGGCTCGCGCGGCACAGCGCAACGTGGTGCCGCACGAGGTCGTGAGGATAGTCGAACAGCAACAAGTCCGATTCCCACGACGGCAGCGGCAAATCGCGCAGCGCCGTGCTCAAGTCTCCGTCGGCGTACGGCAAGTCGGCCGGACAATGCTCCGGCGTCAGCACGGCGGCGGCGATCGACTCACCGTGCCGCACGACGCTCGGTATTCCGGCCGCGGCAAGCTTGCCCAATCGGTCGAGCGCCGTCATCGACGGCACGAGCCGGGCATTGATGGCCAGCGTAACACCCGCATCGTTCTTTAGCGCCTGCGACGGTTTGACCAGCGGAAAGTCGGCTTCGACCAGCGCCGCCAGATGCGGCCGCACCACGGCCGCCACGGCCCCGGCGTCGTGTTCGACGAGTTTGGCGGCGAGGTCGTACAACCGATAACCGCCGCACGTAATGGCAAATGCCGGCCGCCCCGTCGTGGCGGGAAACAGCCGATCGACGGCGACATCTTCAAAGAGCAGGACGTTCATGCGTAAATCGGGATTCGTGCAACGTTTTTTGCGTCGATGCGCCACGTTTGTGCGCCGCGTTGGTCGATGCGCTGCGTCAATCGTACCACGGCGTAGCGGCACGCACGGTGGGCCCGTCGCAGTCGTACCGATTGAGTCGATTCTAGCGGGTCGACCGGCGCACGGAATCTTCTCGTCCGTCGCCCTTGCGTCGCCTCTGCAATCTACATTTTCGTGGAGCGTTGCGCGTTGCTGCGGGTAATCGCACTGTATCACACCACGGGAATAACGTCTGTGTCTCCTTTTCATATCTTGTTGATCGTCCTAGCGCTTATGCAATTCGGCGTTGGGCTGTCCGTTGGCATCTGGTGGGCGCGACGCGCCGGCAAGGCGGGCGTGTCTCCCAAGATCGCGCGGCTCGCGGAAACGCTGCACACGCTAACGACGGCCGTCGCCGATGAGATGGGCTCGTTCCGCCGCGGCATGGAGTGCTCGAAGCAAGAACTGATGGACATTCAGGCGGACGCCGCCAATGACGCCACCACGCAAGCACTGACTAGCGCCATTGTCGGTGTGATTGCCGAAGTCATCGCGCGACAAGGCCGGCTGCAAACCAAGCTGGCCGAGGCGGAAACGTCCCTCCAGGAACAGGCCAGTCAGATCGAATCGTACCTGTCCGAAGCGCGTACCGATGCGCTCACGAACCTCCCCAATCGCCGCGCGCTCGACGAGGAACTGGCACGACGCTACGCACAGTGGGAGCGTCGTCGTGGGTCGCTTTCTTTTTTGATCCTCGACGTCGACCGCTTCAAGCTGCTCAACGACGAACACGGCCACCCGGCTGGCGATGCGGTGCTCCAGAAGCTGGCGGAAGTCCTCAAAAAGACGGCTCGCACGATGGATATGGTCGCTCGCTACGGCGGCGAGGAATTCGGCATGGTCCTTCCGGACACCGATCTGGATGCCGGAAAGTCCGCGGCCGAACGCGTTCGCACGGCAGTCGATCAGTGCGAATTCAGCTACCAAGGCACGGAATTGCCCGTCACGGTCAGCGTGGGCGTCGCCGAGTTGATGGTCGGGGAAGACCGCGCGAGCATGGTCGACCGAGCCGACACGGCGATGTACGGCGCCAAGCGCGCCGGCCGCAATCGCTCGTACTATCACGACGGCCGGAAATGCCGCCCCATTCTCGACGAACGAGACAGCGATAATTCTTCGGATGACGTGGAATTAGAGCTAGGCCTCGTTCTCGAAGAAGAGTCGTCCGACTTCACGGCCGACATGAGTCCGGAACTTGCCGGCGCTTGCGACGACGTGCGTCAGCAAATGGCCAAGCTCACGGAGGTGAAGCCGCCTCGCGCTTGACGGGCGGCCGCCCGCCGACTGGCGACCGTTCAACGCTACTGCTGATTCGGCGTTAGAATGCTACGCTGTGCCGATTGCTCGACGTTGCCGTCCGTCGCCGCCGGAGCTTTTGCCGGATCGAGCAATTGCAAGCTGTCGATCAACGCGACATCGTCGCCGGCAAAGCGTTCGGCCAGCTTCGAGTCGAGCGTGAAAGCAACCGCGACACCGCGGCCTTCTTTGTCGGTAACGTGGTAGTAAACCCACTGGATGTCGAGGTCGTTGACCTTGCCGATCGCCTCGACGCGGCAGACGCGGTATTCGTTCGCGTTCATCCGCTCGCCCGCTTTCACGACGCCCGCGAGGTTCTTGCCCAGCAGTCGCTCGATGTCCGACTTGAACGCTTCGAGCGCGACCGTCTTGCCGGGCGACTGCTTCACCAGCGGCGTGAGGTTGGCTTGAGCGATCAGTTCGCCGTCCTCCATCAGCCGCATCACGGTTACCCGTTCGTCGTCCGTGACGACGTGCCAGCGGCGATCGTGGGCGAGCGCGAAGTTTCCAGCCGCCGAGCGGTGCAACAACGCCCGATTAGCCGCCGCGGGTTCCAGCGCAGCGCCGACCAAACTCCGGTCGGTCAGCGGGGGCGAATCGTCGAGCGGCTGAATCTGCAATTGCAGCCGCGATGTGGCCTCCACGCCCGGCGATACGCTGCCAATGCTCCGCTCTTCCTTGACCGACATCGCCAACCACGACACGCGACCGCGGACGCGATCGAACGTGAACTTGGCCGTAATCTCCAGCCTCGTTTTCGCGCCGTCGACGCGGCCTTCGACGATGCCGTACAGTTCGCAGCGCGCTTCGGTGTCGGTTGCGTCTTTCAGCGTCGCATCGACCTCAACCGAGTCCACTTCATCGAGGCCGCAGAGCACGGCCATCGCGTCGGCCGACGGTTTCCACGCCTGGCCGACGGCAACCGGTTCGGAGGGCAACAGGCGGTCGACGACAAGACTGCTTCCCGGCAGGGTGACGAGATCGAGATCGTCCCGAGTAAACGTGTCGCGGGCAGACCACAGCATGGACGCGCCGCCCGATACTTGCGCGGCGACCAAGCGCTTTTCGTCGGGCAACGTCCGCGTTGGCAGCGCCTGCCCGTCGATTGTGATGTTTGCGTCCGCTTCGTCGTAGTGTCGGATCGTTCGAGACGGTTCGGCGAATTGATCTGCCCAAACGAGCAGTCGTTCGTCGTAGCGGATGTCGCCCACGACCATCAGCGGCGATTTCGTTTCATTGCCCTTTGAGATGAGCTTCAGGTTGCCGCGGACTTCCAGCTTTGCGGTCACGCGCGTCAACTCGCCGGCCGTACGGTTGGCCGCCAAGGTTATTTTCTCGCCAGCGGCTTGTGCCGAGGGAAGCGACGCCGCGCAGACGGCCACACACCAAGACCAGAGGACGAATCGCGAATGCATAGTAACAACCCACTCGGTTTTGCGCCGTAAAGGCGCTGACGATTTGTAGTTTTGTGTCGATCGCGTGAATCCCCAGCCGTGCCCCACGCCGTGACACCGATTGGCACGCCAGATGCTTTAATGGGTAGCCGAATGCCGAGTGACTGCCAATGAGGCAATCGCCAACCCTATTTTCCGTCGTTTGCCGCGATCCGTTAGCTAACGCACAGCCGGCACGTAGCAATTTGCCGTACAAAAATGATCCACGTGCGTAAGAATCGACCATGTTGACCGTGCTAGTTAAGCGGATCTTGACGGTCGCGCGTGAGATAGAATTGTATTGAAGTTTTTTGGAGAATTCGTGACCAAAGCTTCGCGAAAACCGTCTAACAGAATGGGAAGCTCCGCGCGATCGCGCTGGCTGACGGGTGCTTGATCCGTCTAGCACGCCGCTATTGCGAGGGGTTTGTGGCCAGGATGATCGCTCTGCGATGAAACTTTGGCGGTGGCACACGCGTCAAAGCGGTGTAACGGAGAAGACAAGGTGTCCCAGCTAACGGCTCGCGGGAGGGGAATTGTCAGAAACTGGTGTAAGCCGTTTTCGCGAAACCTGATAGATTTCGTGCTAGCGGTGCCAGCGCGGCTTTTTTGACCGGTCCGCAGATTGACCGGGAAGAAATCCGAGCTACGAACGCGAACATTAAAGTGACCCAATGCGACTATGTTGCGTAGTAGATGGGTGCAACGTGAAACCGGCCACGGGTCGCACAAGTAGAAGCCGGTGACGTTTTACGGGAAATGTCGGACAAACGAACACATTCATTTACGAGTCGAATATCGAAAACGACTGGAGTCAACGAGCCATAGGGCAAGCCGCATTCGCCGCCCCCAAGAAAACGCCACTCGGCACGATTGCCGGTTAATGCAACGCGAGGCGAAACGGTTTGGTTGCCAAGTACACGTTGAGTGTCGGGCAAGACGGGGGTGAATCGAAAGAACAGAGAGTTCGGAAAGAGGAGGGAATTACGATGAACGAAAACTATCTCAGTCCACTCATGCAAGAGCTTCGCGATCAGCAGGTTCGCTGTGCAGCGCCGGCGGCGCAAATCGAGCAGTCGCAGCGTGCGGAGAAGCTCCTTTCCGAACTTGAGCCAGACCTGTCGTATGGGTTTGGATATCTATTCGAGCGTATCATCGGTCATCGACCGGAGTCCGCCGCCGCCGTGAAGATTTCCGGCGAGGTAGCGCGGCACGATTTGCGCCTGTTCGTCGAGGATCTGTCCGACGCCGCAAACGTCGACGCCGCTTTGGCCGGCCAACGCGTGCTGACGACCGAGGAGTTGAGCCACATGTTCAACGTCTCGACGAAGACGATCTCGCGGTGGCGCGAACACGGGCTGGTTAGCCGCCGTTTCGTGTTCGACGGCCGAAAGCGCGTCGGCTATTTGCAAAGCTCTGTCGAAACGTTCGTCAACCAAAATGGTGACCGCGTTCGCCGCGGCGCGAATTTCAGCCAAATGACGCGCGAACAGCGCGACCTGATCATCAACGGCGCACGCCAACTGGCCCGCGCTGGCTCTGGCTCTGCCGATATCGCCCGCGAATTGGCGGATCGCACGGGCCGCAGCGTCGAGACGATCCGCTACACGCTCAAGAACTTCGACCAGCAAAACCCGGACTTGGCGATCTTTCCCGATTCGACCGGTCCGCTGTCGGTCGAGACGAAGCGGATCATTTACCAGCAGTACCGCCGCGGCACGTCCGTGGAAGAACTGGTCAAACGGCATCGCCGCACCAAGACCAGCATTTACCGCGTGCTGGCCGAGATGCGGGCCGAACGGATCGTGGAATTGCCGCTCGACTTCATCCCCAACGATGATTTCAAGCGGACCAGGAACGAGACGAAGTTCCTCGCCGCCACGCCGGAAGGACCGAATGCTAAACGAGTCAAGCGGCCTAGCGGCTTGCCTCCCTACCTGGCCAGCTTATACGAAATTCCCCTCCTCACCGCCGAGCAAGAGCGGCACCTGTTCCGCAAGTTCAATTACCTGAAGTACAAGGCCAGCAAGCTTCGCGAGCAGCTCGATCCGGTGTTGCCGAAGAGTTCGCTGATGGACGAGGTCGAATCCTTGTACGACGCGGCGGTGCAGACGAAGAACGAGATCGTCGGCGCGAACTTGCGGCTCGTGGTGTCGATCGCCAAGCGGCACGTGAGCCATTCGGACAACTTTTTCGAACTGGTCAGCGACGGCAACATGTCGCTGATCCGAGCGGCCGAAAAGTTTGACTACGCTCGCGGCAACAAGTTCAGCACCTACGCCAGTTGGGCGATCATGAAGAACTTTGCCCGCTCGATTCCGGGCGAGCTAAAGATCCGCGATCGATTCCGCACCAGCCAGGACGAAGCGTTCCAGGCCGCGCCAGAAGTGCGGAGCGATCCGTTCGAGTTGGAACACGCCCAAGCCCGTCGCGAGGTGCAGGTCAGTCACATCCTCCGAGCGCTGGACGACCGCGAGCAGCAGATTATCGTGAGCCGCTACGGACTCAACCGCGGCGACGAACCGCACACGCTCAAGGAAGTCGGCGCGGAACTCGGCGTGACCAAGGAACGCATTCGGCAGATTGAGGCCCGGGCACTCGCGAAACTACGCCGAGCCGCACAGGAAGAAAAAGTCGAGTTGCCGGCCGAGTGGTAGTTCGCCGACGTGGCAAACAATATCTCAATCCGCACCGGCGGCGCGTTTTGCGCGCCGCCGGTACCTCCATGCTCAGACGGACGAGTCGGCTTTTCGTCGTCGCTACGATGCTTTCTCAGGCCGCCGCGTTCTCGCGTCCGTTCGTCACGACGGCAACTGGATTCCCGACCGCGGCAGCGGAATAATCGCGCACCCGTCCGACGATTCTCGGATGTGCGGCAAGTTAGAGAGAAATTCGCTCGCCGGCCGCGTCGCGTGGAACGATTTCTCCGGGCGCGGCGTCTCTAAACCGTTACCGAGTCCGATTTGTCGGGGAATTGCCGACGGGCGTCGCTGCGAACGTCGCGATATGACCGCGCGATACGACAGAATGGGAGCCTGACCGATGCGAAAAGCCTTGAAGTTCGCCGTCGTCCTTTTGTTAGGTACAACCGCCGTCGCGATCGCGCAATTCTCCGCGCCGACAACGAGCGCCACGCCGACCGACGACGTGGCCCGGCTGATTCAGCAGTTGGGGAACGACAGATTTGCGGAACGACAGGCCGCGGAGCTTGGCCTTATCCGACTCGGCCGCGATGCCGTTCCCCAACTCCGCCAAACGTTGGCAACAACGGAAGACGCGGAGGTCCGCGCCAGATTGCGCCGAGCCATCGAAAGAATTACGACGCTGCGGTGGCATCGAGATTTGCCGACCGCTTACGCGGAAGCCCGAGCGTACGGGAAATCTGTATTGGTCTTTTCGACGATCGGTGAATCGAATGGCTACTCGTGACTTGGCTCCAATTTGATGCGGACCGTGACGTTCGCCGATGCCAAAGTTGTCGACTGCTTGAGAGATCGTTTCATCCTCGTCTGGCACAATCAATCGCCCGATCTTTATGCTGAGACCGGAAACCAAGATAAGCCGAGCGCGGCCCAGGCGGCGGCCTATCCGGAAGGCGGCGGCGGGGGCAACGTCCGCAGTTACTTCTGCTCGCCAAACGGAACGGTGGCGACCTACCTAGAAGGCTTTTGGCAGCCTGCGAGCTACCTCCGTGAAGCCAAGGCCGCCGCCGACATCTGCCAAAGGATTGATAAAGCTGCCGATGTCGATGCCGTGACGCTCATTGCCGATCACCTCGCGAGCCGTCGCCGCGAGATGGCGTCCCGTCGCAGCACGGCGCGAAAAGAGATCCAGGCAAGGCATACCGCGGGCTTGGCCGGCGATATGGACGTCGTTCGCGCCGATGCGCCGTATGGGCTTCTCGACCGATCGCTGGCGGCCAGTGAGGCGCTGTCGAAGAAGCCCATTGAATTGATTCTCAGCGAGCTCGCGGAAAGAAATCGCTTTCACGGGGCCATCGTGTGAGGGTAGCTGCCGCGTCCCGGCCGGGACGAACGCCACTGATCGTAGCGGCATTCATTTGCGGAGAATCTGCGATGAGGCAAGTATCGGTTCTCATTCTCGTAGTCGCCGCGATCCTCGCCGCCACGGGATGCGGCCGCGACGATAGCGGTGCGCACTCGACTACACTAGCATCGGCCGTTGTGGATCCGACGACGAATGACCGGTCGCCCGCGCAAGAACAGCGATCGCTCCATCCTCGGTTAAACGTCGAGACTGACGTAAAAGCCGCTCGCAAGCGCGCGAAGGCGACGGGCAAACCGTTGCTCGTTCTCAGCGTCCTCGGCGACTGGACGAGACATTGCTGACTGGCCGGATATAGCATGCGAGCCAACACGCTCGCAGCGGCCGAGGTCGTCGGACCGCTCAATAACCGATTCGTCGTAGCTTGGAGCAATCTATTGCCCGAACTCTACGGCACGGCCGACCCCAACCCCGACGCGCCGCCAGCCTACGAAACGCGGCGGGTCGAGCGATTGCCAGAGGGTGCGGGCGGAGGCAATATCCGGATTTACTTTTGCAAGCCCGATGGCGTCGTCGTGCATCAAGTCATCGGGTACTGGCGACCAAACCGCCTATTGGAGGAATTGGCATTTGCAGAAGAGCTGATGAAGCTGACGCACGACGCCATTGCCGAGGCGCAGGCCCGTCGGAGGGCGATGATCGAGGACCGCGCCGAATTGGAATTGAGTGCGCTTCCGGCACGCCTCGAAAGGAACGACCCGGCTGCGCGACGTGCGGCACAGTGGTCCCTTCGTCGACGATCCGCCGTCGAACTGCAAGAGCTGTTAGGAGTGGACGTGGATGACGTCTTGAGGCAAAGGCGAATCAAGGTGTACACCGAGGGTGCCGTCGGTTGCGACAGCTAGTAACAGCGACCACTTTCGCTCGGTTCGCCAGTTTCCGTCGGCGAGTCGCTACACCTGCAGGTCGACATCCGCGTCGCCGTCCCATCGCATGGGACGGCGATCGACCCGCGACCTTTGGCCTCGAAGCGCCTCGCGCTCTCGCGCATCGATTATGAAGTCGACGGCCGCCGGCGGATTCTTCGCCTGGGAGTTCGGCAATGTCGCAGTCGAGTCGCCATCCGCGACGTTGTCTCGAACGTCTGCCGGCGACGAGATGACCGAAGACGGCGCCGCGAGAGGCGGACGTCCATACGACGCGGAGAACCTCCGCACGTCGGACCGCGACACTGCACCGTCGCCATCCAAATCACCGTCCGCTCGCGTTGCGCCGGCGAATCGCCCGAAATTCACCTGTAGAATAGCCAGATCGACGATGTTTACGAGCGAGTCGCCATTAATATCACCCTCGCTGGCCGTGCCAATTGGCGTCACGAGCCCGTGAATCTCAGGCAAAGTGAATGCGGAACTGGGGGCAACCTCGCCGGCAACGGCGATTCCAAAAAACGTCCACGAGAGCGCGTTGGTCAGGCCCGCGACCGGCGCGCCGACGATACCCGGCGTGTGGCCCGTTTCGGCCGTGGTTGCCGATACCGGGACGACGTAATCCGCGGCTTGTTCGTTGAGGAATACTTGAAGATTTTGGTCTCGGTTCGGACCATACCCGTAGACGAACGTCGCCGACGTCTGAATCAAGTTGCCCCGGTCGGTCTTTAGCGACATCACGATGTTGCGCGGCCTCGCAAGCGTGTCGTCGCTAAGCTGGCGTCCTTCGAGCGACGTGCCGCGTAGCAACGCAAAATCGACGTCGCGAATAACGACCAGGCGCGGTGGAATGGTACGTTGATCGACGACTGGCGATCCGATAACGACGTTGTCGAAATTCTCTAAATGACCGCCTTCAATCGAGAACGGCGCTATTTCTTCCAGCGGGCGGTTGCTCCCCAACTCATCGAGATAGCCGACGACGACGATGCCCTGACGATAGTTTTCGATCGTCGCGTTGCGGATCTTGACCTCCTTGGACTGCAGCAACACGATTCCTTTGGAAAAACCATGCACATGTATGAAACGAGGGTCGCCGTAGGCGACGAGATTGTCGATTGTCAGATGATTCTGTTGGTTTCCAAAGAACACGCTGCGATGCGTGTGCCAAGCGAGAAAGTCTTGGATGACCGACTCCGGTGTGCCCTGGAACGGGTGGTAATAGTTGTCGTAACCGAGGAACCACGTTTCGATGCCCATCAGCGCCGAATAGACCTCGTTGTCGGCAAACGCCGGCACGGCGATGGAAGCCATCGGCACGGTAATGCCTTGTCCCGCGACGAGCTTGTCTGCGCCGCGATATGCCGGAATGAGCCGATCGAACGCGCTGGCATTGTCGCCGCCATAGATGTTGTAACCGGCCTTGGTCACGTCGGCGGCGACGTTGTCGCGCACGATGTTGTTCGGTCCCGCGAACCAGAATCCGTCGCCTTCTCGGCCTTCGCGTTCTTTGCCCCTGCCCATCGTGCCCCGGATGCCCGCCACAAAGTTGCCTTCAAACGTATTGTGGCTCTCCGACCCATCTTCGGTTCCGATTCCGAATCCGAAACCGGAGTAAACGACGTTGTCCTTTATCGATCCGTAATGCGCGTCGTGAATCGCCATCGGCCATTTGAGGCTGTTGTTTACCGCATTGCCCACGAACGAGAACTGGCTATCCTCCGTACCAACTCGGCTCTCGGGCCCGATCAAGTGATGAATGTGTACCGCGTATCGCCCGATCTGATTCGTGCCCACGTGCGTAACTTCTCCATCGGCATCGAACGATGTGCTATCGAGGGGCTAGTTGGTCGTTCGACCCAGTCCTTCAAACGCCGCGTAATGCACGTCCACGTCGGCCCGATCGAGAAACGCCGTATGTCCGCGCGTTCCCGTCGCGTTTTCCGAAGCGAACGTGATATTGCGCGTCACGTTTGCTGCGTGCGGAAGCGCCGCAATCTCACCGGCCGCGTTGCGAGCGCCGAGGTGGTCGAAGGCCAATGCAGTCGCCAACGTGACGTACACACCATCGACACCGGAGACGACGGCCTTCTCGGTGCGCAACTGCTGGTTCGTGCCACCCGGTCCATAATCGAACTGTCGAGATTCTGGGATTACGATGATGTCGCCCGACCGCCAACCCTGCGGCGCGGATTCAAGTGTAACGACCATATCGCCTGCGCGGGCCTCTTCCGCAAGCCGCACGAACGGCGTCTTCTCCGCACCGAAAACGTCGATCGTTCCGAAAACCACGACGCCCGTTCCCCATTGCGTTGGGTCGCGATCGGTATCGATCGCTTTGTCGCGAATGACGATCCTCGACGTCGCGTCGGCGTCGATTGGATCGTCGGCCGTGCCGATCGTCAGTCGCCCGTCGGCCATGACCAGAAGGTTCGCCGTCACGAGGTGAGTTTTCGTTCCGTCTTGAAACGTTAAGTGGCCGCCGGCGAATACCGCGACTGTATCCAGCGCGGGCGACTTGTGCTGATCGTATACGACCATCGTGCCCGCGGTGATCGCGACTACGTCGTCTTTGCGAGGCACCTGCCCAGTCGACCAGGTCTGAGGCTGCGACCATTCTCCACTAGAGACGCTATAAGTCGTTGGCTCGGAACCAAAATCGGGAACGGCGTCGAATCGACCGTGAAGCACTTCGCCGTGCAGCGCAATGCGAGATTCGAGGCGTTCGCAGGCTTGCGAACTTGAAAGGCGGTTACGGCGAATTACCGAAGGGGATAAACACCTACTCAAAGCGCGGCGGCGCAACATGATTCCACCTTTGCAAATGTGTGTGGAAGTAAATCGTCGTTGATGAGACTACACGGAGTGGAATAACGCCGATTCTTAGCCTACGCCGCGCAAAGTAAAGGGGAGATCGCTGAATTCCTAAAAGAAATGCCACTTTCGTTGCCATCTAACGCCCGGTTCCACACGCGAGCGGGGGCGTGGTGGGCGGTAACGTACCGCGGAACAATGCGCGGGTGGGTTACGGTGGTCGACGGCTATTTACCGACCGATCGACGTTGCCGCGTCAAGAATCGCGATGCGCCCAGCCGGCAACGCCTCGACCTATGCGCTTCGACCTACGCGTCCCGATCGAGGCGGCTGGCTGGGTCTTGTCGGTAGACTTGCTTGAGCAATTCGTAGAGTTCGGGATATTCGCGACGCGTTGCTTTCGGCGCGTCGAAGAAACATTCCGTCGCCACGGCGAAAAACTCGGCTTCGCTTTGGGCGCCGTACTTGTCGAGGAGCGTGCGGCGGCCGTGACGGGCGGCGCTGTGCAGGCGGTCTAGTTCGCGATTCATTACGCGACGCCACTCCGCAGCCATCTTGCGATCTGCAAGCGGTGGAACGCCGTCGGCCGAGTCGCCGCCGAGCATATCGAGAACGTGGGCGAATTCGTGGAACACGAGATTGTGGCCGTCGCCGGCATACGTTCCGCCGGCGCGGGCGTCTTCCCAAGAAAGCACGACCGGGCCACGGTGCCACGCCTCACCCAAACGATCGGTCTCGCCGTGCAGCGTCATTTGGCCGCCGAGAGCCGTCTCGTCCGGGGCGCGATAGCCGGTTGGGTAAACGAGAATCGTCGTGGCGCGGCGGAACAAGTCGGGCCCTTCGACGAAGCCAAGCGTAAGCAGACACGCCTGCCCAGCAATCGCGACCTGAATCTCGGCGTTGAGCGAAAGCGAGCCGCAGCCTTCCCAGTGACGCTCGGCAATGAAGACGCGCACGTCGTCGAACAGCCTTTTCCGCTCGACGTCGTCGAGCGAAGCGAAATGCGGCACGTGCGCGGCAAGATGATCGACCCATTCGTTCGGAAACGGTTGGGCGAGCAGTTTTTTGCGACGGCGGCGGCGTAGCCAGGTGAAAATCACGGGAGCAGTGGGCAGAGGGAAGGTGGGCAGTGCAGTGGGTAGTGATTTGCTGAGCGGTTTGCTAACGACTGATTTTGACTCGCTCGTGCGATCGCTCCAAGGGGCTACATTCCGCGCGGATTACACGCCGGGCGGTTTTCAGTGCTTGGCGGCCCGTTTACAATCGGGCGTCTTCGCGCGGTTGTCCAATGGGCAGACGCGACGATGGACCCGAATGAACCTCGCTGAGATCGCGCAACGGATTCGCCATGCAACCTAGACCGCTCCGCACGACCGTCATTGGCAGCCTGCCGTGTCCCGGCTGGCTCGAGTTCGGGTCGCAGCATCTCGACCAGTTCGGCCGCGACGATTTGGCGGAGATGCAGGACGACGCGGTCGTGGCGGCGATCCACGATCAGGTAGCGGCCGGACTCG
>JAJDEG010000420.1 GCA_029259895.1 Planctomycetota bacterium
ACGGAGTGCGGACGCAACGCTCGACGGAACGTCGCTACGGCCGCTGCTGCAAGGGAAGCGGCTCGATCGCGACCGTCTATATTTCCACTATCCGCATTACGCCTGGCACAAGTCCAACCGTCCAGGCGGCGCGGTCCGCGCCGGGAAGTACAAGCTGATTCGCCGCTACGACGACAACTCCGCCGAACTCTTCGATCTCTCCAAAGACATCGGCGAAACGCGAAACCTGGCGGATCAATTGCCCGACGTGGCCGGGCAACTCAACGAGCAGCTCGGTCTTTGGCTCAAGGAAACGGAAGCGCAAATGCCCACACCGGTCGAGTGACCGCCAGCGATAACGATGTGCTTCCGCCGACGCAAGCTCCGGCAGCGACGTATTGCCGCTTACCTCGCTTCCTTCATCAGCTCCAACATCGTTTCGCCCATCGCCACGCCGATGCGGTTGAACCAGATCGCGCTGCCGAGGTAATGGTACGGGTGGTCACCGCCCGTTAGCTTCCACTGCTCAAAGTTCTCCTTCCACGTCGGATACAGCTCCTCCGCGGCTTTGTCGACGAGCACGTCGGTGCGGAACGCCTTGACGTTGCCCTTAAACTCCGGCACGTCATTCATGGCGAGCTGCGCGTCGCGGACGACAAGCATCGCCCCCGCCGCGGGCTTCGAGCCGTTCTGCCCCATCGCGGCGATCACAAACGGCAGATTGGCCACGCCGAGATCCTTACGGACGTCCTTGATAAAGTGCTTCATGTTCGACGCATACTCGTCCTGCGCCCCATACTGGTCGTTCCAGCCTTGAAACCACACGAAACCAGCCAACTCCGGCGTATGACCTTTCAGTTCGGGAAACATTGTCGCGTAGTTCTCCATCACGTCTTTGACTTCCGCCATCATGTTGCGGTACGACGATCCGTAATCCTTCTTGATGTCGTCCATCGTCGGCAACGGGTCGTTCTTGTTGTTCTTGCGGACGCGATCCTGGGCCTGGTCGAGTTCCTTCTGCAGCACTTCGGCGGCGGGATACTCGGCCGACGGCGATCGAAACAGCTTATAGAGCGAGTGCCCGCCCCAAGCGGCTTTGATCAGAAAAACCGGCTCGTCGAAGTGGTTGCCCATCGTCGTGCCGAATTCCAGTTCTGCGCCCGTGCGACCGGGCGAGCCGTATCCGACGGTAAGCGGACCTTTGCGGCCGAGGTATTTGATGAACACGTCATCGCGCTCGATCCACTTGCCGTCCTTGCGGAGATGGGCGAACAGATCCTTGGTCTTCGCGTCCGTGGCTTGGTGATCGAGCAGCTCGTTGGGCGCTTTGCCCTCCATGTTCGACTGGCCGGCGAGGATGAACACTTTCACGGGTTTATCGGCGGCGAGGGCGGACGTCGCCGCACAGTGGCACGCAATAGCAATTGCAATCAACGAGCGAAACATGAGAGTCAGCCTTTCTATACGCGGAATTCTGCCAGTCGGCGATTCGCGACACGTCGCCCGCGTCGTTCGCCAAGCACGCCGGCCAGCGGGTGCAAGTACGATGATCCTTTGAACAGACACCCATGGCAAGGCGTCGCGAGTTCGGACGTCGGATTTTTCCTGACCGTGCGATTCGCGTTGGCGTCGGCAGACGGCCGACTTTCGCCGCGACGGTTGCCCATCGATCACCACGCTACGGCCGTATCAGCTACGCAGCAGCGCCTCTGATCCACGGATTTATCACCTACGTGGTCACGGCCAACGTGCCGCCGAAGGTCGCCCAGGCGCTGGCCCGGCACTCGACGATCGCGCGGAAGATGAATTGGTTAGCGCACCTCTGCATGAACGATTTGGTGGGCGCAGTGGAGAGGTTACGCGCATCGGCGAAGAAATAGATGCCCGAACCGGCATTTCGAAATCGGATCTAGCGTCGGCGTAACCTGCCATGCTCAACCGAACTCCGATGTGCGGTTAATATGTCGGCGGGCGCGATTGATTGCGTTTCAATCAAAACACGATCTGCGATAGCTGGATCGAACCGGCGGCGCGGCGATGCGAGTAGGGCCGACAATTCCCGAGGCGTTCCCACCATCCGCGATCGACCTCGGCCGGAGGCAATCAAGGCGGCCGCAGGCGTCGGCGGCGCGGCGGGTGGTGTGTACGAGCGGCCGAAGTTCCGTGCGAGGATCGCGGCATCGGCACGGCCGATCGCGCCGTCGCGATTGAGGTCGCCGTCTGCCCGCGTTGCGCCCGCGACGACTCCTAAATGTCCGTGAAGGATCGCCACATCGACCAGGTCGACGCGGTCGTCTTCGTTCAAATCACCGCGAATGAGGTCTCGTTCGCCGGGCGAGCCGCCGCTTTCGTGGCTCGGCCGCCAGGCAGCCGCATCGTTCCAACTCGACGCCGATCCGAGTACGTTAAGGATTACCAGCGACGGGCCGTCGCCGTCGGTCGTCGGATGCCAGTTGTCGTTGTAGCGGAACGACTGGATTACGCCGCCGCCGGCGTCGAGCAGCGTGACCGTTTCGCCGCCGTTGCTGAGGCGGTAATCCTCCGCCGTGTCGCCGTAGACGCCGGCGACGGGAATCGCCGTTCCGTGGCGGAACTCGAACGCCGCCTGGTTGCGAACGACAACCGCGAATTCGCCGGGCGCCAGCGTTACGTCGCCGAACGTAAAGCCGATGCCGTCGCTAAACCTTACTCCGGAGAGATTCACGGCGTTGGTCGGACTGATGTTCGTGACCTCGATGAACTCGAAGTCGTCGTCGTTCGTAAAGCCCGCCGTGATTTCCTCGATCGTGCGGTCGCTGGGATGGTAGTTGATCTCGCTCACCCGAATCGGCGTTTCGACCGTGTACAGCGAAGTGGTCAGGGCGCTCCACTCGCCGCTGCGCTTGACGCGGGCATTAACGAGCGTGGTTTGCGAAAGCGGGATCGCCGACACGTACTCGATCGCCGACGGCGATACGTCGAATGCGCCAACGGCTTCGAGCCGGGGGACAATCAAGAAGTCCTGCTCGGCGGCCGTAATCGGGCGATTGAGGCCGTGGATAGCAAGGACGTTCGTCCCCGGCCGCAACACGATCGCGGGCGCGGCCGTCAGGTTGAAGTCGGCGAAAATGATCGCCGCCGAATCGCCGCGGGGAAGTAGGGCGCTCGAATTCCAGTTCAACGTCGACGGAGCGAGCGCGCGAGCCACTTCCACGCCGTTGATGAACGCCACGAACGCGTCGTCGTACTTCATCCGCAGCCGCAACGAGTCCATCGTGGCGATTTGTTCGCTCGTGGCAGTAAACGGCACGCGAAGAAACGCCGACGCGTTCACCGGATCGCTCGTCATGTCGGCTTGCACGTCGAAACTAATGAGCGAGTTGTAGTCGACGGGCGACGCCGTCGTGTCGTAGCCGATGCCAAGCCCGCCGACGATCGCTTGCCAGGGGCTGGTCTGCGGATC
>JAJDEG010000043.1 GCA_029259895.1 Planctomycetota bacterium
CGGCGCGTCCGATGCGAAGGCCGGAGCGGTGGCGAGTTTGTATCAACTGCTCTCGGACGCGCGACTGAACCATCGCTGCGAGATCGTGCCGGGCGTGCTCGCCGAGCCTTGCGGGGCGATCTTGACGGAGTTCTTTCGGCGGCAGCGGGCGCTGGGGAAGAAATAGTAGGCCGCAACGATCGCAAAGCCAACGCCGACCAGCGCCGACGATCCCGGCTCCGGCACGATGGTTCCGACGACGCGGAAGCCCATGATGCGGTTTTCGAAGAAAGCGGGGTACGAGTCCTGATGCGCGGCATCGAGGCCGAAGATGTTATCGAATGAGCCGCCGCGGAGACCGAAGAAGTCTTCCTGCACGAACGTCACGTTCCACTCCCACAGGTTGCCGCCTTGGTCGAAAGTGCCGTAGGCGCTGGTCGACGGTTTGGCGTTGAATGCGCCGACCGGCGTGAGCGCGGACGAACTGTAGTTCGCCGAACCTCGAACCAAATCGCTGCCCGGCGGCGCGTCGTTGCTCGGTCGATCGTCGCTGCGGGTTGGATACTCCCAATAGCCTGGGCCGCCGGGCTTGTTTGGATCGTAGTAGGCGGCCTTGTACCATTCGTCCTCGGTGGGAAGCAGAAAGCGAGCGTCGATCTGGCGGGTGAAGGTGACTTCGTCGTCGAGGCCGATGTAGGCCCCTTGCTCGGTGTCGCCGTCGCCCTGTCCGTTGTGCAGCCAATTGACGAACCGCGCGGCGTCCCAAAAGCTGATGAAATTCACCGGCCTGTCGTCGTTTGTGCTATCGAAGTCTTTGGCCAGATACGAATACGGCGACTCGACCGTTCCTGTGCCCAATCGCTGGATACCGCCGAGGCCGCTCGTCATCTCTTCGTTGTACAGGCCGAGCGGATCGCCGACGGCGGCTTTGGCGTTGAGGAATTCGCGGTATTGTCCGTTGGTGACTTCGTATTTGCCGATCGAGAAGCTATACGGGACCGCGCCGAAGCCGGTCGGGTCGTGGCGCGTGTCCGCGGCGTTGCCGGGATCGCCGACGATGACCATTTCCATGTCGACGGCGGTGGCCAAGGACGGGGCGGCCAATATCACGGCCGCTGAGACCAATAGACGAGTCATGAGCGGGGAATTCATGAGGCCCCTCGCGGTGAGGGATAGTGAAAGGAGTGGAACTTTGTTGCGCTGTTGTGCGTCCAACGGACTAAGCCGAAAGACCTGTCGAGCGATTCCCTCGGCGAAGGGATTCGCCTCCTACAGTTCTGGGATAAGCACTGAATGTCCGGCCCGCGTCGGCTAAATGTGCCGCGGGTTCCGCTGTGGTTGGAAGCCTTGATGCTAACCGCCCGGACGGCGACCGGCAAGTTTTTTGGTAGCGGCGGCGTTTTTGGTAGCAGCGGCGTTTGAAAGATCGTTTCCGAATGGCGGATATTGTTGGCGTTGTCACACGAATCTTATTCGAGGGAGTCTCGTTCATGTTGGTGCTAAGACGCGATGTCGTGTTGTGCGGTTTGCTTTTGATTCTGATGGTTGGCGCCGCGCGGGCTGAGAAAGCGCCGCTTTCGCCGGAAGAACTTCGCGAGACGGCCACGCACGTCGTGGTGGGCGAAGTGGAGCAGATATTCGCGCGGCAAGAAAACGCAAACGACTATGAGTACACGCGCTATGTGGCCGAGGTGCGCGTGGAGAAATCGGAGAAGGGGGACGGACTTAAGGCAGGCGAATTGATGTACGTCCGATATTGGCGCCGGCGGTGGGTCGGGCCGGGCGATCCGCCAGTTGGCACGAGTGGACATCGCGGTTTGCCCTCGGAAGGGCAAGCGGTACGCGTTCACGCCGTCCGCAATGGCTACGATGGCTTCGGCCGCACGAACGACGGTGGATTCAACGTAATTGGAACGAATGGCTTCGAGGCAATCGAGAAAAAACGCAAAGAGTAGCAGTGGTGATGCGCGATGGCCACCGCGTTTCATGCGTGCTACGCGTCAATCGGCAGGCTCGTCATTCGTCGGAATCGCCGCGCGAAAAATCCGGCTCTTCTTCGCGCTCGATCGGCATGCTGTACCGCTCGTCGAGCCAGCGGCGCATATCGATTTCGCGGCACCGCGGGGTGCAAAACGGCAGGGCCGGCGAATGCTGGATGTCGAACGGTTGCTCGCAAACGGGGCAGCGTTGAGTCGGCATGGTGCAATGAAGCGGAAGGACGTTGGGCGAATTGTTGGGGAACAATATCGCTCAATCGGCCGAGGACTTCAACCGCGCGGCGTAGTCCTATGCGTTGTCCTACGCGCTGTCTTTCAGCGTGTCGCTTACGAAATCAGGCCGACTTGGCGGCCGGCAGTGCCGAGGATTTCGAGAGCTGCGTCGATATCATCGCTGGTGTGAACCGCCGAGACGCAGGTCCGCAGTCGCGGGGCGTCCATCGGCACGGCCGGGAAGCAGACCGGCACGACGAGCAGGCCCTCGGCGCGGCAGAGGTACGTCATTTCCAGCGTCTTGGCGTCGTTGCCGGTCATGATTGGGACGATCGGCGTTTCGCAACCGGCCGTGTCGAAGCCGAGCGTCTTGAGGCCGGCCAGATAGCGGTCGACGTTTTCCCAAAGCTGCTCGACCAACTCCGGCTTCTGCTCGAGGACTTCGAGCGCGGCGATGGAAACGGCGGCCTGACATGCGGGGAGCGCGCCGCTGAAGATGTAGCCGCGGGCGTGATGACGGAGATAGGTGATCAACTCTTCGCGACCGGCGACGAAACCGCCGCTACCGGCGAGCGACTTGGAGAGCGTGCCCATCTTGATGTCGATGGCGTCGGCCGGGAGATCGAAATGCTCTTGAATGCCGCGGCCGCGATCGCCGAGCACGCCGACGCTGTGGGCTTCGTCGACCATCAGCAGGGCGCGGTGTTTCTTACAGATTGCGACGATTTCGGGCAAGTTGACGATGTCGCCTTCCATGCTGAACACGGCGTCGACGATGACCAACGTGCGGCGATTGCCGGCGCGTTGGAGCATTTCGGCCAGCGAGGCGGCGTCGTTGTGCTTGAACTCGAAGAAGTCCGCGCCGGACATGCGGCAGCCGTCGACGATGCTGGCGTGATTGAGTTGGTCGCCGACGATGCAATCGCCGGGGCCGACGAGCGCGGTGATCGTGGCCAAATTGGCGACGTAGCCGCTGCTGAAAACGATAGCGTCGGCGGCGTCCATGAATTGAGCGAGCTTGGCTTCGAGCTGCTTGTGGACCGACGTGGTGCCGACGAGCAACCGAGCGCCGTGGTGCCCTGTGCCGTACTGCTCGAGCGCGGCGACGGCCGAGGCGTGCAGATGCGGATGGCCGAGCAGGCCGAGATACTCGTACGAGCTGAGCATCAACATGCGGCGGCC
>JAJDEG010000421.1 GCA_029259895.1 Planctomycetota bacterium
AAGGCATTGGAGTCCGCGCCCGGCGCGACGAGTCGTGACGTTCATGAGCGACGGATCGCGATTGCGATCGCCGCCGGTAATAACGAGCTCGCTCGCCGCGCCTTGGACGACGCGTTGCAAGCACATCCAAATGACATGGACTTGCTCCGCCGCGCGATCGATCTCGCGGCGCTCGAAAAGGATTGGGCGGCCGCGGCCCTATTCGAAGACCGAATGCGCGAGCTGGAGGGCGACTCCGGCGTGATCTGGCGGCTGTATCGGACGCGACGCCTGTTGCTAGCCGGGCGTCCTCGCGCTGCTGTGTTTAGCGAAGTCCGGGAGCTGCTTGCGCGAATCGAAGAGACGCGTCCCGGTTGGTCGTCCGCGACGCTGTTGTCCGGCTTTGCGGCGGAAATGGAAGGTAACATCGAGACGGCCGTCGAGCGGTATCACCTTGCGCTCGATCAAGGCGAGCGTGGCGCCGAAACGTACGAACGGCTGATGTCCTTGTTGTTGTCGGTCAACCGCCTCGCGGAAGCGAATGCGGTGCTCGAGCGCATGCAGCGAATCGGCGTTTCTTCGACCGGAATCCATTCCCTTTCCATCGAGCTTTACGCCCGTCAAGACCAATTCGACCGGGCCCTCGACTTGGCTCGGAATGCGGTGGCGGAAGCGCCGCGCGATGCCATGCGCCGAGTGTGGTTGGCGAACATGTTGGCGCTGCACAAGGATCCGGTACGGGCCCTGGCCGAGTTTCAAGAGGCCGCTCGACTTGCGCCCGCCGACCTGCGGGTCTTCAGCGCCCTATTCACCTTCCATCGCAGGCAGGGGAATCTGGAAAAGGCCGAAAAGACGCTGCTGGCAATGACCACCCGCTCGAACGTAACGGCGGCTCAAAAGGCCTTTCTCCTTGGGCAAGGATACGAATTATTGGGTAAATCGTCCGAAGCCGAGCAAAGTCTTCTCGAAGCCGTGCGACTCGCGCCGGATGATGTCCCGACGTTGCTGCGTCTGGCGGCCCTTCAGGTTAACGTGGATAAGGCGGCGGCGCGAGCGACGTTGGAGAAAGTCCTCTCGATTGACCCGAACGTGCATGTCGCAAGGCGAACGCTGGCGACTGTCATCGCCGCCAGTCAGGGCGACGACGGCTGGGACGAGGCGCAGAAGCTGCTCGCCAAGAACGCCGACGCAGAACAAGCGCCGGCGGACAACGCCCGCTTGCGGGCGTTGCTCCTGGCGCGGCGAAGCGGGCATGAGGAAACACAACTCGCGGCGCTATCCGAAGCGCGTCGGATTATGGAAGCGCGCGTCAAACTGGAAGGTCGCACGGAGCCGCTGGACCGAACCATCTTCGCGGAGATATTGGAGCGGCTGGCGCGATTAAATGCCGACCCAACACTTTATGTCGCCGCTCGGTCGCATCTAATGTACCTGGCCGATCGCAAGTCCGCCGGGGTATCCGACCTTCATGGCTATGTTGCCTTCCTGTTGCGAATGGCCGCAAGCGAAGCCATTTCGAAACGGGTGCCTGGCGTCCACCCGTCGTCGCAAGAATTATGGGCCGACGCGGAACGTCGCCTCGTGGAAATCGATCGATTGGAACGCGACACGAAGCGATTTCCTGCACCCGAAACCCTGGCGTTGCGCGTCAAGCTCCTCAAAGCCCAAGGTCTACGATCAGAAGCCGTATCGCTTGTCGATGCGCGAGGCAACGAAGGCCTCGCGACCCTCGCCGATACTTCCCGCAGGCATGCCTGGATGAACGCGGTGGCGCGGTTGCATGAATCCTTGGAGAACCCAACGGCCGCTGAGACTTGGCTTCGCAAAGCCCATGTCGAGTCGGGCCATAATTTCTTTCTGCTCGCCGAATTCCTCGCCCGACACGATCGCTTGGACGAAGCGATTGCGGTGTGCCAGGCCGCGATGGCAAGCGACTTCGCACCGACTCCCGCGATTGTCATGGCGAAACTGGCCGTCTCGTACGGCGCGTCGTCGGCCGAATGGACGCGGATCGAGCCGGATTTGGCCAAGGCCCTGGAGCGCCACCCACGGCACGTCGAATTGCGGTTCGCCGTGGGGCTGGCGTATACCGTTGCGGGCCGAACGGAGGACGCGATTGCGAATTTCGAGCGTGTCCTCGAAGTCGATTCGCGCCACATACTCGCATTGAATAACTTGGCCACGCTCCTCGCGGAAGACGCGGGGCGACGCCCGGAAGCGCTCAAACACATTGAGCAAGCGCTTCGCGTCGGCGGCCGGCAACCGATGCTCCTTGATACGCAAGGCATGATCTACCTCTTGGACGGAAACGCCGACCGAGCCGTGAGCGCCTTGTCCGAGGCCGTCGCATCCGGTGCAGATGACGCACGATATTGGTTGCATATCGCCGCGGCATATCGGCTTCAGGGACGATCGGAACAAGCCAAATCGGCCTACGCCCGCGCGCGACAAGGCGGTCTCGACCGCCAAGTCCTAACCGCCAGTGACGCACGCTTCAAGCAGACGCTTGAAGAGATTCTGTGAGTTTACGTGTAACGGGGGGTAAAACCTTCGCGCTAGCTGCGGTTTCGCCGACTTTTCACTCCCGACTTCAAGTACGTCGCCCTGGTCAACGAAATTGCGAAATTGCGTCGCGCCGCTTTCCTGTCCTAGCGTAACCCGCAGGGATAAATCCACATCTTAGTTCAATGAGTTTCGGTTCTGAAAAAGCGAGTGTGACGAAGCGGCTTGTCGTCGTCACCGCAGTCGTGATGGTTACCATCGCCGCCGGCGCCCTACATGGGCACCTTGAGCATCGGTGGGGAAGTCCACACGACCTCGAGGTCCTCGCGACGCAACTCGAGCAGTTACCCACCAACGTTGGTTCGTGGCGACTCGAAAATTCGGCGGAGATCTCGCCGGACGTGCAAGAAATGCTCCGCTGTGCGGGCTATGTAAATCGCACCTATGTGCATCACTCGACCGGCGCAACCGCCCGAGTGGCCGTGCTGCTTGGGCCGACGACGCCGATTGCCATTCATACGCCGGAGATCTGTTTTTCAAGTCGCGCCTCCGTAATCCACAAACCGCGACAGCGCGTCACGATCGAAGCGAGCGACGGTCAAAAAAACGAACTTTGGCACCTCGTGTTTCGTCCTTCATCGGGTGTTCCTGATGACATGCACGTATTTTATGCCTGGTCGCGAGGCGAAGATTGGATAGCGCCGGAAAGTCAGCGTCTCGAATTCGTCGGTGCGCCGTGGCTATACAAGATTCAGCTAGCCATAAGGACGCCGGAGGACGCGCCGACCGATGGGCAGGCAGTTGGCAGCGATTTTCTGGCACGATTCTTGCCGGCGCTGCATCAAGCGATGTTACTCTCCACGACGTCAGAGCGATTAGGTGATTTAGCAAATGACTAGACAATCAACTCAGGGAACTTCAGCCGTGGCCACCGCAACCCCTCGCCAACAGCCGCAGCGTAGGATGAGTGCGCACGGCACCCCGTGTTCACTGGAAGAGACGATACGAGCCAGCTCCTATTTCGCCTGGAAAGGCGCGCTGGACTGGGTTCTCGCGGCGTTTCTCCTCGTACCCGGCATTCCATTGATGCTGGCAGTTTGGCTCGTCGTGCGTCTTTCGTCCTCCGGTCCGGCGTTATTTCGTCAAGTCCGCGTCGGCAGGAACGGCAAAAACTTCGTAATGGTGAAATTTCGCACCATGGTGCACAATGCGGAGGCCGTAACCGGAGCAATCTGGGCATCGCCGAACGACCCGCGCCTCACGCGTATCGGTGCCCTTTTGCGAAAGATACATTTGGACGAACTCCCGCAGATATGGAACGTGCTGCGTGGCGACATGTCTCTCGTGGGCCCGCGCCCTGAACGACCTGAATTCGTGACCGTCCTATCGGCACAGATTCTTGGTTACTCGGATCGCCTGAAGGTCGCGCCAGGAATCACGGGCTTGGCCCAGGTTAATCTGCCGCCCGACTCGGACCTCGATAGCGTTCGCCGCAAGCTCGTCCTCGACGTAGAGTACATTCGCAACGGCGGCGTCCTATTGGACTTGCGGCTGATCGTTTACTCCTGCATGAGAATGTTCGGCGTCCCCGGTTCGATTCTAATGCGTACACTCGGGCTGCTCCGTCACGTATCGCTTGCCGACGCTAATTCGCCGCAAAGTGAGCCTGCTGGCGCGCCCGGTAGACCTGAATGGACCTCTGCATTCAATCGCCGGGAAAGCGAGGCCGTTGCCGGGCCGTGAGATTCAACCGTCCCGAATCGGGTGCTCGCGAACGCACTTGCGTTTGCGTCTCGAGTTGCTACGCCCGGCTTCACATAAGCATTTTATCCTTCTGGACACCGCCACACTTTCGGTGATTTATCGAGTGCCTGTCTGCCCTCCTCAACAAGCCGACGGCGAAGTCGCGGCAAATTGCTGCACGACAAAGGCTTCTCACGAGGACCGGAACGCGCCCGTGATGAACATTGCGGTAATCGTTCCCGTGCGAAATGAAGCGTCGTATATCGCGCGAACGCTCGACGCGTTACTTGTTCAGGATTACCCGCGCGACGCCTACGAGATCGTCGTCGTCGACGGCGAATCGACAGATCTGACGCGTCAAATTGCGGCCGAATATGCCTACCGTCATACGAACGTGCGACTGTACGATAATCCCCAATGCTGGTCGAGTGCCGGACGAAACATCGGTATCGCGTCATCGACGTCAGACGTCGTATTGATCGTGGACGGCCATTGCGAACTTACGGATCGGCAGTATTTGACGAAGGTCGCTGAGGCATTCGAGCGAAGCGCCGCCGATTGCGTCGGCAGGCCGCAACCGTTGACCGTCGCCAAGGCGAATCCGGTGCAGCGCGCGATCGGCTTGGCTCGCCGGAGTTGGCTCGGTCATCATCCGGATTCATACGTATTCTCGTCCGGAGAGGGCATCGTCCCCGCGACTAGCATCGCCGTCGCATATCGACGGGCCGTATTCGATCGGATCGGCATGTTCGACGAGTCGTTTGATGCTTGTGAGGACGTCGAATTTAACCGCCGAATCGACCGTGCCAACCTGGTGTGTTTTCGAACGGACCAAATCACGCTGCCGTACATTCCACGCGGCACGCTCCGCGGACTATTCCACCAGCTAGCCAGGTACGGCCGCGGCCGCGTACGACTCCTACGCAAACACCCCGATTTCACCAACACGAAAGCTCTCGTGCCCGCTGCTTTGCTGGGCGGCGTGCTGATCGGCGGCGTGACGATTGGGATTCTACCAAACATCGCAATTCCGTACTTCGCGAGCATTGGCGCTTATTTAGCGACGCTGAGTCTTACCTCGGCCCATCTCACGATTCGAGCACGGGATCTGGCGCTAACGCCGTTGGTGGTTGCGGCTCTGCTTACCATTCACGCCGGTGCCGGCTGGGGCGCGATCTGCGAAGTATTCTCATCCTTGACATCCCGTGCTGCGGCAGGGGCATCCCGCGGCACGTCCGAAACTGGGCGCGAGCCATCCCGGAGGTCGTAATGAGCCATACGCCAAAGTTGATCGTTTTGGAGTTCAACGAATTGTGTCCTGCGCTGCTGCAGCGATACATGGAGTTAGGACAATTGCCGGCATTCCGGCGTTTATATCAAACGTCGACGGTCTGCACGACGGACGCGGACGAGGAACAACCCAACCTGGATCCATGGATTCAGTGGCCCACGGTTCACTCCGGGATGACGTTCGCCGACCACGGTGTGTTTCATCTGGGCGAAGGCGCGCGGCTCGACAAGAAATGCGTTGCGGAATTGCTTGCCAACGCCGGGGTGCGCGTCGGGGTGTTCGGGAGCATGAACTTGAACTACCACCGACTTAACGGATACTTGATCCCGGACGCATGGGATCCGCAGGGCCGCACGCAACCCGCTGCGCTGCAACCGTTCTTCGACTTCGTATCGCGGCAGGTCCAAGAGTCGTCGACGGCTAAGCCGTTGTCGAAAAAAGACGCTTTGAAATTCGCCGCATGTTTGGTTCGCTTTGGCTTATCCTCACGAACGGCAGCTGCGTTGGTCAAACAATTGGTCGCCGAGCGCTCGCGACCCGCGCTCCGTTGGCGTCGACCAAGTTTGCTAGACCGGATTCAGTACGACCTCTTCCGCTCGTTGAATCGTCGTTTTCATGTCGACTTCGCCACGTTGTTCTGCAACAGCACGGCGCATTATCAGCATTACTATTGGCGGAACATGCAACCCGAACTGTTCGAAGTGCCGCCCCCTCTGACTGACGACGCCTCGTTGGCGACGGCGATCTTGTATGGTTATCAGCAGATGGACAAAATCGTGGACCGAACGTTGCACGACTATCCACGCTCGACGATTATGCTCTGTACGGCGATGAGCCAGCAACCCTGGACCGATACGACCAAGTGTACCTACCGGCCAACCGATTTCACGGAGTTTCTTCGATTTGCCGGCATTGCGCCGGACCGCGTCGACGTGAAGCCGGTGATGGCCGAGGAGTTTCACCTGCTGGCTTCCGATGATGCGACCGCGCGGGATGCCGAACGACGCCTTTCCGCGCTATGCGTGGCGTCACAACCGTTGATGCACGTCGAGCGCAAGGAAGCGTCGCTCTTTTGTGGGTGCCGAATTACGGATGTGCCCGCGCCGGATGCCCAGGTCGTCGCGGGCTCCGGCGACCGTCGGCCTTTCAACCGGCTGATGCATCTCGTGCATTCCATGCGCAGCGGCCGACATCATCCCGACGGAGTGTGGTGGATTCGCACGGGTAAACACCAAGTGATCGAAGGACGCGTTCCGTTGGTCAACGTCGCGCCGACGATCCTTGCGCACTTTCACTTACCGCGCCCGAGCTACATGACCGGAGATCCGCTCGGTGCCTCGGCACAGCCGGCGCAAACGGTAGGAGTGTGATTCGAACCGCCGATCGGTGGACTATCCGTCCGCGTCGTGTCGCCTCGTCGAGATTGACCCATGTACGCTGAAATGCTCATTCAAATATTCCACGTAACAACCGTTTTCATGGTCGCCCTGGCTACGGCGATTTGTGCGTATCACTTGCTTCTGGCATTGGTGTCTTTCGTACCGTCGCAGCACTCGCGAAAGGCGCATGCAACGAAGATGCATCGTTTTGCGGTTTTGATACCGGCCCACAACGAGCAGGATGTGCTTGAGGCGTCGCTCGTGTCGTGCTCCCGCCTCAATTATCCCAGGGACAAACATCGGGTTTATGTGGTCGCGGACAACTGTACGGACGCGACCGCGGATGTGGCACTTAGGAACGGCGCAGTTTGCCTCGAACGGACAGAGGATACGCGGCGGGGCAAAGGTTATGCATTGGAGTGGGCGATTCCGCAGATTCTTGCCGACGAGGTCGATGCAGTTCTTGTTCTTGATGCCGACTGTACGGTCGACAGCGACGCGCTTTTGGTCCTCGATGGCTGTTTTGGTGAAGGCATGCGTGCCGTCCAATTGGACAACATCGTATCGAACCCGGACGAGTCCTCGTTGGCGTACTTGCTTGGTTTGGCTAATTATCTCGAAAACCGATCGTTCTACGCGCCAAAATCTCGCATTGGCTTCTTTGCACCGCTTCGTGGAACGGGCATGGCCATCCACAGCGATGTCTTGTGCAGCGTCCCGTGGCGATGCGGCGGACTTTCCGAGGACATGGAGTACAGTCTTCAACTTTTGATCAATGGCGTGCGCGTGCATCACATCTGCGAGGCCGGCGTTGCGTCGCAATGTCCCACCGGCGGCGAGCAGCTCAGCGTGCAGCGACGCCGTTGGATTCGAGGGTCGTTGAATGCCGGCAAGACCGCCTGTCGCCGGTTGGCAACCGCGGCGTTCTGTCGAGGACGATGGATTGCACTTGACGCGATGTGGTCAATCCTTGTCATTCAGCGATCGTTCGTGATAGCCCAGTTTGCCGCCGCTCTGGCCCTCGCGGCGTTTTATGGGCGCATCGTTAACGATAGTTCGATCGCATTACTCTGGATGCTCGGCGTAGGCATTGGCAACGCGCTGTACGTCGCTCAAGGGATTATTCGGTTCGGCATCAACCGTCCGCGTCTTGAGTTCATCGCGATGATTCCGTTGCAGGCTGCACAATACCTCACCTTGGCAATGAACGCCTTTCTGACGGCGAGGCCGCGGGACTGGTGCCGTACCCCGCGTAGTCCCGCCGACATCAACCATTCTGACGCATAACATGATCGCGAATCGTCAACCAACGGTCCTCCACCTTACGTCCTCGCGTTTTTTCGGCGGCCCCGAGCGTCAGATGCTCGGCATGGCGGAAGAGATTCGCGACAAATGCACCTCCGTTTTCGCATCTTTTTCGGAGGGAGGCCTGTGCCGAGATATGCTCGGTCGGGTCGCCGCTTCGGGCTTTGAGGGGGTCGAGTTGAAGCATGACACCCCTCGATTGCACGCGGCTTACCGCGAAGTATGCGAGCTAATTCGCCAGCGCGAAGTGCACGTGGTGCTGTGTCACGGATACAAGGCCGGGTTAATCGGATTGTTCGCGGCACGCAAGTGCAAAATACCCGCGATCGCGGTGTCGCGTGGTTGGACCGGCGAGAGCCCTCGCGTCCGTCTCTACGAGTTCCTGGACCGGCGTGTAATTCGCTGGGCCGATCAGGTGGTTTGTGTATCCCATGCCCAAGCGGCAAAAGTCGTCAAGGCCGGCGTATCGGAAAGCAAGGTTTCGGTGATTTGGGATTCCGTTCGCTGCGACAGATTCGGCGTTTTGCGACTTGACGCCCGCAATGACATCTTGGGGTTATTTCCGCATCCTCCGGGAAATATTGTCGGGGCCGCCGGGCGCCTCAGTCCGGAGAAAGGATTCGAACACCTTGTCGATGCCGCAGCGATCGTGCTCAAGCAGTCGCCGACTACGGGATTCATGCTTTTCGGCGACGGGGTCCTGCGTCGCGCGTTACAGCGACAAATAGATCGACTGGGGATCGGTAACCAATTCGTGCTGGCCGGATTTCGCAGCGATATCGATCGGTTTTTGCCAGGATTGGATGTCTTCGTACTGCCGTCCTATACCGAAGGGTTGCCGAACGTTGTGCTTGAAGCCCTCGCCGCGAAGGTTCCGGTCGTGGCGACGGCTGTCGGCGGAACACCCGAGGCATTGGAGGACGGGGTAGACGGGTACCTTGTTCCGCCAGGCGAGCCGCAACTGCTGGCCCAGCGCATCATGGCGCTTCTCGCGGATTCCGAGCACCGCGCCCGCATCGGCATTACCGGCCGGCAGCACATGCAGGAGAAGTTCTCGTTCGCGTCTCAAGGACAACAGTACTACGATCTGCTCGAACGCTTTTCGCGATTGGCGGGATGACGCCCATTCGTGCCGTGTATGTCGACAAACAACCGAACGCCGTCGCTACGCTACCCGCCGCTGCCGGAAATGAAAGACCGTCGAAGACCAATTCGAGTTTGTTACCTAATCGACAATCTCGCCGTTGGCGGTACTGAGAAACAAGTCCTCGGCTTGATCGCGGGCATTCAGCGGGCAGGAGGCATTCCACACCTGTGCCTGTTGGATGGAACCCCCGCATCGTCGCGTGCCTTGGAGCCGGCCGATTGCCCCGTGATCAGGTTAGGCGTTCGTTCGTTCAGAACGCCAACGGTTTTGTCGGCCGCGGCGCGATTCATCCGCTACCTACGTCGCGAGCGAATCGATATCGTTCAGTTGCATTTTCGCGATAGCACGTACTTTGGCGCCCCGCTCGCCCGTCTGGCCGGCGTACGGACGGTGCTCCGCACGCGACGCGACCTCGGCTATTGGATGAGACGCGTCGACTACTTCGTTAGTCGCGTCATCGGCCGCTTCGTCACCGCGACGGTCGCGAACTGTGACGCCTGCCGGGCCTCGGTAATCGCCGACGAGGCCGCTCCACCGGAGTCGGTCCACGTGATCGCCAACGGTGCCGACCTGCGAAGATTTGCTGGCATCAAGCCGTTGACATCCTTGACGGCTTTGACGCGCCCGCGCCGAATCGGAATCGTCGCGAACCTTCGTCCCGTAAAGAATCTGACCTTGTTCGTCCGTGCGGCCGCGAACGTCGCGTCAAAGCACGAAGACGTCGAGTTCCTCGTCGCCGGGGAAGGTCCGTGCCGGGCGGAATTGCAGGACCTCGTCGACGAATTAGGCATCCGCAATCGATTTCATCTCGTCGGTCAGGTTCCTGAAATACCCGCATTTCTGGCAGGGTTGGATATCGCTGTGCTGACTTCCAGCACAGAAGGTTTGTCGAATTCACTGATCGAGTACATGGCCGCCGGCCGCGCAATCGTCGCAACTGCTGCCGGCGGTAATGGGGAGCTGATTCGCCACGGCGAAACCGGCTTGCTTGTGCCGAATAACTGCGAATCGTCGCTTACGCTTGCACTGGAACGGCTGTTGGACGACGCCGGGCTGGCCACACGGCTCGGAAACCGGGCTCGCGAAGAAGCGCGCGCGCGATTCGACTGGGAATCGGTCGTCACCGAGCATCGCCGCCTTTATACAAGCCTGATTGCCAACAGCCTTGGCAGCGTTTCGGCATTTGCCGTGTGACCGATGCATTGGTTCCTTGCCGCTTACATGTGGTTGTACATCCATCGGCCGTTCGAGGTCTGGCCATGGTTAACCGAGTTGCGCATCGAGCGCGTATTTATGTTGGTTACGATCGCCGTCTGGGCAGTTTCCCAGCAAAAGTCTTGGACGCGCAATCGACTTAACACGGCATTCGCTTGCTTTTTTCTGGTCGCAATCGCATGTTGGCTTGCGAGTCCATATCCCGAACC
>JAJDEG010000422.1 GCA_029259895.1 Planctomycetota bacterium
CAATTCGTCTGGCACGATCGCGTTGTACATGCCCATGCAACCTTCGTCGAACACGCCCATGATCGCCTTCTCGCGGCGAAGCTGTTCGGCCAGCGCCCGGCCGAGCTTGCGGAGCGAACCTGGCACTTTGACGTCGCCCGCCGGCGTGACGTGATCGGTCTTATGCCGCACGACGCCTTTTTCGAGCCAGCGGCGGAGCGGTTTCGTGAACGCCGGCGCGGAAAAGTCCTCGCCCCACAGCGTGGAATATTTCACGCCGGCTTTGGTGAGCGAGCCGTTGAGGTTGAGCATGCCGACCAAGCCGGGCCACGTGCCGCTCCAGTTGGCGACGGTGAGAATCGGTCCGCGATGGGTGATGAGGCCGTGCAGCAGGTGATGCGAGTATTGCCAGACGGCCTCGGCGACGATCAACCGCGCGTCGGGGTCGATGTCCGCAAACACGCACATGCCTTCCTTCTGCGACGCGATGAAACCGTGCTGCTCGTCGTCCTTGTAGGGATGCGCGCGGACGAGTTCGTATCCGGCGTCGGCGACGGCAGTCGAAAGGCTCTCTTCCATCTCGCGCTGGGCCGGCCAGCAGCGCTGGTTCGCCGACAGCCGCAAATCGCCATTGGCCACGAGCAAGACTTGTTTCTTCTTCACTTTCGCCGGTCGCGAGACCTCGGGCAGGGCAAACTTCATCGTGGCGGCTCGTCGGTGTTCGGTGACGTGGTCTTGCGATTCTTGGCGACAAAACGCCATTCAAATCGCGCACCGTCGGCGCGGCAAGACCCAGCGCCGCGAGAACGCCACAAAAAGGCGGAAAGAAACGTCACTCGCCGGCAAGTGCACGAAGCACGACGCGGGTACGAACCGAACTCACTCCGTCGTGCCGTCGCCTGCCCACTGTCCGCTCAGCCCTCGGGCGTGAACCCCAGCACGATATCGAAATTCGCCGCCAATTCGCCGATTTTCGATTTCTCGATCGGCGCGAAGTCGACGGTAATGTTTGCCCGCTGCTTCTCGTCGCGGACCGCGCGATAGAGGAAATCGCGTTCGTTGCGCTCCTTCTCGCCCTTGATGTAGCACTGGGTGGTGAACTTGTCGCGGCCCTTCATCTTGACGGCGAAGTGAATGTGCGGCGTGCGGCCGGGATAGGCGACGGGCTTGACGGTGCGAAAATAATACGCCCCCGTCGAGCCGGTGAGAAAGCGGCCGAAGCCCTGGAAATTCTTGTCTTGCTTGTCGGCGTTGTCGGTGCCGCTATGCAGGTACGCACCGTTGTGATCGACCTGCCAAATCTCGACCACGGCGTTGCGGATCGGGTTGCCGCGGGCGTCGAGAATCTTGCCGGTCAAATGCGTGATGTCGCCCACCGCCGGCGTGATGCCGTCGTTGATGACGAGCAAATCGTTATCCGTATCGAGCGGCAGCTTGTCGGGATAAAACGGCCCCTCGGTCTGCGAGGGCGTCCGCGTCAACTCCTCGGCAAATGCACCCGGCACGGTAAAAAACGCTGCGCCGAATGCCATCCCGCGCAGCACATCACGTCGCGACGCCAAGGTACTCACTCGCTCGATCATGGTATCTGCTCTGTTGCTTGGGGCCAGATTTAGACAGAGATACTAAACACGGAGGCACGGAGAAACGGAGGAATTCGTGGATTCGTCACGAACGCACGATTCTGGCACGCTAAGTCGCCAAGCACAGCAAACTGCTCGGCAACGGAATCCGTGTTCTCCGCATCTCCGTGCCTCCGTGTTTCAAACCTACGATTCGTTTCAGCTCACTCGGCAATACAGTATAGCGAATCGCGTCCGCGTAAGAACAGTTCTTTGCCAACGGCGGCCGGCGAGGCGTCGATTGGTTCGTCGAGTACGTTCGTTGCCAGCGTTTCCACTTTATCGGCATTCGCGATGACCATCGCCGTGCCGTTGCGGCCGACGAGGTACACCTTGTCGCCCGCGCCGATCGGCGAGGCATACGCCCCGCGGAGGCCGGAGAGCCGCTCTTGATCGACGAGCGCCTTGCCGGTCGTGGCGTCGAAGCACGATACCGTCGCGTCGTTGCTCTTGAAGAAATACAACCGATTGCCGTACAGCAGCGGCGACGGCACGTACGGCGTGCTGCGGTTGTGTTTCCACAGAACCGAGTCGGTGTCGGTGAGGTCGCCCGTCTGGCCGAGCTTGATCGCCAACAGCGCACTACCGCGGTAACCGCTCGTCGCGTACACGACGCCGTCGGCATGCACCGGACTGGGAATCGCGTTCGTCGTCAGCCCGGCACATTCCCACACGAGCGTGCCCGACGCCAGGTCGTAACTGCGCACGCGGTTCGTCGCCGACGTCACGACTTGCGGTCGGCCATCGTGCTCGACGACCAGCGGCGTCGACCAACTCGTCGGCTCGTCGCGTTCATTTCGCCAAATTTCGTCGCCGGTTTCTTTGTTGAACGCGGCGATGAAATCGTCCCCTTCGTGGTCCCAGTTCACGACGACCGTATTGCCGTGCAAGGCCGGCGAGCTGCCTTCGCCGAAGCCCGCCCGCGTCCGCATCCGGCCGAGCTCTTTCGACCACAGGACGTTTCCCTGCATGTCGAGGCAATACAACCCGCGCGAGCCGAAGTAGGCCACGATGTGTTTGCCGTCCGTGATGGGCGAATGCGACGAGAACCCGTGGTCGCGGTGATGCCCTTCGTGCGGCAGTTCTTCCTTGACCTTCGTCTGCCACAGCGTCTTGCCCGTCTGCCGGTCGAGCGCCATGACGACGAATTGGTGCGGCTGCGTCGGTCGAACGGAGCCGAATCCACCGCGTCCGCCGGGGCCGCCGGGGCCACGTCGACCAGGTTCACCGCGTCCCGGTCCGTCGGGGCGCTCTCTGTCGGGGCGTTGTCCTTCGGGGCGCTCTCCTTGGGGGCGCTCTCCTTGGGGGCGCTGTGGCCGCGCTGCTTCGGCTGGCGCTGCATCCGATTCTTTTTCGTCGGCCGCTTTCGCCGGTTCCTCTTTTTTCTCGACTGGAATCGCCGCGTGGATCAGCACGATGTTGTCCCAAATCACCGGCGTCGACGACCCGTGGCCGGGCAATTTCACTTTCCATTTGATGTTTTTCGTTTCGCTCCATTCGGTCGGCGGATTGGCCGACGGCGCAACGCCCGTCGCCAGCGGCCCGCGCCATTGCGGCCAATATTCCTTACCGACGGGTTCGTCGGCCCGTGCGGCGGCAAGTCCCGCGACGAAACAAGTGGATAAGGTGAGCAGAGCAACCGCGACGCGAAGCTGCAAATGACGACGCATGACATTCCTCCGAGAATGAGTTCGAAATTCCAGGGATACGGCGAATCGGCTCGCGATCCAACAAGGCGGATTAACTCCGCCGATTAAACCCCGCCGGTCAGGGCCGGTTTCGCTACAGCGGCGCGGGCAGGTCGCGCCGTGAGAAAATCACCGCGGCCAGCACGTAACCGGCCAATCCCAGGCCGATGAGAATCCCATTGAACTGCCAGAACAACGTCGAAACCTTATCCGGTTCGGTCACGAACATCGGCGCTTTGAACAGCGAAAAGAACGTATACGGCTTCAGCCAGGCAAACCGCTCGACCATCAGGCTGACAATCTCGATGATCTTCTGGACCAGAAACACGCCGCACACGATGCCGATCGTCCGCCAACGATAGCGGTCGGCCGCGGAAACCGCCGTCGTCGCCCCGGCCAGAAAGAATCCGAACGCCATCGTGTTCCCCACGGCGGGCAGGAACACCGCGACCGTGACGTCGGTATCGAGCGCGATCAACGCCATTCCGACCGCCAGACCGAGCCACGCCGCGGCCGCAATCGCCACGCAACCGAGAATCGTCACCACGGCATTCGCCGCCAGCACGGCCGTTCGCGACACGGGCTGCGCCAGCACCATTTCGAGCGTGCCGCGGGAAAGCTCGCCGCTCACCGCGTCCGATCCGCGGCCGATGCTCCATGCCGCCAACACCAGCAAGATGATCGGTTCGTTAAAGCTCATCGCGATCCGGCCTTCGATGGTGAGCCATTGCGCGACGGGGATCGGCGATAGGCTCAGCACGGGCTTCGGCAACGCGCCGACGATCACCGCGAACTGCTTCATCGGGATCTGCGACACCAGCCAGATGTACAGCCACTCGAACGCGAACACCAACGCCACCGACCCCAGCAATAGCCAGCGGGCTTCGATCAGCGATTTTTTCAACAACGTGGCGTTCATCTGCTTACAAAAGGGGACGGGAGTCTTTTTTCGGATCGAAATTGCTTGCGAGTACGGGGCCGGCGTCGGAGAAAAGACTCCCGTCCCCTTTTGTGGTGCCGTTCGTCGGCGGATGAAACTGCTCGTACACCGCCCGCAGGCCTAACGGCTCGATGCGAATTTCGTCGAGCGTCAGCGTCGCCAGCCAACCAAGCAGCGGCCGCAATTCGCCGAATGTGTCGACTACGGTCCAACCATCCGCCGTTCGCCGCGGCTGAAAATCTTCACCCAGCGTTCCGCTCGGATGCGGAAAATCCGTGCCTTGCATCGCGTCGCTCATGCGCAGGTAAATCCGATGCCGCCGCCGCAACTCTTGAATCGATTGCACGTGAACCAGCTTGCCGCCGCGGAGCACCGCCACGCGGTCGCACGCTTCTTCCGTTTCGGCCAGCACGTGGGACGAGAACACGACCGTCCGCCCACCGGCCTTCGCCTCGCGGACCATCGAGAGCACGGTATGCCGCACCGTCGGGTCGAGATTCGCCGTCGGCTCGTCAAGAATCACGATCGGCGTGTCGGCGGCCATCGTCGCCGCGAGCGCGAGCTTTTGTCGCATTCCGGTCGACATCATCGCCACGCGGCGCGACGTGTCGAGTTCCAATCGCTCGGCGATGGCCAGCGACCGCTGGTGCTGCGATCCGCCGCCCGGCCGCAAACCGGCCAGCAACCCCAGCACTTCGTGCCCTCGCATCGAGCGGAACAATCTTGCGTCGCCCGGCAGATACGCCACCCGCCGCCGCACGGCCAGCGATTCCCGGACGCAATCTAATCCGTCGACGACTGCTCGTCCGGATGTTGGCCGCAGGAATCCCAACAGCAGGCGCAATAGCGTGGTCTTGCCCGCACCGTTCGGACCCAACAGCCCAAACACTTCGCCCGGCCGAATGCCGAGCGAACAATCGTCGAGTGCGGCGAGCGAACCGTACCGCTTCGTCAGACTGAAAGTCTCGATCAGCAAGCTGCTATTCCAGGATTGGATTCGGGATGCGGCAGATTCGT
>JAJDEG010000423.1 GCA_029259895.1 Planctomycetota bacterium
GATGAATCAAGCCGGGCTGATTACGATCTGCGCGTTCGTCGCGCCGATGGAGGCGACGCGGCAAAAGGCCCGCCAAACGATCGGCGGCGAGCGGTTCATCGAGGTCCATCTCTCCGCGCCGCTCGAAGTCTGCCGACAGCGAGACACCGACGGCATGTACCCCCGCGCCGACGCCGGCGAACTGCAAAGCTTCCCCGGCGTGACGGCCCCGTTCGAGGCCCCCACCGCGCCGGAACTCACGCTCCCCACCGACACAATGCCCGTCGCCGAGTGCGTAGAGAAGATCGTCGCGCTACTGCGGCAGCGCCGCGTCCTCGGCTAGCCCCCAATCAAGCGAACCCCGGAGCAGAAAAGGAGTGCCGTTGGTTCCTGACACCTTTCCGCCCCCACGAATTACTTGAAATACTGCGCAACGTCGTAGTTGGCAATCGTGCGAGCAAGGTCGAATGGCGTCTTGCCATGTTTGTTTCGGTGTTCTCTGTCCGCTCCGGCATTGAGCAAGAGCGTCACAAGCTCGCCGCGGCCTTTGGAATTGAAAACGGCCCTCCTAAGCGGAGAATTGCCATAAGTATCTACAAGGTCTACGTTCGCGCTCGCGTCAAGTAAAAGCGATGCAACCTGCGCATGTTGATTTTGAGCAGCATAGTGAAGCGCTGAGAATCCAACCGCGTCTTGAACATTTACATCCGCGCCAGCGGCTATCAGCGCCTTTACAATTTCGGTCTTGCCGTCGATGGCCGCATGAATGAGCGGGGTTCGTTCATCCTCGTCCCGAATGTTTACATCGGCTCCGCGCGCAAGCAAGTCAGCCAGTGCAGCAAGATCGTTCGCAAAAACGCATCGGACTAAATCGTTGTACATCGCGCACCCTATCGGGGTTTCTCAAAGCGATGGCTTCGGTTGGAAGCGGGGTCTTCCAACTGGTACTTCTTGGGATCGTTCATGCGATCGTTGAACTGCTTCTGGGTTAGCCCTTCCTTCTGCGCAGCATCCCTCTCGCGCCAGAACTCATTACCGTGCTTGTGACCAAGATCAGGTTTGCCGTCAATAGGCTGGTGTGTATTCGGGTCAATATTGTCTGCTCCCAATCCCAAAAGTCCCTTGGGGACGGAAAAGGTGTCAGGAACGAATGGCACTTCCTGAGTCCGCAAGCTCAAAATAGGCAATCCGCAACCCCAAATTCAAGCCGCGCTGTCAGCTCCGCACCGCCGATTTATTGAACAAACGCCTGGGGGGCCCCAGTACCTGCGTTCAATAATTCCCCACTTCGCCCGCAAACGCCACATCGCGGATTTGCGAAAACAACGCCCCCGCGTTCGCGATCCAATTCGAATTGCCAAAGACCTCCCCGGCGGCAAAGCCAGCCCGAGCGATAATTCATACCACAACCGCTGGCCTACTTTCCACAATAATCCGCCCCGTTTCTCCACGCCAATGGCCCCGACGGCGCGAAGCAGGGCAGGGCAGGGCGGGTTGTGTCCAGCCGGTCCTTTTGATTCAATGCCGGGCGGCAATCAACTCGCAGCCGCAGCGCATCGCAGCGCATCGCAGCACAGGCAGGACGCAATGGCCAAGGTTTGGCGTTTTCACCCGCACGATGCCGAGCGGATCGCACATCTGGAACGGGCGGCCGGCGTTTCGCCCATCGTTGCCCAGTTGCTCGTCGCCCGCGGCGTGTTCGATCCCGAGGCCGCCCGAACGTTTCTAGACCCTAAGCTGACCGCGCTGCGCGATCCCGACGAATTGCCCGGCGTGGCGGCCGCGGCCGAGCGGATAACGGCGGCGGTCGGCGATGGCCGGCGGATCGTTATCTACGGCGATTACGACGCCGACGGCGTGACGGCCACGGCGCTACTCTATCGCTGCTTGACGCTCTTGGGTGCGAACGTCGGCAATTACGTCCCCAGCCGCATCGACGAAGGATACGGACTGAACGACGACGCCCTGCGGACCATCGCCGGCGGCGGGGCGAAAATGGTCGTTACCGTCGACTGCGGCATCGCCAGCGTGCAAGAAGCCGAAACGGCCCGCGACCTGGGGCTGGAATTGATCGTCACCGATCATCACGCCTTCGGCCCAACGTTGCCGAATGCGGCCGTGCTGGTCCATCCGCAACTGCCGGGGCACGACTACCCGTTCGCCGGGCTGTGCGGGGCGGGCGTGGCCTTCAAGCTGGCGTGGGCATTGTGCCAACACGCTAGCGGCGCGAAGCGGGTCGGCGAACGGATGAAGAATTTCTTGCTGCAAGCGGTCGGTCTGGCCGCCATCGGCACGGTGGCCGACGTGGTGCCGCTCGTCGACGAGAATCGCGTACTCGTCACGCACGGGCTGGTCAGTCTCAAGCAGCAACCGACCGTCGGCATGGCGGCATTGATGCGGGTCGCCCAGTTGAGCGAAAAACCAGTACTCAGCAGCGAAGACATCGGCTTCACCATCGGGCCGCGCCTGAACGCCGCCGGACGACTAGGGCAGGCGCAGTTGGCCGTGGAACTGTTGGCCACCGATTCGCCGGAGCGAGCGCAAGCGCTGGCCGAGTACCTTCACGAACTAAACAACAGCCGCGGCAGCCTCGAACGGAGCATCATGCTCTCGGCGTCGAAGCAGATCCGCGAGTTCTTCGATCCCGAAGCCGACGCCGCGCTCGTGTTGGCCGATCACGAT
>JAJDEG010000424.1 GCA_029259895.1 Planctomycetota bacterium
TACAGCCCCAGCGGCGTGTCTTGCGGCGGATTGGCCATCGCCGTGCGCACGTCGGCCAGGGCCGCTTCCGACCACTGCGAGTACGGAGGGTAGTTCGAGATGAAATAGCTACCGACTTCCGTTTTGCTGCTGGTGTCGGTCGACATGGCGGAGACTTGGGGCTGGAGGTTAGGGACTAGGGAATTTCCATCGCCCCGAGGCGCGCCTCACCGTTTTCATTGACCTTCAAGATACGTCCGTGGTTCTCGAAACCGCTTTACGCCGGCCGCTAGCCGCCCTCGAATCAAGTCGTGGCTTTTTCCGCCTCGGCCGATTCCTTGCTGGCCGTTGCATCGCCTGCTGGCGCATCCGCCGGCGGGGGCACGAACCGCGGCGCGGTCGGCTCTTCGCGTTCCTCGTAGCTTGTCGCCCGGCTCGTCGCGCTACTCGTCGACGGCGACGGCGAGTATTCCGTGCGCGTAAATTCGTCTTCGATCCCGCGTACACCCTTGCGAAACTCCGTCACGCCCTTGCCCAACGACCGGGCGACTTCCGGCAGTCGTTTGCCGAACAGCAACACCGCAATCACTAGCACGATCATCATGTCCCAAGCGCCAAGACCGAGCATCGTTTCACCTCGCTAAACAAAAAAGAACGGGTCGAATCGCGACCCACAATGGTATCACGCGCACACGCCACCGCGTCAGCACGAACCGCGGATTCATCCGCGACTCGAACGCACGCGAGAGCTGTCCGCGCCGGCCTTCGGGGTCTGGGCCAGCACGCGCGCGGTTACCAATGTTTCATCGTGTTCGCCCGGGATGAAACAACGCCCAACCCGCCGAGCAGTGGATTGGCTCGCCAGCCGCGACTCAGCCAAGACATCGGTCCGCATCAATCGGCGGAACGCATCACGGGGGAGCCACGCGGTAAACCGGCCCAGCGGTCAGGGTCACCACAACGGAGTCAACTCGCTCGTTGTATTGTTGTACGACGACGCTAGCCGTCGATCGAAAATCATCGTCGGTCAGGCACGAGCGTGCCCGACCTGCCCACGTTACGTCGTCGGCGTTGTCTTATTCTCGCTGCCCGAATCAATGTCTTCTTCGATCCCGCGGACGCCCTTCTTGAACTCAACGACACCGCGGCCCAGCGAACGCATCACGCTCGGCAGGCGGTTGCCAAACAGCAACAGCACCACCACGGCGACGATCAGCAATTCCCAAGTTCCCAGTCCTAACATCGCAAGTGACCTCGCAAAGGATGCCGCCAAGCGGCCGCACTCCATAGCGCGTCGCACGGCCAATCGTACGCATGAAAACCAAACGGCGTTGCCGCTTATCGGCGCGGCTGCCGACAACGCCACCGCTCGGCTCGCGGATCGTCTCCGCCACCCTTCATTCTACTGGGGGTCGCGCGCGTGTCAAACGCCGCTACCGTGCGACGCTAGGGCGGCGCAACGTCCCGCTCTACAACACGTTGCGGCCGCCATCACTGCATCTCCTATCGAACGCCTAACTTCGCTTGCCTCCTTGGATCGCCGCGTAGTACGTTATTGTCGACAAGAATGCCGATTGCGTCGCACCGGCTTTCGTCAAGTCATGGAATCCCGTAAGCTTGCCAGTCGATTCGCGTCAAAGTTGCCTAAGGGCTTCAGTTTTCTTTCGACATGCGGCATGACGCAAGAAAAATACAATGTGGTGTCGCTGTTTTCCGGCGGCATGGGACTCGACCTTGGACTCGAGCAGACGGGGCGATTTCGTGTCATCGCTTGTATCGAAAAAGAGCCATCCTTCTGCGAAACGATCCGAACCAATCGTCGCGCGGGTCGCCTCGACGGAGACCTAAAACTCATCGAGGGCGACATCGCGGCAATTACGCCCGAAAAACTGCTTGATGCAACCGGCCTGAAACCGGGTGAAGTCGATCTAGTCGTAGGCGGTCCTCCGTGTCAGTCGTTCAGTACTGTTGGAAGGCGAGGCACCGTCCAGGATCCCCGCGGAACATTGCTATGGCAATTCCTTCGATTTGTCGAAGCACTTCAACCTCGCTTCTTCCTTATGGAGAACGTGCGAGGTTTGCTGTCGGCGGCCATCCGCCATCGCTGCTTGGCGAGTCGGCCGGAAAAAGGCGGGCCGCCCTTGGAACCCGAAGAACGACCGGGTTCCGTCATCCGACTGTTTGCCAACGACCTTCAGCGGATCGCGGGCAGTGGTTACCACATGGACTGTTTCGAGGTGAACGCGGTGAACTACGGCGCGCCGCAACTACGAGAGAGAGCCCTGTTTATCGGAAATCGCTTCAATGCGGAGGTAAGCTTTCCGGAGCCGACTCATGGCCCGCCAGCGCCGATGCCGCTTCGGCAGCCGTTGTTGTTTTCCGACCCCGATCATCCTCGACCGTGGTCAACTCTGGGCGAAGCGATCGGGAATCTGCGAGAGGACACGCCGACGATCATGGATTTCAGCCCGCGTAAGAAGGAGTTTCTATCGCTCATTCCAGCGGGTTCGAATTGGCGAAGCCTGCCCGTAGAGATTCAAAAAGCGTCGATGGGCAAGGCATGGTTGGCCAAGGGCGGACGATCGGGTTGGTGGCGTCGTTTGAGCTTCGACCTGCCTTGCCCTACCTTGGTCACGATGCCCAACCACGCCAGCACGGCACTATGTCATCCGACCGAGGTTCGCGCTCTGTCGCTTCGAGAATATGCGCGAATACAGGAGTTTCCCGACGAATGGATTTTCTGCGGTAAGACGCAGCATCAGTACGCACAGGCGGGCAACGCGGTTCCCATCCGTCTGGGATGCATTGCCGGAGAAGTGATCGTCGCGGAACTCGATCGGCTGGCTGCCCAAGAATGGATGCCCTATCCGACCAAGCCTGAAGCATTTCGGGTCATTTATGTGCAGTCGCACATTCGAACAAGGCGATGGTTCAAGGACGGCCAAACCTGCGTGTGGGCAGATGGCCAATCCAAAAATCCTGCCTACGCCTTGCCGAAAATCAAACGAAAAACGAAACACATTTGAGACACGGCGATGGTTCACCGGGGAATGCCTCGCCCCGAGGCGCAGACGCTAACGAAAGCGGACTTGCTCGCAGCGCTCGTACGAGTCGACAGCGACGTCGAGTCGTCCGAGCGCGCATTGGCTATGGAAACCGAATTCCGCACGCGGATCGAAAGCCACGTGCGCAATCTGCCTACGAGCGACGCCGCGCTCGCTAAATTCAACACGAATCCGTTCGTGCTGATGTTCTACGCGCTGCAACACGGATTGACGGACATCGACCAGATCGCGCAGGCGATTCTACCGGCAAAAGTGTTTTCCTCGATGGAAACTTCGGCGGGGCGGATGGTCGAAGCCGTTGTTCTCCCACAGTACGGCTGGGAATTCGCGCCCAGTGAAATGCACACCAGCAATTCGGCGCTCGACGGAAAGAAAATGAGCGAAGAAACCCTCTTTCTCGCCACGCTAAAAAGTGGCCCACGCTGTTTGAATGACGAGATGAGCGAAAACTTCGCCGACACCATCGTAACGCACAGCGAGGCTTGGGCGAACGAGTCCGGCGCTAAGAAAATCGACTTTACGTACGGAGTACTTTACGGCACGAAGAAGCAATCGAATAAAAAAGACTGGCACATCTTGCGAAATATTGCCCGCAAGATGACATCTGGCGTCAGAGAAACCCCGGAGAACAAATGGCGTTGTCGATTCGAGAAGAACGGTATTGATGTCACCGTCACGGTTCGCATCGGAATCGAGTTGTGGGATCATATCGCCGGTCACGACCTGGCATTCGTCGAGATATGCACGGCGTTGGTGCGCGCGTGCGTGAAGCCGTCCGAAGTACGCAAAGGCACACGGGAATTCGCGATCTCGGACTTGCACGAGATTGTGTCGCTCGAAGGTATTCCGCGGGGATTCAATACAAAGATCATTCAAAGGTCGCAAATCGAGTGGCTCTTCTTTTTCGCACGGCACTTTTGCGACGTACTGGATTCCGGCGATTTAGACTCGCTATCGCGTAGCGAGTAGCGTCGAACTATTCCACGACCGGCTAGAATCGGCCCCGAATCGTCCGCAGAGCGTATAATCAATCTCAGGTTCGCCGTCAGCGAGAATCAAAATATTCCGATGCCCCTCGCGAACCAAAGTGATCGCCATGCCGAAGCCATCAAACATCTCCGCCGCGCCGATCGCCGCATGCGCGCCGTGATCGACGCCGTCGGGCCGTGTACATTGCGTCCTCGGCGAGAAAGGTTTGCGATGCTGATCCGCTCCATCATCGCCCAGCAGATTTCCGTCGCGGCCGCCAAGACGATCAACGCTCGCGTCGTCGCATTGGTCGCGCCGCAGCGACTTTCCGCCGAGGTGATGTTGGCCGTTTCGCCTGCTCGGCTGCGCGGGGCCGGCGTGTCGCAGCAGAAGGCGGCCTATCTGCTCGACCTGGCCCAGCGCGTCGCCGGCGGCGATGTGCGTCTCACGCGCCTCGCCCATCACGACGACGAAGCGATCATCGCCGACCTCACTCGCGTCAAAGGCATCGGCCGCTGGACCGCGCAGATGTTCCTCATTTTCTCGCTCGGCCGGCCGGATGTGCTCGCCGAGGACGATCTGGGACTGCGCTCGGGGGTGCAGCGCATCCACGACCTCGCCGCGCTGCCGACGAAGGCGGAGTTTCGCGAACTCTCCGCGCCGTGGCGGCCGTATGCCACGGTGGCCAGTTGGTACTGCTGGCGGAGCGCCGATCTGAAATCGCTTGCTAAAGGCAAGTAACGCGAACGCCGTGAACGCCGCGCTACGAGTTGTCCGAGCACTTCGTCGGCGCGATCGCCCGCAACAACTCTTCGCGAATCCGCCGCAACTGTCCTTCGTCGCATACCTTCTGCCCCGCGGCGTCGGTGACGTAGAACACATCGACGACCTGATCCAAATACGTTCCGATTTTGGCGACGCCGACCGACAAACCCAACTCGAACAGCTTGCGGGTGATCGCGTACAGCAGTCCCACGCGATCGTTGGCGATAATGTCGACGATCGTGAACTGGTCCGACGAGTTAGCGTCGACGCTCACGCGCTGCGCGGCCGGCGCGATCGCCTCGGGCGTTTCGGCCTTTCGCCAAAGCCGGCGAAACTTCGGCGGTTCGTCCGTCGGCACCAACAGCGCCGCACGCAGCGCCGTGCAGACTTCTTCCAGCCGAAACGCCGGCGGCTCGTCGGGATGGTCCGGGTCTTGGACGAGGAACCGGTCGAGGATTAATCCGCCGGAGAGGGTGTTGATCTGCGCCGTTAGAATCGTCAGGCCCTGGCTCGAAAGGGCCCCCGTGAGCCGATGAAACACGCCCGGTGCGATTTGATCGAACGTGGAGACGAGATATTGCGTGATGCGACGCTCGCCGTCGTATTTCCCCCACGCATCGACCACGCCGGGCGAAATTCCCGTCAGCCGGTTTAGCTCGTCCGCGATCGTCTCCGCCGGCGAACCGAGCAAGTAGCCGCTCGGCAGAAGCCCGATCTGCTCGGCGAACCACGGCTCGTCGCCCCGCGCTCCGAGCGCCGTGCGGACCGCCGCGCGGGCGCGATCGATTCGCTGCTGCGCATGGCGGGCCGGCGCGTCGACGCCAAGATGCTCCATCGTTCGTTCGTACAGCGTCGTGAGCAGATCGAGTTTCCAATCGTTCAGAACGCCTGGCCCAACGGCCGCCAGATCGGCGGCGCTGTGCAGGTACAGCATCTTGAGCGCTTCGGGCGTGCCGACTTCGAGCGCCAGCGCGAGCGAAGTCTGCTTGTCGTCGACGTCGCGCCACAGGGCCATGTGGATCATCGACAGATGCTTGTGCACGAGAAACTCGACGAGCTGCGCATCTTCGTCCGGAAGGTTTAGTCGTTGGCACGTTTGGACGACGATCGTGCGGCCAACTTCGCTATGATCCTCGGGATAACCCTTGCCGAGATCGTGCAGCAGCAGCGCCAAATGCAGCAGATGCTTGCGTTTGAGTCGCGAATAAACCTGGCCGATCGGGCCGGCGTTCGCCGCGAGTTCCGTCGCCCGCTGCACCGCCAGAATGCAATGCTCGTCGACCGTATATTGGTGATACTGATTGAACTGTAACAGTCCGCGGGCGTGACCGAACGCCGGAACGATCTTTTCGAGCACGCCCAACTCCAGCAACTTGCGCAGCATTTCGCCCAATCGCGTCGGCTGCGCGAGCAGCGACATGAAGCGCTCGCAGACATTGGGCGTAATCTCGTCGGGCAGCGTCGGCAGGGCTTGCCGCACGGCGGTCCACGTTTCGTGGGCGATGCGCTTGTCGTAACCGGCGGCCAGCGACGTAAGCCGCAGCACTTCGGCCAGATCTGTGCGGATCTTTGCCAGACCGCGGGCCGTCGCCCAAATGTTGCTCGGCCCCATGCGGAAGTCGGTCGTATTGTCGGCCCGACTGCTGAACATCGGCCCGAACACCTTCGCCAGTCGCTCCTTCGGCTGTGCTTCATTGACGAAGTTGCCAACGATGTAACGCACGTCGCGGGTCGTCTGAAAGTATTGCCGCATGAACTGCTCGGCCGGCAGCAGCCCCGCTTCTTCCTCGAAGCCATACAGCGCAGCGAGTCGCACTTGCTCGCTGCGGTCGAGCGTGTCCTGCGCCTTGCCGGCGTGGAAATGCAACTCGTTGCGCAGCCGCAACAAGTATTCCGTCGCGTCGCGGAGTGCTTGCCGCTCGTCGCTGGAAAATACGCCCATGCGCTGCAGCTCTTCCGGTTCGGCGAAACCGTACCGCGACAGCCCGATCCACCGCAACAATTGGATGCCGCGCAATCCGCCGCGCGACCGCTTGACGTTCGGACAGAGCATGTACGACATTTCGCCAAACTTGCGGCGCTCTTCCAGCCGTGCTTGCGCGATCGCGGGTACGAATCGCTTCGCTCCGCGTTGGGCGAAATGTTGGAATCGACGGATGAGTTGGGTGTAGAGCGTCACGCTGCCGGCGATATAACGGGCCTCGATCAGCGACGTGAACAGCGTGATGTCGTCGCCCGCGGCTTTGAGGGCGTCGTCCGCCGTGCGGGCGGAAAACCCCAACTCTAGGCCGATGTCGCCCAAGTCCTGCACGAGCCGCCTCGCGAGATGTGCGACGGCGTCGGCCGCACTCGGATCGTAGAGCAGCAGCAAATCGACGTCGGAATAGGGAGCGACGTCGCGGCGACCGTAACCGCCCAGTGGCGCGAGCGACACGAGCTTGGCGAGCGACGGATTGGCCGAATCGGCGAGCGCCGCCTCGAACACGTCGAGCACGATGGTGTCGACCAAGTCGGCCAGCGACGCACAGAGCGTCACGCCGCGTTCGCCGGCAGCGTGGCGCTGCCGCAAGCGCTCGCGCCCGGCAACCAGACGCGCCTTCGACTCGACGACGAGCGGACGCAGCGACAATGTAACCGCCATAGTTCGTTACTCGGCAACCTTTACCAGGCGCTTTCCCAACGGGCGGGAGAGTCGTCGCGCGGCGCGATCGCCGAAACCAGCGGCATCAAGGCCATGCCAACCAAGAAACCGCCGACGTGAGCCCACCAGGCGACGCCGCCCGTCAAACGATGCGTGTCGGTCATCGCGTCGAGCAATTGACCGCCGAACCAAACTCCCAGCACCAACATCGCCGGCAATTCGACGACGATCGGAATCACAATGAGTACGAAGATACAGCGTATCCACGCCGTCGGAAACGTGATGATATACGCCCCCATCACGGCGGCAACCGCGCCGCTCGCGCCGATCACGGGCGTCGCCATTTGCGCTTCCGGGATCATCGCCCAATGCGCCAACGACGCCACGACGCCGCCGGCGATATACAGCACCATGAATAGCACGTGCCCAAGCCGGTCTTCGATATTGTTGCCGAACAGCCACAAAAACCACATGTTGCCGATCAGATGCATCCATCCGCCGTGCAGGAACATCGTCGAGAAAAACGTGGCGATGACTTGCGAGCGGACCGGCAGCAAGAGATGGACCGGTTCGAGATTCGGCAACGGCTGGGGAGCGAAATTGAGCCGGACCGGAACGATCTTGTTGGGATTGAAAAGCTGTTCGACGCGAGCCGGAACGAACGCGCGTTCGATGGTGAGGATCTCGGCGTCCTGGGGCGGCAGCCAGCCGATGTAGAGCAGACTGGCCACGTTGAGGCCGATGATGGCGCAGGTGACCAGCGGAAACCGCGACGTGGGGTTGTCGTCGTGGAACGGGAATAGCATGCGATCACGTCCCGGCGGCGTCCGTCCGTGCTTCCTTCGCGCTGCGATCGACCGACAACGGCACGCCCTTAATTACGCCCTCGACGACCATTGCGGCGCGAACGAATCCCTGGAAGTCGCAGATGATCATCCGTCCTCGACGGGCTTTGACCTTCCGCACGACGACCAACAGCCGATCGCCGGGGATCACCGGGTCGCGAAACCGCACTTCCTCCAGCCCGCCGAAGCCGACCGTGTCCGACCCGAGCAGGTTGTACTTGAGCGTGAAATAGCTGGCCAGTTGAGCGGCCGCTTCGCACATCATCACACCGGGCATCAGCGGCATGCCAGGCATGTGACCGCGGACCCAGAACTCGTCGTGCGTGATGTCCTTGTAGCCGGCGCAGGTATGCGTCGTCTCGTCCTCATAGACGATCGCCGTGAGTTGCTCGAACTCGAAGCGCTGGGGATTGTACCGCCGGATCTCCTCGATGTCGGCGACGGCGCGATCGAGGTCCAACGTCGTCGGATCGAGGATCAGTTCTTTATTCGCCACGACGGGCTCCCGATGCGTTCGTTCAATTCACGCGCGGCAAGAACCTGCATTCCGCTCGACGACCTTAGGTCTTGATCATTCGCCGTTTGGCCTTGCGGGCCTTGGCGTTGGCGGGACGCTTGCCGTGATTGGCTTTCTTGAGCGGACGATGGGGCTTGGCCATGTCGGGATTTCTCCGATGGATTGGTCCGATGAATTGGATAGTGGCCGCGGCGCAACGCGGTTAACCGTATCGAGTTGAGTCAAGACTTGCGATGATACCACGATGCCGGTCGAGCGCGAAGGCCGCGATGCCCCCCAGAGGAGGTTCGATTCGCGGCCCCCGGCCGACGGAACGTCTCGGAAATGCCGACACGGGCACCGACATGGGCACCGACATGGGTATTGTCATTGGCGTTGCACGCCAGAACAGGCTCATGCCGCGAAGCGTCATAGCGGCCGCGAAGGCCAATCTCCTTCGATCGATCGGCAATTCTCGCCGCCAGCATCGGCCAGCGCCGCCGAAGCGCCGGTCGAGGGGAACGAGAGCAACGCTTGGCGATGTGTGGTTCGTCGTTGCCTTAACAGGCGTTCCCTTAACGGCTTGCGTCGCAAACGTGGCCGACTCCTCACGCCGCTGAGAGTTACGGCACGCCGCTTGCTTTTAGTCGCCGCACGCGATCTCGGTCCGGGGGGGCCAACGCTAAGACATCTGGCCGGTCATGCCATACGGACTCTACCTCGCCGCCGACGGCGTGAACGTGCAGAGCAAGCGGCTCGAAATGTTGGCCAACAACCTGGCCAACGTCGACACCGTCGGCTTTAAGCGCGAAATGGCGATGTTCCAGGCCCGCGCTTCCGAGGCGCACGCCCAGGGTCTCGATCAACGCGGCACCGGTACGATCAACGACCTGTCCGGCGGCGTTCAGTTTTTCGAGACCGTCACCGACCATTCGACCGGGCCGCTCAAGCACACGGGCCTGACCACGGACGTCGCGATCCTCGGCGACGGGTTCTTTCAGGTTCAGCAAGACGGCGAGCGGTATCTGACGCGCGCCGGCAACTTCAGCGTCGACGCCCGCGGCCGGATGCTTACGCAGAACGGCGAGCAAGTCCTGTCGAGCGCCGGTACGCCGATCTCGGTCAATCCGGAACTCGGCCAGCCGGGCATCGCCGAGGACGGCGCGGTGTACCAGATTCTGCCCGACGGCAGCCGAGGAATTGTCGGCGAAGTCGGCATCGTTCGTCCGGCGTCGAACGGCGACTTGGTCAAGCGGGGCGAAAATCGCTTCTTCCCGCTCGGACCCGTTTCGGTGGTGCCGCCGCCGGAACGTCGACTCCGCAGCGGATACCTGGAAACGTCGGGCGTGCAAGCGACCACCGAGATGATGCACCTCATCGAAGCCACCCGCGCGATGGAAATGAACGTCAACATGATCCGCAACCACGATCAAATGCTCAGCGGAATTACGAATCGCATGCTGCGACAGACATAAACGGGGGCTGGAGTCTGGGGGCTGGGGAAAAAGGGGATTCGCGTCCAACCACGGGAACAATTCAAAATGAGCATTCAAACGCTATATACCGCGGCCACCGGCATGACGGCGATGGAGTCGAAACTCAACGTCGTCGCCAACAATCTGGCCAACATCAACACGACCGGCTTCAAAAAAGGCCGGGCGAACTTCGAGGATCTGTTCTATCGCCACGAGATGCTGCCGGGCGCCGTCGACACGAGCGGCAATCTTACGGCCACGGGCACGTCGATCGGCCTCGGCACGAAAGTGTCAAGCGTGCAGACCGACTTTGGCCAGGGCGAGTTTAACATCACCAACGCACCGCTCGACTGGGCCATCGAGGGCGACGGTTTCTTTCAGGTCGCGGATTCAGACGGAACGCTGATTTATTCGCGGGCAGGAAATTTTTCGCAAAACGCCACGGGCGAAGTCGTGATGGGCTCGGCCAGCACGGGGCGAAAGCTCGATCCGCCGATCACGATTCCGCCCGACGCCACGGACATCGTCGTCAGTCCCGAGGGAATCGTGTCGGTCAAACAAGCGGGCCAGTCCGCCTTGTCACAGGTGGGCCAATTGCAGTTGGCCACGTTCGTCAACTCCGAGGGCCTGCTCAAGCTGGGCGAGAACCTGTACGCCGAAACAGAAGCGTCGGGCACGGCGACGATCGGCAATCCGGGCGTGCAAGGCGTCGGTCGCGTTCGCCAAGGGTCGCTCGAAATATCCAACGTCCAGCCGGTCCAGGAACTCATCGATCTGATCACGACGCAGCGTTCGTTTGAACTCAACTCGCAGGCCGTGCAGGCCGGTGACCAAATGCTGCAACTCGTGGCCAACCTGCGGCGGTTCTAACGCGATAGCGTCGATCGTTTAACCACAGAGGGCACGGAGGGCACGGAGGAAGAAATGAAAAATGAAGAATGCAAAATGCAGCACGACGCCTCAATTGCACCGCACCACCTAAGTTCTTCATTCTTCATTCTTCATTTTTCATTCTTCCTCTGTGGTTAACAAACAACCCGACCATCCTCACCAACCAGCGATGACCAACGCCATGTCTGAACTGCGAACGAACGTTACCTACTGGCTGCTGTCGATCGTCTTCGTTTTCGCTTCGTGGACGGCTCCGGTGCGCGGGGCGGAAATTCAGCTTCGCTCGAATGCCATCGTCGGCGGTCGAGTCGTGCTGTTGGGCGACGTGGCCGAGATCGTGGCCGGTAGCGAGGACGAGCGGGCAGCGCTGGCTGCAACGGAACTGCTTCCGATGCCGGTCGTCGACGCACAGAAATCGCTGAGTCTGCGGGAGGTGCAAGACCTGTTGGCTCTGCGTGGAGTCGCGACCGGCCTACATCACTTCGGCGGTGCGAGCGAAGTACAACTTGCCAGCGCCCCGGCCCAAGCCACTCGCCAGTCGTCCGCCTATCGGCCCAACGGCAGTGCGGCCCGCAGCGCGATCTCGGCCGTGGAAAACGCCATCGCCAAACACTTGACGCGCAACGTCGACGGCGACCGAAATTGGAAAGTCGCGGTCGAACTGACGGAGGAACAAGTCGCCCTGGTTCAAACCGCCTATGGCCGGATTGCCGCCGAGGGCGGTTCGCAGCCCTGGCACGGCCGGCAGCAATTCGTTCTACGGATCGGGACGGGCGAGAAGGAAGTCACGGTCGACGCGGAGATTCAGTCGCCGGACATGGTCGTCGTCGCCGCTCGTTCGCTCGCCAAGGGCGACGTGTTGCGAGAGAGCGACCTCGCCGTCGAACCGGCGAAGCGCGGCGTCGCGCAGCGCGGCGCGTTTCGTTCACTCGAAGAAGTCGTCGGGCAGGAAGCCGTCCGGCCGATCGTCGCGGGGCAAATCTTGGACATGAACTACGTCCGAGCGCCGGTGCTCGTGCAGCGGGGCGACGTCGTGACGGTGTATGCCTATTCCGGCGGCGTTCGCGTGAAGACGACTGGCCGGTCGCGGCAGCCAGGAGCCAAGGGCGAACTGGTTGAAATCGAGTCGCTCGCCGACCGCCGGCGATTCTTCGCCCGCGTCGCCGACATCCAAGTCGTCGAAGTCTTCGCCAGCGCCGCCCAAGCGACGCCCCTCGCGTCGCGAGAAGCCGCGGCGACTCAACGCTAGTCCCGAAATCACACGACCACACAGCCATCCGAAATCACCGCACCGACATAGGAAGCCAATCGATGACTCATCGCAATCCAACGTTTCGACGCACCGCCCGTTGGACGCTGGGAGTCGCACTGGCGGGCGCGGCGACGTGGCCGGTTCTCGCCCAACAACCGGCGATGACGCGATCCAACACGCCGCGATCGACCATGACGCCGTCGGCAATCGCCCCGCCGCCTGCGCCGTATCTGACGCTCGACAATATCTCGCCGTACTACCAGGAACCGATCGTGCCCAAGAAGCTCAAGCTGCACGACGTGGTGACGGTCGTCGTCAAGGAGAGTTCGAATTATTTGGCCGAAGGCTCGGTCGATCGCCGCAAGAACGGCCTGTACGACGCCGTGCTCAAGGATTGGGTGAAGCTGGCCAGCGGGCTGACGCTCAAGCCGGCCGAACAAGCCGACGGCGACCCCAAGGCCAGCGGCACGATCCAGCAAACGTACCGCACCGACAGCGAGTTGGAATTGCGGAGCCGAATCGAGTTTCGCATCGCCGCGTCGGTCGTCGACATCCGCCCGAACGGCAACCTCGTGCTCGAAGCCCACAACACATTTCGCCAAGACAACGAAGTGTACGACGCTTCGCTTTCCGGCATCATCCGGCCCGACGACGTGCTGCCCGACAACACCGTGCTGAGCGAGGACGTGGTGGAGTTGAACGTCTACAAGCGATCGAAGGGCCACGTCCGCGACGGGTATCGCCGCGGCTGGCTGACGAAGGTGATCGATACGGTCAACCCGTTTTGAGCAGGTATCGAGTGGCGTGAAATTGGTCAGGGAAATCGTGGGCAGAGGATCGAAGACAAGGAGTTCGTCATGCGGTGTAAGTTCTTCATTCGTGCCATTGCGGCTTTTGTGGCGGTGATGTTGATCGCGTCGGTGGCCGAGGCGCGGATTCTTATCAAGAGCATCTGCCGCGTGAAGGGGATGGAAGACGTCACTTTGCAGGGCCTGGGATTGGTCGTCGGGCTTAAGGGGACGGGCGATGGGTCGGATGCTTTGCCGACGATTCGCGCTTTGGCCCGCACGATGGAATTGATGGGCATGCCGCTCAGTCCGGCCAACGCCAAGGGCCAAGGCGGATTGCGCGAACTCAAGGACGCGAAGAACGTGGCCCTGGTCATGGTCACGGCAACGATTCCCGCCGGTGCGCAGCGCGGCGATACGCTGGACTGCCATGTGAGTGCGCTGAGTGCCAAGAGCCTCATCGGCGGTCGGCTGTTCATGACGCCGCTGCTGGGGCCGGACTTCAAGAGCCGCCGCGTGTTCGCGTTGGCCCAAGGCCAGTTGGAATTGGACGACCCTCAAAAAGCACCGGTCGCCGCTAAGGTACACGGCGGCGTTCGTCTCGAGGAATCCTTTCCCGGCCCGGACTTTTCCGGCGGCAAGCTCGTGCTGATTCTCGACCGCGATCGGGCGGACTATCAGGTCGCCTCGGATATCGCAGAGCTAATCAACACGCAAGTTCTGGGCGCCGAAATCAACAAGGCCCGTGCCATCGACCACACACAAATCGAAGTGCCGATCCCGCAGGTGTACCTCAAACCGCGATCCGAAAACCAGTTGCCGGACCCGGTGTTTTTCGTTTCGCAAGTTCTCGGCCAGACGATTCCCGAACCGGAAGTGGACGCCCGCGTGGTCATCAACGAACGAACGGGCAGCATCGTGGTGAGCGGCGACGTCGAGATTGGCGCGGTCGTGGTGACCCACAAGAACATCGTGATCGAGGCCGGCACGGTTGCCGGCCGATTCGTGGCGCTCGACCCGGATCGGCGACTCCAGCAGCAACAGCCGGGTACATCGCGGCTGCAAGGACTGCTCGAAGCGCTCAATGCGGTTCGCGTACCGACCGAGGACGTCATCGAGATCATCAAGGGCATCGAGCGCAACGGCAAGCTCCACGCGCGGCTGATCATCGAATAGATTTCGGCCATCGCGGCGAGCGAACGGAGAGCAAGATATGGACGTGGCATCGATGGGACTTCGCAGCGCGGACCTGGCTGTCGGCGGCGACGACTTGAAGGCTGCCGGCAACGCGGCGAAGCAGGCCACGAACGCGAAAACGCGCGAGGCGTTTGATACGTTCGTCGGCGAAACGTTTTACGGGCAAATGCTCAAGGCCATGCGCAGCACTGTCGATAAACCCGCCTACTTCCACGGCGGCCGAGCTGAGGAAGTGTTCCAGTCGCAGCTCGACCAAATGTTGACCGAGAACATGTCGAAGGCCGACGCGCATTCGTTCACGGGACCGATGTTCGAACAGTTCCAAGCCAATTTGAATCCTCTGCCGCAGAAGTAGAAACATTCCGCAGGGATGCATGTAGGGTGGGTCGAACGAAGTGAGGCCCACCAGAAACGTGCGCAAACATCGCGGTGGGCCACCCAACGTTCGAACCCCCCAACATGCATCCCGGCGGAATGTTTGTACTTCAGCGGCAGATGATTCACAATGGCGTGGAAAAGTTAGTACATAGGGCCCGGGGACG
>JAJDEG010000425.1 GCA_029259895.1 Planctomycetota bacterium
GACCGCGGCATCAAGGCCACCCGCGAATTCCTCGAGCGGAATCCCATTCAGTTCAACCGCTTCCTGCCACAACTGAATTACACCGCGCCCTGGTTCGTAATACCGTAACAAACACGGAAGTTATTTCCCGGCCGATCCTAAAGCCGTAGGTCAGGCACGCCTGTGCCTGACGGAATCGCCAATTGACGTTGTGGCTTGGGACAAATGCCGTTTCGCGGCTCAGCCGCTCACCGTTGCCGTCAGGCACAGGCGTGCCTGACCTTACGGCACTGGCAAACCAAACCACCCGCCACGACAATCATACTCGACGCCCCCGACAATCCTCTATCCTCGCGCCTCGCCCCTCAAGCCTCGCGCCTCCGCCCCGCCCCATGCCCGACTTGCACCTCTACACCTGGACTTTCCTCGCCGTCGAATGGGCGATTCGGTTGGTGATGCTGGTTTATGTGCCGCAGCGGCGTAGTGCGGCGGCTGCTCGTGGGTGGTTGATGTTGATTTTCGTCGAGCCGATCGTGGGGCTGATAATCTATGGCGTGTTTGGTCGGCCTTATTTGCCGAAGCGGCGCGTCGAAATGCAAACTCGCGCGTCGCGATTCATTCGCACGCGTGGCCGGGAGTGGTTCAACCAAAACGTTGCTCATCCGGACGTGCCGAGCGAACTTGAACCGGCGGTCGCGCTTGCCGAATCGTTGGGCGACTTCGGCATCGTTGGCGGCAACGACGTCGAGTTGCTCAGCGACTACGACGGCAGCATCGAGCGGTTGGTGGCCGATATCGACGCGGCGACGCGACACGTCCATCTGCTGTATTACATCTTCGCCGCGGGCAAGACCGGCCGCCGCGTGGCCGACGCGCTCGTCGCCGCGGCCGGACGAGGTGTGCGGTGCCGGCTGCTCGTCGACGGGTTCGCGTCGCGGCATGCGATTCGCCAGATCGGACCCGCGATGCGCGACGCTGGCGTCGAGGTCGTCGAGGTGCTGCCGGTCAGCTTGCTGCGGCCGTTTCGGCTGCGGTTCGATCTGCGCAATCATCGCAAGATCGCCGTCATCGATGGGCGGATCGGCTACGTCGGGTCGCAGAATATTGTCGACGCCGACTTCAAGCCGGGCATTATCTATAAGGAAATGGTCGCCCGGGTCACCGGGCCGGTTGTGCTGCAATTGCAAGCGGCGTTTCTGACCGATCACCATATCGAGACCGAAGACGACGAGTACGACGATGGCATTTTCGTCGCTCCTTCCTCGACGGGCACGACGCTCGTGCAGGCGTTGCCGAGCGGGCCGGGCTTTCCCTATGCGGGCAACCTCAAGCTGGTCGTCGCCTTGATTCACGCCGCTCAGCGACGCGTGGTCATTACTACGCCGTATTTCATTCCGGACGTTTCGCTGCTACAAGCGATTCAGACGGCTTCGCTGCGCGGCGTCGAGGTGCATCTGGTCGTGTCGAAAAAAGCCGACCAGATGTTGGTCGGACTGGCCCAGCGATCGTTCTACGAAGAACTGCTCGAGTCGGGCGTGCGGATTCATCAGTATCGCGATGGCCTGCTGCACGCCAAACACCTTAGCATCGACGACGACGTTGCGCTCGTTGGTTCCAGCAATCTCGACATTCGCTCGTTCGCCCTCAATGCCGAGATTACGCTGCTGATTTACGACGGCGAGGTGGTTCGGCGTTTGCAAGCCGAGCAGGAGACGAACATGGCCGACAGCGACCTGCTAACGAAGGAAGCTTGGGCCGCGCGGCCGCTGACGCATAAGATCGCTCAAAACACAGCGCGGTTGTTCGACTCGCTACTCTAACAGCATGTTGAAAAAGGGGTCAGACCCTTGGGGAAACCTCGCTTTAGCCGGAGAATGCGGCGTGCCTGAGAGGGTCAGACGCCTTTTTCAACATGCTGCGAACCCAACACCTCCTATCTCCTGACTCCTATCTCCCTTCCCCAACGCCGGCCCCATGAAACCCATCTTCAACCAACTGCTCCGTTACTTCATTGCCGGCGTGTTCGCCGTGTTGCCGCTGGTCATCACGGTGGCCGTGGTGATGTGGGTGGTCAATTTCCTCGGCGGTTTCTTCGGGCCGGGCACGGTCATCGGCGGCGGGCTGCGCAGTCTCGGGCTGAACTTTTCGTCGAACTCGGTGCTGGCCTACATCGTCGGTTGGGCGTTCGTGCTGGGCGTGATCTTTCTGTTGGGAATGCTGGTCGAACTCGGAGCGCGGCGACTCTTGCAGGGCAAGCTCGATTCGCTGGCCCTGCGTATTCCGCTGCTCGGCGGCGTGTACGGCACGGTCCGTCAACTCGTGGGCATGATGGACAAATCGCAGAACGCCGACCTTGCCGGCATGACGGTCGTGTTCTGCAATTTCGGCCAGGCCGGCGGCGCGTCGTTCCTCGCCCTGCTCGCCTCGCCGCAGTCGTTTCGCATCGCCGACGCCGACTATCAGGCCGTCATCATCCCCACGGCCCCGGTGCCGGTTGGCGGTGGATTGATCTTCGTGCCGGTCGCCAGCATCCACCCGGCGGACATCACGGTCGACGCGTTTATGAGCATTTACGTCTCGATGGGCGTGACTGGGCCGCAATTCCTTGCCACTGGGGAAACGGTGACGCGTAGCGAGGAAGCAACTTGACCGAACACTCGCGCCGGCCGTGCTTGCGTCGCGTGCGGCACAATGACTCGTCCCATTTGACTGAAGCCGCGTAAGCCTTTGCGTCGATAAGCCGAAAGCGGACGATACGTCGAGCGAGTTTCGACGGCCGATCCGCTTCCGCAGGAGGTATTTGCGTGCGTTCGTCGTCGCTACGATTTCGAGTCGGCTACGTTTGCCTCTCGGCGGCGTTGATCGTCTCGCATTTGCTGGCGACGCACCATTGCCGCTGCGCCTGTCGGTCGGCCGTTGCCGATGCGCTGGTCGAGTCGCACGATTCGTCGTCGACTTGCTGTGGGAAACATGGTTGCGCCGAACGCACGAAGGCGGCGGCGACGGTCGCGCCTTGCGAAGCGTTTCCCGTGGATTGTCGCGATCGGCACGACGACGACCGCGCGACGCTGCCGGTGCCGGGCGGCTGCGACTGCCCACCGCGCTGTCCTTGCCACGTCCAGCACGGGCCTCGGGAACCGGCGATCGCGAACCATTTCGCCGACGCGCGCCGCGCCGCGGGCGAATGGGCAGCGTGTCCAGCGACGACGACGAACGCGGGAATGGGAAGCATCCGTCTTTCCGATCGCGCCGCAGCCGCAACCGTCGTAACTTCCGTTTCGCGCTGCGCGCTTCTCTGCCGCTTCGTCGTTTGATCTGCGTATCCAAACGCCGCACGGCGCGACGACGATTTCGGCGCGCCGCGGCGTCCGACGCGATCGGCATCGCGCCTATTCGATCGACGTGGCCTCGCGTACGAATAGCCGACGAGCCGACGTTGAAAAATGCCCCCTGCCAGGCGGACGTCGAACCTAACTACTTCACGCCCAGACAGTTTTCAATAACAGCTTAAGACGAAAGGATGCGTCGTGAAACGCTTCAATACGAGTATCGTTCTATTCGCGACGTTGGTCGCGCTCTCGGCCGCTTCGCCCGGCTGGACCGCTTCGCCCAGTAGGGCCGAGCAGCAGATCGGCCAGGCGGCCGCCGAGCAGAAGTATGCATTCATCGTGTTCTACAAGAAAAACGACGCGGCGACCCAGGCCGTGGTTAATACGCTCGCCCAGGGAATCGCGAGCCGCAAAGATCGCGCCGTCGTCGTCTATGTGAACGTCGCCGACCCGGCCGAAAAAGCTTTGGTGGACAAACACAAGACTGGGCGTGCGCCGATGCCGTTGACGTTAGCCGTTGCGCCCAACGGAGCAATCACGGGCATCTTTGCGCAGAAGCTGGAAGTCAAACACGTCGATGCATCGTTCGTGACGCCGACGACGGCCGACTGCATGAAGTCGCTTCAAGACGGTAAGGCGGTGTTGCTGTGCGTGCATCCGGACGAAAACGGGCTCGCGCCGGCGGGCGTAAAGGCGTTTGAGGCCGACCCGCAATTCAAGGGCCGCGTGTCACTCGTTTCCATGCGGCTCGACGATCGAGCGGAAGCGTCGTTCCTGACAGAGTTGCAAATCGACGCGGCAAAAACGCGCGAGACGACCGTCGTGTTTATGGCCCCGCCGGGCGTCATGGTCGGCAAGTACGCATCTAGCGTGACGAACGCCAAGTTGGCGGCCGACTTACATGCGGCCGGTAAATGCTGCGACGACCCCAACTGCAAGCACGGCAAGAAAGCGAAATAACATGAACTTGCGATTGTTAGTTTGGAAAGAACTGCGCGAACGACCGGCCGCGCTCGTCACCAGCGGTCTGGCCGTGCTGCTCGGCGTCGCGGCGCTCGTGGCGATTCGCCACGTGGTGTCGGCGTCTGAAACGGAAGTCGGACGGCAAATGGAATCGCTCGGCGCGAACGTGCTGATTCTGCCCAAGGAGGCGACGTTGCAAAATTACTACGCGGCCGACATGCAACGGCATACGTTGCCGGAATCGCACGTATCGCGCGTGCTGATAGAAGGGTTGCCGGGCGTCGAACGACTCTCGCCGAAATTCTCCACCACGGTGCAAGTCGGGGAACGAGACGTGACATTGACCGGCATCCTTCCGCAGAGCGAATTCCAAGCGAGCGCCGCTTGGCAGTCCGTCAGCCTATTCAGCAACAAGCACGTTGGATGCAAGAAAGCGGCATCGAGTGGCCACGTGGCTACCGACACGTCGCCGGATGCCCTCGTGACGGATCGGTCGATCGCCGAGCTCAACGAAAACGAAATCGTCGTCGGAGCCGAAGTGGCCGAAGCCACCGGGATCGCGGCGGGCGACGCGTTGACGATACTCGGCGAAGAGTTTCGGACGCTCGGCGTACTACCCCGCACGGGCACCGTCGACGACAGCCGGATTTTTGCCCACCTCCACACGGTCCAGCGGCTGACCGGCGCGGGTGAAGTCGTCAGCGTCATCGAAGTGCTCGGTTGTTGCGAGGACGCCGCCGGGCAACTCGTGCCTCAGCTTTCCGCGCTACTACCCGACGCGAAGGTCGTGACGATCTCTCACGTCGTGCAGGCGCAAGTGGGGGTGAATCGGCTGATGGGCAATATGTCGCTGTTCGTCACGGCGATCCTCGTCGTCGTGGGGGGATCGAGTGTCGCGGGCACCATCGCCGCGAACGTACGCGACCGCCGCCGCGAGGTTGGCACGCTTATGGCGCTCGGCGCATCGCCCGGATACGTCGCCGGCATGTTTTTGCTAAAAGCGTTTTGGGTTGGCCTGGGGGCGGGAATAGTAGGCGCGGTGCTCGGCTTGGTCGCGGCCGTAGGATGGGGACCGCAATGGGCAGCTACGGCGGTCGAACCGCTGCCTGGCCCGACGATCGCGGCCGTCGGAGTTGCCGTCGTCGTGAGCCTTGCGGCTGCCTATTTTCCAGCGCGCCGCGCCGCCAAGATCGATCCATGTCTTTGCTTCCAGGAGATTTAACACCATGTTCGTACTCGACGATGTCACCAAGCGCTACGTCACCAAGCGCCACGGGCGGCGAGGCAAGGAGGTCGTCGCATTTCGCGCGGACCACCTCGATATTCCGGTCGGCAGTTACACGGCGATCGTCGGCCCCAGCGGCAGCGGCAAGACGACGCTGCTGTCGCTGTTCGGCGGAATGCTCTCGCCGACGACTGGTCGCGTCCATTTCGACGGCCGTTCGCTGTACGATATGCCCGTCGCCCAGCGGACGCGATTGCGCCGCACGAGGATTGGCTTCGTGTTTCAGACGTTCAATCTTGTTCCCTACCTGACGGCGCTCGAGAACGTGGAAATTCCGCTGTCGCTGATCGGCAAGTCGGCGAGCCAACAGCGCTGCCGCGCGGAAGCGTTGCTGCGCCGAGTCGGATTAGAAGATCGGATGGACCATCAACCCGGTGAGCTGAGTGTCGGACAGCAACAGCGAGTTGCGCTGGCGCGGACGTTGGCCAACGAACCGGAAGTGATCCTTGCCGACGAGCCGACGGGCAATCTCGATCCCGACAGCCGTGCTGCCGTGCTGGCGTTCTTCGACGAAATGCATCGCGACGGCCGCACGATCGTGATGGTCACGCACGACGCTGCCGCTGCGGCCCGGGCCGCTTCCAATCTCTCGCTCCGCGACGGTGTGCTGTCGGCGTCATCGCGGTTGCTCGATGTCGCCTAGCTACGCGATCGAGCGGAAACGCCGCAGCCTTTTTTTGCGTAAGTGACGCGAGATTCAGACGCATCTATCTTCGTATCTTCGCCGAACTCGCGGTTACCCTGGCGGACGCGCCGTTGTCGCGGGCGGCGACGCGCGCGATTTCGGCCCAGGCAAAGCCTCGCGCCATCGGTCCAGCCGCCGTACCGCGACTTCGACGTCGTTAGTTTGACCGCAATCCGCGGGGTCAAATGTCTCGACCGCAAAGTCACCATGCTTAAACCGCTCGGCCAGCTCCGCCGGCGCGGTGCGATCCTGCCCGACATACGTCAGACGACAGGCTTCCTTTATGGCTAATCTCCCGGGCTAATTTCCCGGGGGGGCGCACGGGGCGGGATTTGCCATTTTCGGGCACGGTGCGGACAATTGGGGCGGCCACTTCGGGCAAA
>JAJDEG010000426.1 GCA_029259895.1 Planctomycetota bacterium
AACTTCGGCGAGACGCTCAACCTCGTCTCGACCGACAACACGGTCATCGCGACGGTCACGACGCCGACGGTGCCGTCCGACAACCAGCAGTTCCTCCGCGTCACCGAAATCATGTACCATCCGGCCGATCCCACCGCGGCCGAGTTGGCAGCAGGGCATGACGACGGCGACTTGTTCGAGTTCATCGAACTACACAACACCAGTGACACCGTAACGCTCAATCTGACCGACGTGCGGTTTACGAACGGTATTGCGTTCACGTTCGGCAACGTGTTGTTGCCGCCCGGCGGTTATGCGGTGTTGGTTTCCAACGTCGATGCCTTCGCGGAACGTTACGGCGCGGTTCCCGTCGCCGGCCAATACACCGGCAATCTTTCCAACGGCGGCGAAGGGCTGAAGATCGAAGACACCGACGGCGGCACGATCCACGAATTCGCGTACGACGACGTTGGAGTTGGCTGGCATCCCGCGACCGACGGGTCTGGTCCTTCGCTGGTGATTACGAGCACCGCGCTGCCGCTCGACGCCTGGGGCAGTGGCGTGTCGTGGCAACCGAGCTTCGCCTCGTCCGGCACGCCTGGGGCCGACGATCCGATCCTCGCCGACATCGACGGCAACGGCCGCGTCGGCCTGGCGGACTTGGCGATTCAGCAGCAACATTTCGGCACGACCGGCGGCGCAACCCCGGCGATGGGCGATCTCAACGGCGACGGCAACGTCAACCGCGCCGACGTGGCCAAGCTGGCAGCCTATTTCGGCCACCAAGCGCCCGTCGCGCCGGCTCCGTCCCCCGCACGATCGCCCGCGGCGGCGCTGGCCGTGATTCGTCGAGCGGGAAGCGATGCCGCAAGAGTGGTTGCACGCCGTCGCGCGCTGACGACTTCGGCCGTTGACGAGGCACTTAGCGACGAGACCTTAAACGTCGCCGTCAAGTTCGAGGCCGAAACGGCGAGGTTCGGCGCGACGAGGTCACAGAGATTCGCCGGGCAACGAATACGTTCAATCGGTCGACCATCGTCGTAGTACTTTGTCACGCTTGGACTTTGGAGTACACGGGCATCAACTTGCATCGGGCGTCGGCGATGTCCGCTTGCCGATCGACGCCGCTTGGGTTTACACGCTCGACGCCTGTCCGGATTGCGGCGACGCGCTCGACGACGCCGGCGCGATCACCGATCCTGCGATCACCGATGCCGACGGGCGAAGCCAACAAATGTACGTGGTTCGGCATGCACACAAACGCGTGCAGCCGAAACGCCCATCGCTCGATTGCCCGATCGATCGCTTCGACGAGCATCCTTTGCCACGAGTCGTTAACGAGCAACGCACGCCCCCGGGAAGCACGAAGAGGTAAGGTCGTGCAAATCACCCGCCGCGAAACGAAAATGGAACCGAAGGTGGGCACAGCCCGCCCTACTTGACTCATTGACGGCGGCACATTTCGCAATCGCTATGTTCCTCGATCGGTTCCCACGTCCGAGAAACCTGGACGCCATCGATTGGATCCGACTCGAAAAAACTGGCGAGGTAAGCCCGGAGTCCGCGCTCGCCTAGTTGCCCGAACGGCATAGGTTCATGCACCTGAATCATCTTGCCGTCCTCGTTAAATCGGCAGATTTCAAAGGGAGGGTGTTCCTGATTGCAGCGTACGGCACGGCTGAATGCAAGGAAACTCCTGTGCCTAAAGCCGCGGCATGGATGAATACGGTAGCTGCCGAGCCAGATTTCTTTCGCAAGGTGACCTACGCTTCCAACGCCCAGAACTCCATATCGGCGCAAGTCAGGGGCAGGAACGACCACCGATATTTGCTGAAGTGCATCGTGTAGCTCGCGTTGATACTTGCGCAACGCATCGAACTGATTGGGCATCGATTGCAGCCACTCTGCGGCCTCGATCGCCCGCTTCTTAATCGAGTCCATTGCCTCTCCCTTGCGCGACAGAAGTGAAGATGAATCATGTCGGCAGTGTGCCGAGACTACGAGACATCTTCACGATAGGAGGGCATTAGCGGTGACGACAAGAGTATGGAGACTTTGATTCAACGAGATTTTTTCAACCGCAGGGATAATCTCATCGCTTTCAAAAACAATCCGCCGCACGCACGGCATTAGTCGCCCTCCCGTGAAATCATGCCGCCGACGTACCAAACAAATCCCACGCTCTTCACTTCGCGCAGGATTCGAGCCGGCCTTACGCCGACGACAGCGTAAAAACCATCATCATCGCTGAGCTTATTCTCGGTGCGTTTCCATCTGTTTGCGTACGTTCGCAACGTCGTTATCTTCGTGGTTCCAAAGTACTGCACGGCTTTTTCAGCGCTCACCCAGCAAGATTCGTTGCCAAGATAACCGGGAACTGCTACGTGCGGCGTATCAACTCGATAAAGCTTTTCCTCGGCGAGAAGTATCTCGGGCCGAACAAAAATGAAAGCGCCTTGCTTCACAACGCTTTCATTCGACGGTGCGCCCGTTGATCCAACGCGGTCCCATTCAACGTCATCGAAATCGCTTTCCGCGGCAGGGAGCGAATCCATTGCCGAGCCGCGCTTGATCGCTCGCAACTCAATCTTTATCGCGTTCGCCAATTCCTCAGCAAGGTTTTCGAGTGGTTGCTTCACCGTCCCCTTCATGTGGTGGTCGTCATCGCGGAGCAAAGCTCGCATTTCGTCCAACGCATCGAACCCGTAAATCATGACATTCTTAACGCGTTTCTTTGCGGCCGTCGAAAGCGTTCCTTCAGTGCCTTGCTTGGCATGAGAGGTGATTGCATCCCTGATTCCAAGGGCCATCTCATCGTTTGCAGCGAACACGACATCTATTCGTTCGTTCGATTGATTGACTAGTGCGGCGAACGTCCGTCTCGCTTGCTCGCGAGTCCACTTTCCCTCACGGTAAATGCACGTAGATTGAATATGAGCGCCCTCAGCATCATTAAATCCTCTTACAAAATTCGCGATTCGCGAACGCGAATCGAGACGCTTCTTCTCTCCATGCATCAAGAGTATCGTGGCCTGCGAAATGCTTGCCGATCCCAACCGCTTCGCGGCGTCTGCACCGAGCCGCGCGGCTCCGTCCGCGCTATGGCAGAGTACGCACCGCGGACGTTCTCTACCATGAAATGGCAGCAGAAACGCGACTATTGGAATCGAAATGCCTTCCGCTTCAAGAATGTCTAACAGCGACGAATGCAAGCTTGGTCTTGACGTGGGCACGACGACCAAGGCGCAAATTCGGCTGCTCCATCCCAACTCTCGTGACAAGTATTTCTTTGGCACATCATCGTCAAATTCCTCGCCGTCGGAGTTCGCAAAACGCCAAATTGGCCTGAGTTTCTCGCCAAAAGTCGCCTCTATCTTGCGTTCGCACTGTCGATATAAATCTGCAAAAAAAGGGCGGTTAGGCTGCGCGGGAACGAGAAATAATACCTCGCCTACTTCGCTAATTCCTCCAGATGACGTTTCTGCCTTTCGCCGAAGTTTTGTCATTCGCCGCGCCAATCTTGCTGCGGCTTCCTTGCCCGACATTGATGCACCGCCTTTCGCCCTCACGTGTGCCCCTTCGATACGACGATAGGGCACAGCTCTGGCGAGGGGAACAAACTATGATTCCCATGTTAGCGGGACGCTGGTCCCGATATCAACATGCTCACCAAAAAAAATCCGCCGGCCATTTCTGGCCGGCGGATTTTGTTACTTTCTACTTTTGCCAAATCCGTCGGCCGTTAATACATGTCGTCCATGCCGCCGTGGCCGTGTCCGCCGCCGCCCTTCTTGTCGTCCTTGGGTTTTTCGGCGATCAGCGCTTCGCTGGTCAGCAGCAGCGTCGAGACGCTGGCCGCGTTTTGCAGCGCGGTGCGGGTGACCTTCGTGGGGTCGATGACGCCGGCTTTGACCAGGTCTTCGTACTCGTCGGTCGCGGCGTTGTAGCCTTGGTTGCCTTTCATTTCGGAGACCTTTTCGCACACGATGCCGCCGTCCTTGCCGGCGTTTTGGGCGATCATCATCAGCGGCGAGCGGCACGCCCGCACGACGATGTTGTAGCCGACCTCTTCATCGTGCGCGAGGCCGGTCGGCTTAACCGCCACTGACGCACGCAGCAGAGCCACGCCGCCGCCGGGCAGGATGCCTTCTTCGACGGCCGCACGCGTGGCGTGCAGGGCGTCTTCGACGCGGGCCTTCTTCTCCTTCATTTCGCTTTCGGTGGCCGCGCCGACGTTGACCTTCGCCACGCCGCCCGACAGCTTCGCCAAGCGCTCTTCCAGCTTCTCCTTGTCGTAGTCGCTGGTCGAGTTCTCGATCTCGCGGCGAATCTGGTCGATGCGGGCCTTGATGTCGGCGCTCTTGCCGGCACCTTCGATGATCGTCGTGTTGTCCTTGTCGATGATCACCTTCTTGGCGCGGCCCAGTTCGGTGAGGCCGAGGCTTTCCAGCTTCACGCCGACGTCTTCGAACACCGCCTGACCGCCGGTCAGAATCGCGATGTCCTCGAGCATCGCCTTGCGACGATCGCCGTAGCCGGGCGCCTTGACGGCGGCGACCGAAAACGTGCCGCGGATGCGATTGAGTACCAGCGTGGCGAGCGCTTCGCCTTCGACTTCTTCGGCCACGATCAACAGCGGCTTGCCGGCGTTGACGACGGCTTCGAGCAGCGGCACGATGTCCTTGATCGAGCCGATCTTCTTCTCGTAAACGAGAATGTAGCAATCTTCGAGCACGCACTGCATCGTCGCCGGATCGGTGACGAAGTACGGCGAGAGATAACCGCGATCGAACTGCATACCCTCGACCCATTCGGTCTCGGTGGTGAGGCTCTTGCCTTCGTCGACGGTGATGACGCCGTCCTTGCCGACCTTTTCCATGGCGGCGGCCAGCAGTTCGCCGATCTGCTTGTCGTTGTTGGCGGCGACCGAGGCGACCTGGGCCATCTCGTTCTTGTTCTTGATCTTGATCGACATCTCCTTGAGCTTGGCCGTGATGTCCGATACGGCTCGCTCGATGCCTTGCTTCATGTGGACCGGGTTGCAACCAGCCACGACGCCGCGGAGACCTTCGTTGAAGATCGATTCGGCCAGCACGGTCGCGGTGGTGGTGCCGTCGCCGGCCACGTCGCTCGTCTTGCTGGCGACTTCGCGGACCATGCGGGCGCCCATGTTTTCGTAGACGTCCTCCAGGTCGATCTCCTTGGCCACGGTGACGCCGTCCTTGGTGACGGTCGGCGAGCCGAAGGATTTCTGCAGAATCACGTTGCGGCCCTTGGGACCGAGCGTGACCTTAACGGCCCGCGCAAGCTTGGACACGCCACGGCGCATCGCCTCGCGGGCTTCTTGATCGAAAGCAATCATCTTTGGCATTGGATGTTCTCAGTCGGTTGGAGAATTGGGATTCGGGATTCGGGATTCGGGATTCGGGGAATGCCTACGGCATTAACATCGGATCACCGGCTACCTCCGACCGCGCGAACCACGTGATGGACTTGATTGATTCCTAAACTGAACGATGCGATGGCGAGGTGTTGAGATTCAGAACAATCGAAACCCGGTCCGTGCGTGCGTGCATTTCCCCGAATCCCGAATCCCGAATCCCGACCCCCGCTCAGTCCTCCAGCACGGCCATGATGTCGTGCTCGCTCATCAGCAGCACGGTCACGTCGCCGATTTCAATTTCCTGCGGGGCGTAGCTGGTGAACAGCACGCGGTCGCCGACCTTGACTTGCATCGGGGCGCGGGTGCCGTCGTCGTTCAGCTTGCCGTCGCCGATCGCCAGGACCGTGCCGCGGGCCGGCTTGTCTTTGGCGGTGTCGGGCAGCACGATGCCGCCAGCCGTCCGCTCCATCGCTTCTTCGCGCTCGACCACTACGCGGTCGCCGAGCGGCTGGAGCTTGACCTTCGTCGCGGTCTTCTTAGGTTTGGTCGCCACAGCCATGTTCGAGCATCCTCCAAAAGGGGTGTGATAAAGAATCTTGCGTCTCGGCCGG
>JAJDEG010000427.1 GCA_029259895.1 Planctomycetota bacterium
TCCGCGGCAGAGCGTCTGATGCGCATCGCACGCTAGTTTGGCACGCGGCGTGCCTCTCGCTTGCTGCCGACGGCTTGACTCGTGACGACGCGCAGCCATTGCGCGTCGGTGTCGGCCGGTCGAACTTCACACGACATTGCAGGGAGAATGCGATGGCCAGCGCGACGACGTCCCGTTTCGGTTCCGCTCTTTTCAACGACGACGGGGAACACCCCGTCTGGAACTCGTTCAGCGAAGTCCGCCGGCAGTCGCTCGTCGAAGACGACCTGCAAGCCAGCCGTAGCGTCGCCGCGGTACTGATCGGCGTCGTGACGTTTGGCGTGCTCCTCGGCGCCACCGCCGTTCTGATAGCTTGCCTGTAAGCGCGCAACCCGAGCGGTGCGCTAATGGCCGAAGCCCGTCCTGACGCGACGCTTATCCTAACGCCGCGCCACGCGTGAACCAACGCCGTACATGCCTACGGCGTGCCGATCGAAACCGCCCGCGAACGGGCGATCGCCGCGCCGATCGCCTCGAGCGTTTCTTCCGGATAGACCATGTCCGTCTCCACACCATCGGCCGTCACTTTGATGCCGAAACCGATGGGCGGCGTGTCCGGGAAATCGCCGACCAGCGCCGGCACAGGTGAAAACTCGATGCCCGGCACGATATTCATCACCATGCCGATTGCCCCCTTGGGGCTGAGGAACGAGATCACCTGACAGCCCTCGGGCAGAAGCTCGGCAGCCTTCATCACGTTGGCGTTCGCGGCGATTCCCTTTTTACCCGCCGACTTCATTGCCCGCCGCACGGCGTCCGGGCTGACGTAGCCCAGCGCCACGGTCTTGGCGTCCATGGCCACGATATAGACCTTGATATTTTCCGCATCGCCGAACAACTTCTTCATCATCTCGCCGGTGATGGGATCGCCTGCCACTGCGGCTTCCGGCATTTTCATCGTCACTTCCAGCGCCGCCTTTCCGTCGATCTCCGTTTCTTCAACCGTTCCTTCCGTCAGAAACGGGCTTTTGGCCTTTTTGGCGAGCGCATTCATCGCCTTGATCGACTTGGCGTAGCTCGACATGAACGATTCCGCGTCCTCGACGTGCATCACCGCCACGATGCTGCTATACAACGGCTCGTCGGCTTCGGGGACGAACATTGCAAACGATGCCGACTTGAGTCCCGCCATCGACTCGGCCGAGAGCTTCATCAGCGCGTCGACGTCTTCCTGCTTCAGATCCTTTCCGCCCGGCATCGCCCGCATCATCTTGGCGGACCACGTGTAGAGTCCCTCAATGGCTTCGATCGAGACTTCGGCACCGCCGGCGAACACGAAGTCCCCGCTGGGCAGCCCGGCCAACAACTTCTGCTTCGGTGCCGCGACCGACGCCGCGTACTTGGCCGCCGCCGAACCGGGCTTGAATGCCATGCGACTCGTCAGGTGCAAACCCTTCGCTTCGCTTCGCACACCCATCGCCGCCAGCGCCAACTCGCTTTTGGCCGTTTTGAACAGGTCGGCGTACATGCCGAACGCCATCTTGATCGTCTCGGCTTGCTGTTCGTCGCCGAAGTTCTCGAGCTGCTCTTGCGCCTCGCCCATCGCTTCGAGGATCTTTTCCGACGCCATCGCGATGCCACTGTTCGTGGCCAGGGCGTAAGCATCTTGGGCGTCGAGCCACTTGGCCATTTTGCCCGTCTGCGAGCCAACGCTCGTCTTGCCGGCCAGCACGTCGTCGAGCAGCGCCTCGTCCTCCGGTTCCACCAGAGCCGCATAACTGCCCACTTTCGCCGCCACCATCGACTTGTCGGCCAGCGTCACCGGCGTCCTATCGCCCTCCTCGTCCTCCGGATCGAGCTGCGCGATTAGCGCGTCGTAATCGTCCGTCGGCAACAGCAGCAGCCCCCGCGGATTCGACCGCCCCTCGCGCGGCGCAAACACGATCGCCGCGGCCGCCCCATCGCGGTCCAACCCTTTCTCGATATTCGTTTGTCCCGTGAGCAAATTCAGCAAACTCGGCGACGGCAGCATCAACTGTCCCGCGAGCTGATCGACTTTCTCGCTCCCCTTCTCCATGTCGTTCACGACGATCACCGCCAGCGCCGTGTCGGGCACGTGATCGAGCACGCCCGCGGCGCGCGCGGTTACGCCGCTCATCGCCACGCATAAGAGAATGAGGCTGAGTATCTTGCCACCGCAACGAAGGTGAAGATTGCCGATCATGACGATGCTCCTATTCGAGTTGGAAGACGCGTGCATCAACGTTAACGCAGCAAAACGCACGCATTCGCGAGTCTGGCACTGTATGGACTCTCAATGTATCCCTTCGGGTGTGGACGAACAACAGCCGAGGCTCTCGCGACCGTAGCCTGGCGGTCGCGGATCGCACCGTCTGTGATACTCGGTTTCGAGCTAATCGGTTTCGTAAAAAATGCGCATAGCGTGCCGGGGCCCCCGGCAGGTGAATATCGCACCCAAGAAACGCGACGAGAAGCACTTCAGCCGCCCCCTGCCCGCTTGACCCCCCGCCATTGCCGCCGCTACAGTTGCAGCATGTCGCAGCGCTGGGCCGATTACCGCGTGTTTCTCGGCGAATTCGTTCGCAGCTTTCACTCCACCGGCGCTATTCTCCCCAGCGGCCGCGCGCTCGCCCGCGCGCTCGCCCGCCACGTTCGCGAGGGCCGCGGACCGCGCCGCATCCTCGAAGTCGGTCCCGGCACGGGCGCGGTCACCCGCTGGATCATCGACGGCCTCGACGCCAACGACACGCTCGACCTCGTCGAAGTCAACGAGTCGTTCGTCCGTCGGCTGCATGAGCGATTGAAGAACGACCCGCTGTTTCGCCCGGCGGCCGAGCGAACCCGCATCCTGCATTGCCCCATCGAGGAAGTCGACGGCGAGGGCACCTACGACGTGATCGTGTCCGGGCTGCCGCTGAACAATTTCGACGCCGACGTCGTCGCTCAGATTCTCGATGTCATGCTGCGGCTGCTCCGGCCCGGCGGTACGATGTCGTTCTTCGAGTACGTCGGCGTCCGCCCGTTGCGTTCGCTCGTCAGTCGCCGCGACGAACGGACGCGACTGCGCGGCGTCGGGCAGGCGATTGCCGACGCACGGCAAGGACGAGCGATCGGGCGCAATTTCGTGGCCCCCAACGTGCCGCCGGCCTGGGTGCATCATTTGCGATCCAGCGCCGACGAGAATCAACTGGCGAATTCAATGACATGAGCGACCCCAGCGCCCGCGACGCAACCAAGAAAACCGGCGACCTGCCGCCGCGATTGGAGCCCGCCCGATGAACCACACCAAACCGGCTAAGTCGCAATTCGCCATCCTCGCCGCCGCCGCGATTGTCTCGTTTTGCCAATCCGCGTCCGCCGCACCGCCCAACGTCGTGTTCTTTCTCGTCGACGACTTGGGCTGGAAGGACGTCGGCTGCCAAGGAAGCTCGTTCTACGAAACACCTCACGTCGATTCCCTCGCCCGCGACGGAATGCGCTTCACTCAGGCCTACGCCGCTTGCCCAGTGTGCAGCCCCACCCGTGCCGCGATCCTTACGGGCAAGTACCCGCAGCGCACTGGCATCACCGACTACATCGGCGCGGCGCAGCCGGACAAATGGCGACGCAACACGCCCTTGCTGCCCGCCGCGTATCGCGAACACCTGCCCCACGAAGAAACGACGCTCGCCGAAGCGTTCCAGTCGGCCGGTTACGCCACTTTCTTCGCCGGTAAGTGGCACTTGGGCGCGGAACCGTACTGGCCCGAGACGCAAGGCTTCGATCACAATCTCGGCGGCATCGATCGCGGCGGACCCTATGGCGGCAAGAAGTATTTTTCGCCCTACGGGAATCCGCGTCTGAAAGACGGCCCGCCCGGCGAACATCTGCCGGACCGTCTGGCGAGCGAAGCGGCGGCGTTCATCGAGACGAACCGCGACAAGCCGTTCTTCGCCTACATTTCGTTCTACTCCGTCCACACGCCGCTGATCGCCCGCGACGACTTGCGACGCAAGTACGAAGCCAAAGCCAAAACGGTCGAACACAACGGACCCGATTGGGGCCAAGAGGGCGAGCGAAGAGTTCGCCGCGTGCAGGACCACGCCGTGTATGCCGCCATGGTCGAGGCGATGGACCTCGCCGTCGGCAAAGTGCTCGCCAAGCTCGACGAACTCGAGTTGGCCGAGAACACGATCGTGGTGTTCACGTCCGACAATGGCGGACTTTCCACGTCGGAGGGCCATCCGACGAGCAACTTGCCCCTGCGCGGAGGAAAAGGCTGGCTCTACGAAGGCGGCGTTCGCGAACCGCTGCTCGTGCGCTGGCCGTCCGTCGTACAAGCCGGCACCGAAAGCGAAGCCATCGTCACGAGTTGCGATTTCTATCCCACGCTGCTTGCCGCGGCCGATCTGCCGGCGATACCGAAGCAACACGTCGACGGCACCAGCTTCCTGCCGGCCCTCCGCGGCGAAGCATTCGAGCGTGGTCCAGTCTATTGGCACTATCCGCACTACGGCAACCAAGGCGGTTCGCCCGGCGGAGCCGTGCGCGATGGCAGGTGGAAGCTAATCGAGCACTATGGAGGCGAAACGGTCGAACTCTTCGATCTGGCCAGCGACGTGGGTGAAGCCAACGACGTTTCCACGCAGCAACCCGATCGCGTCAAAGCAATGCAGGCCAAGCTCGCCGCTTGGCGAAAAGACGTCGACGCGAAAATGCCGACGCCAAATCCGATCTTTCGCGCCGCCCCGCCGCCGCCGAGCGCCGCCGCCCAGTGACCACGAGCGCTAATCGCAGCACGCCATGCAACTGATTCCCAACGACGAACACAACGCCGAGCTAGTTCGCCACGCCGCTCCGCCCGATTGGAAGAACCCAACGCCGCGCGACCGATACCACATCGTCGCCATCGGCGGCGGCACGGCCGGCATCATCTCCGCGCTCGCCACGGCTGGGCTCGGCGGCCGCGCGGCCCTCGTCGAGCGTCACCTTCTCGGCGGCGATTGTTTGAACTACGGTTGCGTTCCCAGCAAAGCTCTCCTGCGGGCAGCGCGGGCGGCATACGAATCCTCGCACGGAGAACAATTCGGCCTCCGCGGCCCGCCGCCGACGGTCGACTTCCCGGCCGTCATGGAGCGCATGCGTCGCCTCCGTGCCGAGATCAGTCATCACGACGCGGCCCAGCGTTTCCGCGATCTCGGCGTCGATGTCTTCCTCGGCGATGCACGATTCACCGCCGCCGACGAAGTCGCCGTCGGCGATGCCGCGCTGCCGTTTGCCCGCTGTGTGATTGCCACCGGCGGCCGCGCTGCCGTGCCGGATATTCCTGGCCTGGCGGAAGCCGGCTGCCTCACCAACGAAACGGTTTTTTCGCTCACCGAACTTCCCCGCCGGCTGATCGTCATCGGCGGCGGACCGATCGGCTGCGAATTGGCGCAAGCATTTCGCCGCTTCGGCAGCGATGTCCATCTCGTCCAGCGCGGCGAGCGTTTGCTGCCTAAGGAAGACCACGACGCCGCCGACCTGATTGCCGCCCAGTTGGCCGCCGAAGGAATCCAGTTGCATCTCGGCTGGTCGCCCGTGCGAGCGGCGAACACTCCCGCCGGAAAGGAGTTGACAATTGCCCGCGACGCCGAGCAAACTCTCGTCGCCGATGCTATTCTCGTCGCGGTCGGCCGGCGCGCGAATGTCGAGGGCCTAGACCTCGAAACGGCCGGCGTGGACCATTCTGCCGCCGGCGTTGAAGTCGACGATTTCCTTCGCACCAGCAACCCGTCAATTTACGCCGCCGGCGACGTTTGCTCGAAATACCAGTTCACCCACGCCGCCGACGCGATGGCCCGGGCCAGTGTGCGCAACTCACTGTTCTTCGGTCGCCAGCGGCTCAGCCGGCTCGTCATTCCCCGCGCCACGTACACCGACCCGGAAGTCGCCCACGTCGGCCTCACCGCCACCGAGGCCCACGAACAGGGCGTAGCCATCGACAGCTATCGGCAGCCGTTCTCCGCGGTCGACCGCGCGGTCCTCGACGGAGAAACCCAAGGATTCGCCGTCGTCCATACGCGCCGCGGCACGGGGCACATCGTTGGCGCGACCATTGTCGCCTCCCATGCCGGCGAGATGATCGGCGAGATCACATTGATGATGACGCGCGGCATCAAATTGGGGAAACTCTCCGATGTGATTCACTGTTACCCCACACAAGTCGAAGCCCTCCGCCGTATCGCCGATCAATACCAACGCACGCGGCTCACACCTATGGCCGCACGCATGCTAAAGATGATCCTCGGATGGCGGGCGTAACGAGACCCTATCGTTGCCGCGGAGCAAGAGCGAAGGAATCGCGATGATCGAACTGGGCAACCGCGGACCGAGAGACGGCTGGATGCTCGTCGCGCTCGCGGCATGGTCCGGCCGCTGCTTCTTTCGCCACGGCGGCACGGCCTACGAATGGCCGGCCGTCGACATGGCGCCGCTCGTCGCCCGCCAGCTAGACCCGACGTTTCTCGCCAACGATTTTTTCACCAGCGCCAGCTCCGAGCCGAATCCGCGGCACGTCTTCGGATTCCTCGTCGCGACGCTGGCGCGATGCTTCGGCGACGACTGGTACGCGGCGCTCTTCATGCTCCGCGTAATTGCCGCGTTCTTCCTGCCGGTGTTGTGGTACCTCGTTCTCACCGGATTCGTGCGGACGTGGTTTGCGCGCGACGAACGCGAAGAACTTGGCGAACGCAGTCCGCTCCGTCACGACGAGTCCAAGCTAGCGAACGTTGGCCGTATCGTCTCCGTGTTGGTCGTCGTTGCCGGTCTCGCCGTAGTCGTCCGGCCGAACGTCGCCGCGTTGTTCTCGATCGCGTGGTGGTCCCCTTTCCATCCGCTAGCCACGCCGTCGACCTATTCGCTGATGTTTGCCCTCTGCGGCAGTGCGTTGTTGCTTCGTCCTGCTCGGTGGCGCGCGGCGGCCGGCATGCTTGCATGGATCGCGGCCTCGCTGCTCCATCCGGCCGTCAGCTTGTTCGTGATCCTGTTTCACGGCATCGCGACCTTCGACCGCTGGCGCGTTTCATCGGCCGCGGCCATCCTCGTCGTCGGTTGGATCTTGCCGTGTGCTGCGTTGGCGATCGCGTTCCGTCCTACGGTTTCGCTCCCGACCGACGAGTTCATTCGCCTCTACGTCATCGCCCGCCATCCCAGCCACTACTGGCCGTCGGCCTTTGGCTCGCTCACCGCGAAACCGTGGCGGCATAGCTTCTTTCTTTTGGTCGGTCTGATGCTGGCAACGATGCCCTATGCGGCGTGGCGGCGCGATCGGCGTTTGGCAATTCTTTCCTTGTCGCTGACCGCGGCGTACGTCGGTTGTGTTGGCTTGCAGTACGTGGCGGTCGTGGCATGGCCCACCAAGCAACTGGCCATGCTCGGCCCCGTCCGATACTCGTCGTTGGGTTTCTTTGCCTGGCTGTTGCTCGCGGCGATTGTCGCCTTCGACGCAGCGACTCACGCGGCGTCTCGTTGGCAATTCGCCAACTCGAATTCGAAATCCATCGCGAAGCCCGTTTTGGCGCGGCTCTTTCTTCCCCGCCGCTCGGCGCTCGCGTTGATGGCCCTCGCCTCGGTCTACGTCGGCGTCACCGCGCGCGACGATCCCTTTGAAGCGGCTCGCCAAACGCAGCACGCTTTCTACGACTGGATCGCCGAGAATTCTCCGCCCGACGCGGTGTTCGCCACGGCTGACGACCATCTCAGCATCGACCTGGCGCTCGTCGGCAACCGCGCCGTATTCACCGGAACCGGATTTCCATTTCGCGAGGATTTCTTCGTGGAATTCGCGTACCGCGATTCCCTCATCTTCGGCACGAAGAAGCAGCACGCTGCGCCAACAAGAATCACAACCGGCGACACGGATCCGAAGCGAGCTTTCTTTCGCAACCTCGGCCCGCGCGATTTCGTCCGCATCGCCCAGCAGCGCCAGCTCGACTACGTGATCGTCGAGGCCAACCACGCCGGGCATTTCGCCGCGATCGCCCCCGACTACGCCAATCCGTCGTGGCACGTCTATGCAATCGACGCGCTCCGCAAAGCCGCCGCTCGTCGCTAGGACGTTCGTCGCTAGGACGTTCGTCGATCGGTCGCCAGCCGCTTAAGGTCGTCGGCAGTAATACGCCCATCGTGCAGTGCCGACGCAACCAGCGCGCCGTCGCAGCCGGCGTTGGCCAATAGCATGAGATCGTCCGTGCTGCGAACTCCGCCGCCGGAAACGATTTCGAGCGACGGCGCCAAGCGTCGCAACGCGCCGCATAGACCGAGCGTCGGCACGCCGGCGTCCACGCCGACCGCGGCCACGTCGAGCACGATCATCCGCCGCACGCCAGCGGAAACCGCCAACTGACCGCACTCCAGCGCCGAATGCCCCCGCCACGCATCGCTGTTGGCCAACAACTGCCCATTGCGCAGATCGAGGCTGAAAACCAATCGCGCCGCGCCGATGACGTCCAGAAGCCGTTCGAGCGTGGCCGGATCGCCGAGCGTTTCCAATCCCGCCACGACGCCCCCGATCCCGCGGCCTCGATGCTCAAACCGAGCCAGTTGCTCCGCCGCGCGCTCGTCGCGCAATCCCGCATCGACCCACAAGTCGACGCCGACGTCCAGCAGCGCCCGGTAACAATCCCATGCCGGTTCGGCCCGGTCGACGTCGCTGCCGATGGCGTCTAAATCCGCGACGTAAACGCACGGCATTCCCATGCGAACGAACGCCAGCCCGATTTCCGCCGGATCGCTGCCGGAGGCCAATTGGCTTTCGACCGGCCGATACTCGCTACGCCGACCGGCAATACCCCGCACGACCTGGCCGCGCATCAAGTCGATTACGGGAATAACGCGCACGCCACAGCGTCTCGTAAGGCGATAAAGAAACGACTCGATACTACCGCCGACTATCGCTCCGCCTTGCCCGGCGTGCGGATCGTCGCCGCGGCCTGCCCCGTCGTCGTCGCCTTGTCGGTGTACAGCGGCAGGTAGCGATAGTAGACC
>JAJDEG010000428.1 GCA_029259895.1 Planctomycetota bacterium
CAAGGCGGCGACCCCGCAACAAAGGAGCATTCGATGACTCAGCCCAGAGCGACGAACGAACGACCCTCGAAGGCGCGAACCCGTCGCGAATTCCTGCGATCGACCGCAGCGGCGTCGGCTGCGACGTTCGTCGCGCCAGCGGTGCTGCGGGGCGTCGGTCCCGAGTCGAAGAAACTTCGCGTCGCGGTGATCGGTTGCGGCGGCCGCGGCGGCGGAAATCTACAGTCGGTCGCCTCGGAACAGATCGTTGCCATTTGCGACGTCAACGAAGCGGCCGTTCGCGCCGCCGGCCAGCGCCATCCCGACGCGCGGCGGTTCACCGATTTCCGCAAGCTCTACGAGCGACCCGAAGACTTTGATGCCGTCGTCGTGAGCACCTGCGAACATACGCATGCTTTCGCCACGCTGCCGGCGCTGCAACTGGGCAAGCACGTCTATTGCGAGAAACCGCTCTCTTACAATATTCACGAGGCTCGCGTGATTCGCGAAGCGGCGGCCAAGGCCAAGGTCGCCACGCAGATGGGCATCCAGATTCATGCCGAGGACAATTACCGTCGCGTCGTCGAACTGATTCGCACCGGTGCGATCGGCGCGGTTAGCGAAGTTCACGTGTGGGTATCGCGGGCGTGGGGTTGGCAGGGCAGCGAAGCAGAATCTCGCAAGAACCGCGACATCGTTCACGTCCAAGATCGTCCGACGAACGCCGATCCGATTCCCAAGGATTTGGATTGGGACCTGTGGCTCGGCCCCGCGCCGGAGCGGCCGTTCAACAACGTCTACGTGCCGGGGCCGAAGTGGTATCGCTGGTGGGACTTCGGCAACGGCACGATGTCGGACCTCGGCAGCCATCGCATCGACTTGCCGTTTTGGGCGCTGGACCTCAAGTATCCCAAAACGATCGAGGCGCACGGCCCGCCGCCACACGACGAACTCGCGCCGGCGTCGATGAGCGTCGACTACGAGTATGCCGCCGAGGGCAATCAGCCGGCGGTGAAGCTCACGTGGCATCAAGGCGTCGCCAAGCCCGCGCTGTGGAAAGAGAAGCAAATTCCGCAATGGGGCGACGGCGTACTCTTCGTCGGCGCGGACGGGATACTGCTGGCCGACTATTTCAAACACGTGCTGCTGCCCGAGGAGAAGTTCGCCAAGTTCGAGCGGCCGCCCGCAACGATTCCCAAGTCGCGCGGCCAACATGGCGAATGGATTCATGCCTGCAAGACGGGCGAACCGACGACTTGCGACTTCGAGTATTCGGGCTGGCTCACCGAGGCGAATCATCTCGGCAACGTTGCGTTTCGTGCCGGCAAGAAGCTGGAGTGGGATGCGGAAAAGATGGCAGCGACGAATGCGCCGGAGGTGGACAAGTTTGTGCGGCGGGAGTATCGGAGCGGGTGGAAGCTTGGATAGCGCGTGGGAGGCGGGTGGCAGGATGCAGGAGATAGGAGACAGGAGACTCGGGAGACTTCGATGATGCGAGCGTTGGTTGTCAGCTTTGTGCTGCTAATGACATTTGTGCTTGTTTCGCCTTGCGGGGCGGATCAGGAGGTTGCGGCGGCGCGGCCGAACATCGTGTTGATATTTGCCGACGACCTTGGAATCACCGACCTTGCTTGCTATGGCCGCGAGGATCATCTCACGCCGAATCTCGATCGGCTGGCGTCGCAGGGGATGCGGTTTACCTGCGCGTATGCCGCGCAGTCGATCTGCTCGCCGTCGCGGGCCGCGCTGATGACCGGCAAATGCCCGGCGCGGTTGAACTTGACGAATTATCTGCCGGGCCGGCCGGATGCGCCGTCGCAGCGGCTGTTGCAGCCTCGGATCGAAGGGCGATTGCCGCTGGAAGAAGTGACGATCGCCGAGGTGCTCAAGGACGCAGGCTACGCGACTGGGTTATTCGGCAAATGGCATCTCGGCGGGGCGGAATTTTCGCCGCGCGAGCAAGGTTTCGACACCGTCGTGTCGCCGCCGGCCAATACGAAGCCGTCCGACATCGAAGGCGGCAAAGGCGAGTATGCGATCACGGCCGCGGCCGAAGCGTTCATCGAGGAGAATCGCGAACGGCCGTTCTTCTGCTACGTGCCGCACAACAATCCGCACATACCACTGGCCGCCAAGGAGGAACTCGTCGAGAAGAACCGCGACGCCTTTCATCCGATGTATGCCGCGATGATTGAGACGCTCGACGACACGGTCGGGCGGCTGATGGCGAAGGTCGAAACGCTGGGGATTGCCGATCGCACGATCTTCATCTTTACCAGCGACAACGGCGGGCTGCACGTGCTGGAATTCCCCGGCACGCCGGCCACGCACAACCGGCCGTTTCGCGCTGGCAAGGGCTATATGTACGAAGGCGGATTGCGCGAGCCGTTGATCGTCCACTGGCCGGGCGTCGTTGCCGCGGATAGTACGTGCGAGACGCCGGTCGTGCTGACCGATCTCGTGCCGACGCTGCTGCATGCGGCCGGCGTCGATCCGGCCAAAACGGTCGGTCCGCTCGACGGCGTCGATATCACGAAGCTCCTTCGCGGCGAAGCGATGGACGAACGCCCGTTGTATTGGCACTTCCCCAACTACACCAACCAAGGCGGTCGTCCGGCGGGCGCGATTCGCCAAGGCAATTGGAAACTCGTCGAGCAATATGAGGATGACAGCGTCGAGTTGTTCAACCTGGCCAGCGACGTCGGCGAAAGCGAGAACCTCGCACAAACGGAACTTGCCCGCTCGGGCGAACTTCTTGCCAAGCTGCACGCGTGGCGGCAAAGCGTCGGCGCAAGAATGCCGACGCCGAATCCCGATTTCGACGAGGCGCTGCACCGCCGGCTCTACGTCGACCAAGACCCTTCGCTGCTGGTCGGCGAAGCGACCGCCGCCGCCACGGAGCCGCATTGGCCGGCGTGGCGCAAAGCGATGAACGCCGCCACCAAGGGCCAGCGGCCGCACGTCACGCCGGCCAAGGGGGACATTCGGCTACACGCCAAGGACGCCCGCACGCACGGCAAGAAGCTGCAATACGAACCGCAGTCGCACAAGAACGTGCTGGGCTATTGGACGATCGTCGACGATTGGGCCGACTGGGAATTTGAAGTCCCCAAGGCCGGCGTTTACGAAGTCGAAGTCCAGCAAGGCTGCGGCAAGGGGAGCGGCGGATCGGAGGTTGCCGTCG
>JAJDEG010000429.1 GCA_029259895.1 Planctomycetota bacterium
GATCGTCACGGCCAGCACGATCCGCAATCACCCCGCCGCGCTCAGCCCGCGGGTCAAATCGCTCAACTATCTCAACAGCATCATGGCCAAGATCGAGGGCCTGCAAGCCGGCTGCTCCGAAGCCCTCATGCTCAACCACAAGGGCGAAATCGCCGAATGCACGGCCGATAACATTTTCCTCGTCCGAAACGGCGACGTCCTCACCCCGCCCATCGACGCTGGCATTCTCGAAGGCGTCACCCGCGAAGCCGTCATCGAACTCGCCCGCACCGACGGCATCGTCGTTCGCGAAATCGCCCTCACCCGCCACGACGTCTACATCGCCGACGAATGCTTCCTCACCGGCACCGCCGCCGAAGTCATCCCCGTAGTCAAAGTCGACGACCGAACCATCGGCGACGGCAAACCGGGCACCGTAACCCGCGAACTAATGCGGCGATTCCGCGAATTCACGCGGGCGTAACAAACCCTCGCGTCGACATTCAGCGAGCCTGTACCGTCCTTCGCGTCAACCAACGCCCTGTAACGACAGCCACACCATTTTCGCGGCAATGGTGACCTCGACAGCGTCTTTGGCGAGTTTGGGACGACTTCAACTTTGGTCGCCTGCGTATCGCCCTCACCTAATCCTCTGGGTTTACGCAAACCCACACCGTTTGGTCGGCGATGGTGGCCTCTATCGCGTCCATCGGCGTTTTATCTGTATTGACCACGATCGGGGGCACCCGCGAAAGTGTTTCCCGCTGGATAAAGCTGTTGTGCGCTTTGATTGCCTCGAATACTTCTTCGCTCGCCGTAGCGATTCGTACACTGATACGTTTAGTGTATTCGAGGTCTTGAGCCTTGCGCTGTTCCTGAATCACGCGCACAATGTCTTTGGCGATACCTTCCAGAATAAGGTCACCAGTCAATTCAACGTTGAGGACGAGAACACAGTTCTTGCCTTGCGTTGCTTGCCAACCCGGCTTGGCTTGCAGCCGGACCTCGATATCCTCGCCGTCGAGCTCGATCGCCTCGCCGCCGATGGTGAGCGCGATCTTGCCCGCCGCGCTCATGTCCGCGAGCAACTTCGCTCCGTCGGACGCGGCTAGGGCTTGCTTCAGCGCCGGCAAGTGCTTGCCCACCCGTGGGCCAAGGCGTTTGAAACTCGGCAGCACCTGGTACGTGATGTACTGCTCGCCGTGCGTCGTGTATTCGACTTGCTTGACGTTCAACTCGTCGCGGATCGATTCTTCGATCGATTCGAGCCACGCACGATGCGTGTCGTCGGCCAGCACGATCTCCACCTTCGCCAACGGCTGTCGCACTTTCAGCTTCGCCGCCATCCGCGCCGCTCGGCCGAGCGAAGCGATCTCGCGGCCCAAACTCATCCGCTCGATCAGCACGTCATCGATCGCCGCCTCGTCGGCCGCCGGATAATCGCACAAATGCACGCTCTCGGGCGTCCGTTCTCCAAAGACGTCGGCCACTAGGTTCTGCCACATCGTCTCGGCCAAAAACGGCACGAACGGCGCAACCATCTTCGCCGTCGTCACCAAACATTCGTACAACGTCCAATAGGCGTCCAGCTTGTCGGGGTCGCGCTTGTCCTCCGCCCAAAACCGATCCCGCGCCCGCCGCACGTACCAGTTCGATAGCCCGTCGACATACTCGATGATCCGCTGGCAAGCCCCAAAGTTGTCGTAAGCATCCATCGACGCGGTAACGTCCCGCAGCGCTCGGTTCAACTCGCTAATGATCCACTGATCCAGCGGCCGGCGGTCTTGGTAAGGGCGAAAGTCCGCAGCCGTAGCAAGAACGTCAGGCGTCAGTTGCCCAACATTCCCGAGCCCCGAGCCCCCAGCCCCCAGCTCCCGCCCCAGCTTCTCCGCCGGGTCGAAGCCGTCGATGTTCGCATAAATCACGAAGAACGAATAGCAATTCCACAGCCGCAGCAAAAACTCCGGCACGCTGTCTTTGATCGCCTGCTCGCTATAGCGAATGCCAGTCCACGGCGGCTGATTGGCAAAGAAGTACCACCGCAGCGCATCCGCTCCATACTTGTCGAAGATCTCGCCCGGCTCGCGGTAGTTCCGCTTGCTCTTCGACATCTTCTGCCCATCCTCGCCGAGCATGAGGCCGAGGACGATACAGTTCTTAAACGGGTGAGGAAAGGGGCTCGGGGCTCGGGGTTCGGGGCTAGAAGATTCTTGGTTCGCGGCTTCCCCGAGTCCCGCGCCCCGCTCCCCGCTCCCTTCCCCAAACAACATCGTGCTGATGGCGAGTTGGCTGTAGAACCAGCCGCGAGTTTGGTCGAGCGCTTCGCTGATGAAGTCGGCCGGGAACTGCTCGTCGAACTTGGCGGCGGCCTCTTTGGCGCCGTCCTCGCCGCGATAGCCCCACTGCGCAAACGGCATCGCCCCGCTGTCGTACCAACAGTCGATCACTTCGGTAACGCGCCGCATCCGCGCGCCCTCGGCGTGCTTCGACTTGTACGTTACCGAGTCGATGTACGGCTTGTGAACGCGGAGGTCGTCGGGCAGTTCGGGATTGGCCTTCTTGGCGGCGTCCCACACGTCGGTACCTTGCACGTCGTCTTGGGCTAGGAGTTCTTCGTAGCTGCCGATGGCCTCTTTCTCGCCGGTCTTGTCACAGACCCAAATCGGCAGCGGCGTGCCCCAGTATCGCTCGCGCGACAAGGCCCAATCGACGTTCGACTCCAAGAAATTCCCAAACCGGCCGTCCCGAATATGGTCGGGCAGCCAGTTGATCTTCGCGTTGTTAGCAAGCATCGCGTCCTTGAACGCGGTGGTTTTGATGAACCAACTCCGCCGCGGATAT
>JAJDEG010000430.1 GCA_029259895.1 Planctomycetota bacterium
TCCTTGGGATTCGGGGCTCGCGAAGGCGGGATGCCGTCCAGCATAGGCCGACATGGGTGGCTCGTCCAGCGGCGACGCTCGGATGGCGGCGGTCATCGGTGTAACAAACGCCGAAAGATTTCGCTTACTTAAAGGAGAAGACGGCGGCCATCCGCTGACCGTCACGGATCGCCGCGATCATTTCGCTCCCGACGAATTCCTAGTTTCGCAGGATTCTTCCACGACGCATCGCGTGCTCTGCCAAACGAAATCGTAGCGCCCGGCGCCCACAAGAAAAACTTCGCCCAGGAGTCCCACGATGAACATCAACGACCTGAGGAATTACCGCAAATGGATCGGTGTGTCCGCACAGGACGTTTATTTTTCGGTCCTAGCGACCGGTGGATGGAAGACCGTCTTCCCGCACAAACTGCCGCGGTGGGCGAGTAAGGTCCGCAACTATTTCAACGTCGCTCCGGCGACGCTCGAGCGAGTGCCGGAAGACGTCGCCAAACGCGTTCGCCGCCAGGTGCAACGGTTCTCCTTCTTGCTCGACTGCCACGCGACTCAAACCTTCAATCGCTATCATCGAAACTATCGCAAGAACCCTTGGGGCAAACTCGATCCACCGCCCTTCCGAGTGCCGGCGAACTGCCCGGCGAAGGCGAGCCACGAGGTCGTCCACACGGACGCGATCGATCGCATCGCGACGAAGAACGCTCTAGCGGGCGCGGTGTATCAGGATCCATCGAACCGGCTGTGGTATCAAATGACCGCGGGGTCGACGATCTTCCACTACGGCAGCACGCCGAAAGTTGCCGCCGTGGAAGCGGTTTACGTGGACAAGATCAAAGGGCAAAACGATACGCCGGTATTCAAGCTAATCAGCCCCGACAACACCGGCGGTTCGCTGGAACTCATTCTTAAGAACAAAGGCCGCGACCATATCGCAGCGGTGAAGCAAAAAGTGAACGTTCGCAAGATCATCGTCGGCGACACGGCGTATCAGGGCTCGTACAACTACTCGGAAACCGTCCAAGTCGGACTCGGCGCTCACAAAATGCGCGACGTGAAGACGCACGTTCGCGGCAGGAGCTTTTACGTAAATCCGTCCAACGTATTCTGTCCACTGGCGTCGCGACGATTCCCAGAAAAAGATATGCAAGGCAAGCCGCTGGCGGACCAAGTGTGATCGAACGGAATCGCCGCCGCGGGTCCACGATTTTCGGCGAACGGCCTCAGGACACGCCCACATGATGCGGTTGGCGACGCTCTTACTCGCGATTGAGAATTACGTCATCTGGTTTCAGGCTGCACAATGACTAAGTCATGTGAGGTACGAAGTCACGCAAATGCGTATGCAGGCCATCAAAAGCGAAAGCCGATCAAGTTCCAGTAGAACATGTATGGAACAAAAAGGATCAAACAAAGAACATCAAGTGAGCAGCGGAATTTCCGAGCTACTGTCCAGCCGTCGTCGCGGCGAGTCCTGGCAAGCACAATCAGCAGGGCGATGGTCGCGAGCGTGGACACCGTCCCAAGGAGCGGAAGGTACATCAGGACGGTCGGGCAGCTCGGGTAAATTTGGTCGAGTACCAATTGCACGGTGATCGTCATCGCGACCAGCATCAGCAAGTTGAGGGCGCAGAGCGCGCGTTTGAGATTTAGTGCCTTGTCAGATGCTTGAAAAGCCGCGCTCTGCTTTCGGTGAAATAATCGGCGCAAACCCTTCCGAACACCCGCGATCGTGTTGGCAAGAAAGCTGATGAGGAAGACGATCCAAAGTGCTACCTGGACGGTCCCGTTGCCATACCATCGCAGACTTTCGTAGCGTTCCAACTTGGAAAGAACCCCTGTTTTTTGGGCGAAGCCCTCCTGTTTCATGGTGCCGATCTGCGCTGCGTCATCGATAACTCGGTGGACCCAATCGGACATCGTTTTCAATGCGCCCGGCGGGTAGCCAAGCCATTTTCGGTGAAGCTCGCCCGTTTCGGAGATTCCCAGATCGTGATTGGCCCGCGGCAGAATGATCATCGTCCAATTCTTATTGTTCGCCTGGGCCAGCGAATTCTTCAAACCCGCGATGCTCTCGCCGACCGGTTGGTGTTGATCCAGTTGTCCCCACATCACCAATACCGGCTGGTCGACGTGGCTCCATGCGGGATGCACGTACGCTTCGGGCGGAGGATAGGATCTCGGCGCGAATGTAGAGAGCAGGGGTTCGCCTTGCAAATTGTGGGGCAAACTATCTTGGCCGATCTGCGCTTTCTCGGCCACGTCACGCAATGTGTCCGAAAGCCCATACCTCCGGAACAGGTTATCACGATAGTAGAACTTCGTGCCGTCGGCGACGGACGCCCCCACGGCAACGATGAATCTAATGTCCTCCGATCGGGACGCCGCGGCGGCGCTGATGTACGCCCCTTGACTGAGCCCCCACATGCCAATCTGAGATGGCGCGATCTCGCGGCGCTGTTTCAAAAGGGCGACAGCCGATAAAGCGTCATTGATGAGATTCTCGTAGGGCTCATGACTCTCGTAGTCGCCGCCGGACTGACCCGTTCCGCGCTTGTCGTATATCAATGCGGCAATACCCTGGCTCGCGAAATATTCCCCCAGCTCACGGTACGACTCTCGAGTTTGTGGGCCCGCGCCATGAACAAAGACAACGGCCGGAAGCGGTTCTTCGCTTCTTGGCAAAAGCAGACTTCCGGCAAGTTTCACGTCCTGGTTGTGAAACTCGACGGCGTGCTCCTCGAACCTCGATTCCGCCCCGGTTTCATCAGCACTGGCCGCCGGTCCTGTCATCCCTATCACAAACGCGGCGACAGGTATCGCGGCAACCAGCATCGGTAGGTGATAGACGCACGACATACAAAAACAGTTCGACGGAGCCGCCTTATAATTGGAGAGAAAGTTCTTCAGTAATCTGGGGTTGGTGAAAGCGGCTTTCACGACCTATGCCCAATGGGTCCGATTGAGTCGTAAATTTGTGCCCGCGAGCGAAACGGTGGCGTTCAACGCACTGCTGGTGCTTATCGAGCGACATCGTGGCGAACCGAGCCGATGGATCAGACGGATGCCGGTGCTCGGTGTCAGCACCCGGTGTCGGCTTCGGTACGTCTACGCGAGCGGCCGACTTTACGGAGCGGGTGCCGGCGGCGCTTCGGGAACAGCCTTTGAGAGTTCCGCGGCCTTCTTGCGATCGGCGGCGGCGTTGGCGGCGTCGCCGGCTGCGCCGCGTTGTTCGTAGGCGTTGGCTCGCAGCTCGTAGGCCTCGGACAGGTTCTTGTCGATGGCGATCGCGGCGGAAAAGTCCGCAATGGCCGCTACCGGATTGCGGGCGGCGGCGTTGACCATGCCGCGGCGCATGGGGTAATTGGCGTTTTTCGGTTCCAATTCGATAGCCTTGCCGTAATCGGCTAACGCTTCCTTGAACGCGCGACGCGCGGCGTAAACATAGCCTCGCGTGGCGTAGGCTTCGGCTTCGTTGGGATGGCGGACGACGTATTGCTGGGCGACCGTGAGGGCTTCGCCGAGCTTGCCCTTCGCGGCCAGCGCCGTGGCGCTATTCGACGCGATGGCGGCGATTCGCGACCGGAGGTCGGCGGCGAGCGAGGGAACCGGTGCGGCGTGTTCGAGGGCCTTCGTGTAGTCGTTTTCAGCACGCTCGAAGTCGCCCTGCTTCTCGAATCGCTCGCCGCGCCCCCGAAAGGCGAAGGCGAGGCCCACCTTCGACTGCGTCGCCTCCACGCGGCTCTGCCGAATTGCTTCCGTGTAGTCGTCGATCGCCTCGGCGAAGTGACCCAATTGCAAATGGGCGAAGCCGCGGTTGTTGTAGGCCGTGGGGTGATCGTTCGGCTTGAGCAGAATCGCGGCGGTGAGGTCTTCGATGCCCTTGTCGTACTTCTTCAGGGCATTGTGGGCGAAGCCGCGGTTGTGCAGCGCGAGTACGTTGCGGGGATCGATCGCCAAGGCGCGGCCAAAGTCCGTGACCGCCTTGTCGTACTCGCCCTTGGCGTTGTAGGCGAATCCGCGCGCGGAATATCCCTCGCCGCTCGGCGCCAGCGTGATCGATTCGGTCAAGTCCTCGATCGCGGCGTCGAAGATCTCGATCTTGCCCGCCTGCTGGGCCTGCTCGTTGCGAGCACGACCGCGGACGAGCAGGGCTTCGGAGAGAGCCGGCTTGACGCGGCCGCGAACGTCGCCGTCGAGCTTCGCCGCGGCGCGAAAGTCGTCGATCGC
>JAJDEG010000044.1 GCA_029259895.1 Planctomycetota bacterium
GACCAGGGTCCGTCGCTGGATTGTGTATTCCGGCCCGCGCGTGAACACGACCTCATATTGCCCCGGTGGCAGCGAAACGCTCTCGCCGTGATGGCGATAAATCTGATCGTGAAAGAAAAAGTCCGGCGCGAGCCGACGCGAACGGGACGGATAAACGCGGCCCCGCGGATCGCGAAACACGAACTGCCCGGTGGTCGGCGTGCCGTCGTCGTCGATCACGTTGAGCACGACATCGACGCCCTTGGCGACGTCGAACAGAACGTTCGCCTCATTGCGAAAGCCGAGGTCTTGCGTCCCTTGGCCGACGTCGAACGCCAGCTTCGCCTCGTGCTTGCCCGGCGTGCGCGCGTAAAGCTCAATCACGCGATACTCGACCAACAGACCCGACAGCCGAACGTTGAGCGGCTGCTTCTCCAGCATGCTCACATCGAGCCAACGATGCGGCACGTCGCTCTCTTTGACGGACGGCTTCGGATCGGGACTGCCGCTCGAACGTTGATAGAGCGGCGCGGCGTTCGGGCTTTTGCAGGCCAGTGGCGCGGTCACGCCCGCCTCGTTGTGGACCTTGACCAGAAATACCGTCCAGCCATTCTGCACCAGCTTCTTCGCCGCCGGACCGATGGCGACCTTCACCCGCGACTCGGGATTGACGTTCACCTCGACCAAACACAGCGGATCGAGCAGCTTCTGCAGCGCCGCCGACGAGTCTTTCTCTTCGATCGCCTTTTCGACGTCCGCGGCCCGCTCCTTGGTAAGCGGCGCGCCGACAAAATCCAGCGCGGCCACGACCCGTTTCACCTGCGCCTCGAACGCTTGTTCCGGCACGTCGCCGACGACGGTCAAATCGTCGGCGCGCACCGACGCGGCAAACGCCGAAAAGCAAACGATAGCCAAGGCCAACCGGCCAGCAAAATTGCGGCAATTCATCATCGGTCTCCTGTTGGACGTAATTCCGGACGAACGCCCGTGCGGCGATCGGCGGGGGGCAAGAGGGTTTGCAGCCACTAGACTGCCCGTATGATGTACGGCGGCGCGCGCGGTGACAAGCTTTTCCGTTCGCCGTTCCGCGCCGCACACGTTGCCTGCCCCGCGACATTCTCGCAGTCGCCGTGTAAAATCGCGTGATCGTTGGACTTTTCGACGCTGTGCGATCGGCTCAGCGCTTCACTTCACCGCAGCGGATCGCATTGGCGACCGACGAATTGCATGGCTACCGTTTCGTCCGCCGCCGTCGAGTTTCTCCTCGGCCGCGTCAACTACGAACGTCAAGCGGTCGTGCCCTATCGCGAGGAAAACTTTCGCCTCGACCGCATGCGCGAGTTGCTTGCCCGGCTCGGCTCGCCCCACGTCGGACAGCAGATCGTCCACATCGCCGGCACCAAGGGCAAAGGCTCGACCGCCACGTTGATCGCGTCGATGCTCTCGCAAGCCGGCCGCCGCACGGCCCTCTACACGTCGCCGCATCTCGACCGCGTCGAAGAGCGCTTCGTCGTCGACGGCCAGACCTGTTCGGCGGACGAACTCGCGGCGCTCGTCGAGAGCGTGCGGCCTGTCGTCGCGCAGCTCGACGCGGAAGAATCGGCCGCCGGCAGTCACGGACCGACCTACTTCGAGGTCACCACGGCGATGGCCCTGCTCCACTTCGCCCGCCGCGGCGTCGATGCGACGGTTCTCGAAGTCGGCCTCGGCGGACGGCTCGACTCGACCAACGTCTGCCAGCCGCTCGTAAGCGTCATCACCAGCATCAGCTTCGACCACATGGAACAGCTCGGCAATACGCTCGCCGAAATCGCCTTTGAAAAGGCCGGCATTATCAAGCCCGGCGTTCCGGTCATCAGCGGCGTCATCGCCGACGAACCCCGCGAGGTCATCCGCAAGACCACCGCCGAGCGAAGTTGCCCGCTCGTCGAACTCGATCGCGATTTTACCGTCGCCTATCGGCCGCCGCAGCACGTCGCCGACGAACCGCGGCCCGGCGCGATCGACTTTCGTCACCACACGGCTTCACCGATTTGGCAACTCGACGCCGCAGCGCTCGGCCCCCTCGGCCAACATCAAGCCGCCAACGCCGCCCTCGCCCTGGCGACGATTCACGAACTACGCCAGTTAGGTTGGCAGATTCCCGACGAGGCGATCCGCCGCGGCCTGGCCTCGGCGCAATGTGCGGCTCGCGTCGAAGTCGTCTGGCGGCACCCCACCGTCGTCGTCGACGCCGCGCACAACGTCGCTGCCATCGAAGCGCTCGTTCGAGCATTGGACGAGTGCTTCACGGCTCGCCGCCGCGTGTTGGTGTTCGCCACGACGAAGGGCAAGGACTACCGCGGCATGTTGGAGCGGCTCGTGCCGCGGTTCGACGACGTGATCGTCACCCGTTATCGCAACAATCCCCGCGGCGTCGCGACCGAAGAGCTTTTCGACGCGGCCAGCGACTTCACAGGCGGTCGCGTTCAGCAATTCGCAACGCTCGATGAAGCCTGGCCCGCCGCCCAATCGCTCGCCCAATCGCTCGCCGGTCCTGACGCCCTCGTCTGCGTGACCGGCTCGTTCTTCATCGCCGCCGAAGTCCGTTCGCTTCTCGCGACCAGCAGCCCGACCGTCGGCGTCGTATAATTGATCGAGCACGGGATTGTAGGAGGCGAATCCTTTCGCCGACCAAATTGCGCCGTCGCTCGTTCCAAGAAAAGTCTCAGCAAGAGGATGCCGTCATGTTTCGCCGTTTCGTTCGTCCCGCCTCGCCGGCACTCTTGGCCGCTGCCCTCGCCATCTTCCTATCCGCCGGGCCTTGTGCCGATTTCGCCGCCGCCCAAACGACCGACGCCACGACCGAAGAAATCATCGCCGCCGCCGACGCCCGCGTGCGGACCTTTCTCGAAAACCTCGCCGCTAAGCAAACGGCCGCCGACAAAAGCGCCGTCGAGCAAACCTACGAAACGCTCCTCAAAGGCGGCCCGCTCGCCGGCAAGAAACAGGCCATCGAAACGCTAGTCGCCCGCTCGGCCGAACTGGAGTCCCGATACGGAGCGTTCCGCGCCGCCGAGCGCATCGAAGCCAAACGCATCGGCACCGACGTTCTGCTCGTCAAGTATCTCTACAAGTGCGACAACTTCCCCGTCGTGTGGTACGTCACCTTCTACCGCGACCAACGCCCGGCAAGCGGCATTACGGCGACGACCGCGCGCAACTGGTCCGTCATCGCCGTCCGCTTCGATACAGAAATCGAACTCTTGGGGCTGTGAGCGGTCGGACGGTCAGAGGCGAATCCATTCGCCGACTACAACTCCGTGACAATTCCCTTCGCGACTCTCCCTTCGCGCCTCGTCGCGCAGTTCTGGCGGTCCCCGCCTACGACGCAGTCGCTGCCTGCGAAGCGGCTGCCGCCTCGGCTGCCTTTTTCCTCGCTGCGGCGATCCGCCGCCCAAGTCGCCGCAGGACGAACCGCGCCAGAAAGTACGCCGCCACGATCAGCGGCAGCCACGGCGCGAGCGCCGTGAGAAACAGCAGCGTCTCTTCGCCAAACTCGCGCAGCGCGTCGACCGACGACGCGAACGCGCTGTGC
>JAJDEG010000431.1 GCA_029259895.1 Planctomycetota bacterium
AGGGGCGTCGCGACCAAAAAATCCTCGCTCCAAGGCCCGCCGTCGAAGCTGAACTGATAGCTCACCACGCCCGCACCGCCGACCGTAATCGACGCCGTCGTAAACGGCGTCACTTCCGCCGGCTCGCCGTCGATCGACGCAAACGCAAACGCACTAAGCGGCGGCACCTGCGAACGAACGTACGCCACGCGATCGCGGGCAAACGTCTTCATCGCCTCAATGTTCGCCGGCGTAACCCACGAACCGAGCAAGTTATCCAGCAGCGGCTCAATGACCGCCGGCGAAAATACCGTGTCCGACAAGTCGATCAAGTGGTGGTAGTATAGGTTGAGGAACTCGGGCTGATCGAAAAGTCGCCGCAAACGGGGATTGTTACGCAGCTCGTTGAGGATGTTGCGGGTGAAGTCGCCGAACGAATCGCCTTCGCCGAGCACCGTGTCCAAGTCGTGGACGACGAGATCGAACCGTGGATCGACGACGCCGCGATACAGGCTGTAATCGTCTTGGTTGCCGTTGATCAGGCCGTTTTCTTCGTTGACCAACAGCGTATTGAGCGCGAAGAACCGCATCCACTGATCGATATCGATTACCTGCTTGACCGTGTCGACAAATACGGCATCCGGCGTTTCCGTCGGATCGAGGGCCCGCGTGAGCGCTATCATGTCGCTGTAATCGTTTTCTGCGCCGTTCGTTTGCTTGTTGTACTGATTGACGTACAACGCCTCGTTCTCGCCGAGATACGTCAGGTTGCCGTTGCCGCGATAGAAGTTTCCGTTGGCGTCTTTGGGAAAGTGGTTCTGAGCCCACTGCGAGCCGGTCGTTTCCAGGCGAACGTACGATCCGTGCTGCCGCTCCTCGACGGCGCGGTTCTCGCCATTGACGCGCATCTGCACGGCCGTCGGCTCCTCGAACGACAGCCCGGCCAATTCAAACAGACTCATGCCGGCCAACTGGGCGTGCGTGTACTGCGTATTGAGGTTGATCGAGTCGACCCCTTGCCACGCGCGATCGCTAGGGATGTTCATGCGGAAGTTTGGCACGGCGCGGAACCGGCTGCCCGAACCGCGAATACGCACGCCCGTGTTGTAAACGACGTCGGTGCCCGTGCCGTCGACGTTGACGAACGTGGCGTTCATCTGGGCGTTGCTCTGTCGATTGATGTTGCGGAACAGATTGTCCTCGGCGACCGTCATGATCAGCCGGTACACCGGTTGATCGCCGGCGTAGGGACTTTCGTCGACTTGATAGTGCAGGTTTGCGCCCTGCGTTCCCGTGGCGTCGGTCGGTCCGGGCCAAGTACGCTGAGATCCGGAATCGTTGGCCGCGTGGACGTAGAACTCGACGACCGCGAGGTTGGCTTGAGCGGGAAGCGTTGCGCCGTACACGCCGTCGCCGGCCGCCCCGTCGCCGTGCATGCCGTCGTCGAACATCGGGACGCTAATGAACGGTCCAGGACTGGCCGTCGACACGCGATACATCACCGTGCCCGTAATCGAAGCATCCTGCACGTCGGCCAACTTCGCGGACACGGTCACCGTGTCCGTCGACGTCGGCACGGCGGGACTGTGCGACACGTCCCAAATGACCGGCGCTGTAGATGCACTGGCAACGGTATTGGCCGCACCGGGCGTGCCTTGGTCGAGCGTACTCGCGGCCCAATTCTGCCCGCGCTGGTTGGAGAGCAGCGGATTGATCAATTCCAGCGAGCGTCCGCCGCCGTCGTGCTCGGCGATCCAGTCCCAACCTTGCGCCCCGCCGTCGTTCACGCGACGCCGAACGGCCCAGTCACCCTCGTCGGCGTAGTCGACTCCGTCGATGCGCTCGCCGTCCTGATCGATGAGGCGGACTTCCTCGCCGCTGTTGCTCAACCGTCCCGTCCAGCCGCCAACGACGTTCGTGACCGTCGGATATTTGGCCGAAAACGATGCCACGTCGGCTGCGACGACGAGAATGCCACCGCCGGGAATCGACGCCGCGGGGAACGTGAAACTGACGCCCCGATCGAACTGCCAACCGGCCAAGTCGATCGTACCGATGCCGAGGTTAACTAATTCGATGTACTCTTCGGCGTCGTTTTCCGACGACGGGTGGTACATGATCTCGTTGATGACGACGAGGTTCGCCGCCGACGTCACGTTCAGCGTTACGGTCGTCGGCAAAGACTGCAGCGAGCCGTCGGACGCCAGATACGTGAAGCTATCCGGACCGATGTAATCCGTGTTCGGCGTATAGCTGAACGACCCGTCCGCGCCGAGCGTCACCAGACCGAACTGCGGTTCGCCGCCGGGCGCTAAGGACGCGGTCAATCCCGTGCTATCGACGTCGACGTCGTTGACGAGCACACCGCTCGCCGCCGCGACAACGAGCGTTTCGTCGCGAAACACGTCAAATTGGTCGGCGATGCCCACGGGTGCGTCGTTGACGGGCAGAACCGTAATCGCGATCGTCGCCGGCAACGAATTCTGGTCGCCGTCGTTCGCTGCATAAGTGAACGAATCCGGCCCGAAGTAGTTCGCCGCTGGTGTGTACGTGAACGAGCCATCGGCGGCGAGCGTGAGCGTGCCGTTTGCAGGCTGCGTAACGACGACGGCCGTCAGCGGGTCGCCCTCCGGATCGGTATCGCCTTGCAGCACGCCATTGGCGGCGCTTATCGATAACGTCGTATCCTCGTCGGCTTGATAAGCGCCGCCGGTCGCCGTTGGCGCGCTGTCGACGATCAATGTCACGGTGGCGACGTTCGAGAACATGCTGCCGTCGGAAACACGATACGTGAAGCTCGTCACGCCGCGAAAAGCCGCCGGCGGCGTATAGCTAAACGCGCCGATCGACGTCAGCGAAACCGTCCCCTGTCCGGCCGGCGGCTGCGACACGATCGACGATGTGATCGATTGGCCGTCCGGGTCGCGGTCGTTCGCAAGCACTCCATTGGCCACGCCGGCCACGAACGACATGCCCGGGGTCACGAAGTATCGGTCGTCGACGGCCCGCGGAGCGTCCGGAATCGGATTTACGGTAATTGTCACGGTCGCCGGCGGCGAAAAATCGCGACCGTCGAATGCGCGATAGGTAAACGTGTCGACGCCGAAGAAGTCCGCATTCGGAGTGTAGACGAACGTGCCGTCTGGATTCATGGCGACGAAGCCATTGGCCGGCTGGGCAAAGATACTTGCCGTGAGCGGCTCCAGGTCGCCGTCGGTGTCGTTTGCCAGCACGCCGGCCGCAATCGACGAAACGGCGAGCGCCTGGTCTTCGTCCGTCGTGTACGATTCCGCCACGGCGACGGGGACATCATTTGGGCCCGGCGTTACGGTGATGGTGACCGTCGTGGGCAGGCTATTGTCCTGATCGTCCGTGGCAAAATAGGAGAAGGAATCCACACCGATGAAATCGAGATTCGGCGTATACGTGAACGTCCCATCGCTATTGAGCGCGAGCGTGCCGTGGGCGACGTTTTGCATTAGGACCGCCGTGAACGGATCGTTCTCGGCATCGCGGTCGTTGACGAGAACCCCCGCCGCGCCGTCGACGACGGTGGCTTCGAGTTCGAGGTCGAAGCTGATGTCGCTACTTTGAGGTGAGTTTTGATGTATCTCGACGGCGAGCAAGTTTTGCCCGTCGACGAGCGCGTCGATGGGCACGGGATACTGAAAGAACGTGAATTCTTCGTTGCCGCCGGCAAAGTTGAAGGCAAAGGTGTTGAACGTCGCACCTTCCGCCAGATTGTCGCGGAATAGTTCCGTTCCGTTGAGGTAGACTGCCGCGCCGTCGTCGCGCATCAGCCACACGGTCAGGTCGGTGACGATCGCGGCGTTTGGCACGTCGAAAACTTTGCGGAAATAAGTGGTGACGTGTCGGTTCTGCGGGTCGCCGCCAAAGCCGACGACGGTCGTTTCGGGACGGCCGTCGCCGGCGTCGCCGTAGCCATATTCCGCGCCGAAGTTGTTCGGGTCGTTCTCCTGCACCCATGCACTGTCGTCGTAGGCGACGGTTCGCCACGCCGTGCCTTGGTCGCTGCCGTTGTCGAGATAGCGCCACACCGAACCGCGCGGCACGATGATCTGTGAACCTGACGCGCCGAGTTGATCGGCGACGAGCGTCGTGTTTTCAACGACCGTATAGCTGTCCGGAACGGCCACCGGCGCGTCGTTGACCGGCGACACCGTGATGCTCACGACGGCGTCGGCCGAATCGTCCGTGCCGTCGGACACGGCGAAGCGAAACGTGTCGATGCCGTGGAAATCCGGATTCGGCGTGTACTCGAACGACCCGTCGGCGTTGAGAATCACCGTGCCGTTTGCCGGTGGTTGAAACAGCACGCCGAACAGTTCCTCGATCGGATTGTCGACGTCCGAAGCACCCACCAGCACGCCCTGGGGCGTATCGACGATGAGCATATTGTCTTCGACGACGTCGTACGACTTGGGCGTCGCCAGCGGCACGTCGTTGACGCTTTGCACGTCGATTGCCACTGTCACCGGGTTGCTGTTCGACGTGCCGTCGTTGGCGACGTATTGGAAGCTGTCCGGGCCGTGGTAGTTGGCCTCTGGCGCGTAGGAGAATGTGCCGTCGGGATTAAATACGAGCGTACCGTGCTGCGGCCCCGAGCCGGGCACGAGGCTCGCCGTTAGCGGGTCGCCGTCGGCATCGGTGTCGTTTTCTAGCACGCTCGATGCGCCGCCCGAGAACGAGATTTCGATGTCGTCGAAGTAGGCGGCGGACACTTCATTCTGCCCGTCGGAATTATTGTTGAACGCGCCAAGCGTAATCGTATGCTGGCCCGCGGGAAGCGGTACGCTGAACGTGGCCTGTTGCCACTGGGAATCGAACCCGCCGCCACCGTCGTGGCGCACGAGCGAGTTATTTAGCGCGTTTCCATATCGCACGCCGTCGATCGACAGAATGGCCTCTGTGAATTCCCCAGGCTCGTAGCCGGGAGCCCGTTGCAGTCGATATCGCAGCGATACCTGGGCCGTGCCGCCACCGCCCGTCTCGAAATCGCGCGACCAACCGCCGGACGCCGCGCCGCCGAAAAACGGAAAGTAATTGAAAAGCACCACGCGTATCGCGCCGCCGGTGAACCCTTCCGCCGGCTCGATACTGCCAACCGCCAGGTCGGGCCGACCGGAACCAAACACGTCGTCTGCGTAGGAGAATCCGTCCGACCCGGCGTCGCCACGGATCAACCGAGCGTCGAAACCGATGTCGCTACTGCCGAAGTCCGCCTGATGAACCTCGACGGCAAGGACATTCGTGCCCTCGTGCCAATTGACGGCGGACAGGTCGATCGGCATGTCCGCATAATCCGATTCATTGCCCGTAAACGTCGTGAACGTGTTCGTCGTCAGTGGGCCCGGCGGATTCCACACGTCGGGCTCCATGTTTAATCGAAACGCCTCGACTCCGTTTACGTAGCCGATGCAACCGTCGTCGCAAAGGATCTGGGCCGTGGCGATCGACTCGCTGGCCGCGGCGGCGTCGACCTGAAATTCGTGGCGGAAAAGATAGGTCGTGATTAGATTGTCGCCGTTCGGCGCAGCGCCGATTCCGGCCAGCACGTTCGGCGCGCCTTCAAAGGCGTTGATGCCGCCGGCTTGCAGCGGCGTGGGCGCCGTCAGCCAGCTTCCGATCGAGGCCGTCGACGTGGACGCGTCGAACGCCGGATCGTACCAAACGCGGCCCTGGCCGTCGGTCGGGTACGTGTCGTTGCGGCCGAGCTGGTTTTGGATCTTATCTAGATACTGCCAAGACGCCCCGGTCGACACGATGTTCGCGCCGGGCGGTTGGTTGAACGACGCCTGGAAGTCAAACGGAATGACGGCCAACGTGTTGTCTTCCGCCGCTGTGAATGCGTCGGCGACCGCGACAGGCGCAGCGAGAACCAGCCTATCTTCGAGGCGTTCGACGTGATGACGGCGGCGATGCTTGCGTGCGCGTTGCCCGGTGGTGCGGCGTGCGGCCGTGCCTTTCGCGCTCGAGCGAAACAGTTGGCTAAGTCGACTCATGAGTGTTCCTTCTCTGGCGGGATTTCCGTCGGCCGCGCGCCTATCGACGCAGGACGTCTCTTCGTTCACACGGCCGTAATCTTGCTGCAAAAAATCGTGGTTGCTCGACCGCCCATTCGGCATGGGCCGCTGCACGGCGTCGCAGGCCATCGTCGATCATAGTTTAAGGGAGCGTGAAGGTTTGATTCAGCTCGTTTTTCGTATCCGATCGTATCTGAGCGTTTCCCCCAGTAACTGGGGGTCTATGCAGCCATGGGGGCCGTCGAGAATCTGCTATTCTAGAACGGTAGTTGCCGGGGCAGCGGCGCGATTCTTCGGGAATCGTCGCGAGAATCAGATTGAATCTGGCGGCCACATTTGCGACAAGAAAAATACCACCGGCCAATGCGGAAAGTTTCAACGCGATGAATGCGACCGCCGAATACCGCGTGCTGCTGGTCGAGGACGACCGCGAATTGGCGTCGATGGTCGCGGAATATCTGCTGCCGCATGGGTTCGACGTGGCGATTGAGGGACGCGGAGATCGCGCGGCCGATCGGATTGCCAACGAAGCGCCCGACGTGGTGATTCTCGACGTCAACTTGCCGGGCATCGATGGTTTCTCTGTGTGTCGCGCCGTGCGACCGCACTTCAGTGGTCCGATCTTGATTCTCACGGCACGTGGCGATGAGATCGACGAAGTGGTTGGGCTGGAGGTTGGCGCGGACGACTATATGGCCAAGCCAGTGCGTCCCCGGGCGCTGCTGGCACGGTTGCGAGCGCATCTTCGCAAGGCACTGCCTGGCGACGTCGACGCGCCGGAGAATCGCGTCGCCGTGGGATCGCTGGTCGTCGACGCCGGGCGGCGGATGGTGGAGTTGGCGGGCGCGACGATCGACTTGACGACGGCCGAGTTCGATCTGCTGTGGTTGCTGGCCCAAAGCGCAGGCCAAGTGCTCAGCCGGGGCGATATCTATCAACATATCCACGGCATCAAGCACGACGGGCTCGACCGCTCGATCGACTTGCGCGTATCGAGGCTCCGCAAGAAGCTCGGCGACGATTCCATCAACCCGCAGCGGATCAAGTCGGTCCGCGGCGTCGGCTACTTGCTTTCGGTGGAGCAATGACGCGTCTTTTCATTCGCTTTTACGTCGGCGTGCTGCTGATCCTATTGGTGGCGTGGTACGTGCAGTCGTTCGTGTTTCAAGACCGCAACGTAGCGGAGAACGTACGCGCGATCGAAGACGCTCTGGGCGGCGGCGTTCGACTGGCACGTGCGGAATTGGCGGCGTCTTCGCCGAGGGATCGAGCGGCAGCCCTGGTGCGGCTGCAAAGCCAATTCGACTACGGCGTATCGATTCTTGCCGCCGAAGACGTGCCCGAGTACGCCAGAGACCGCTTTGCCAACGGCGACGAGGCTGTGTTCATCCGACACGAGGATCGCAGTTATGTTTTGGCACCGATCGAGAACAGTCAGGACGCGCTCATCTTCGGCGGACTCCCCGAGTTCGTTGGGCCTAGCCAGGCCGATCTCATGCTCGGTTTGGGTGCGGTCTTGTTGTTAGCCGCCGCAGCCATCGCGTTTCTGTTGCGGCCCGTCGTCGCACAGCTTCGGCTGGTCGAACGGGCGGCGCGTGCCATCGCCGGCGGCGATCTGAGCGCTCGCGTCGACGAGCGAAAGGTCAAGGCGGCCCGCACACTGGCTCACGCTTTCAACGACATGGCGGGTCGCACCGAGACGATGGTCCGCACGCAGCGCGAGTTATTGCAGGCGGTGTCGCACGAGCTTCGCACGCCGCTGGCGCGGATTTGCTTCGCCATCGACCTCGTACGTGAAGCCAAGAATGACGAGCAGCGCAATGCACGGCTCGATTCCGTCGAGGCCGCGAGCGAGGAACTCGACGAGCTGGTGGGCGAGTTGCTCCGCTACGTGCGGATGGAAACGATCGAGCCGCGGCTGACTATCGAGGCCATCGAACTGCAGCCGGTCGTCGAGGATCTGATCGAAAAGCACTCCGTCGGACATCCATCGATTAAGTTTGAAATCACCGACGGCCTCCGCTCCGCCGGCGCGACCGTTCGGGCCGATCGCCTCGGTCTCGATCGCGCGCTCGGAAACGTGCTGGCCAATGCGGCGCGATTCGCGAAGAGTCGCGTCGTCGTCGATGCCGTTGTCACTGACGGTGGCATCGACGGTGGCATCGACGGCGGCATCGACGGCGGCATTCGCATTGACGTCGACGACGACGGGCCGGGCATTGCCGAAGCCGACCGCACGCGCGTCTTCGATCCGTTCGTGCGGCTGGACGAATCGAGCCGCGGGGCCGGTCTCGGCTTGGCGCTGGTGCGGCGCATCGTCGGCCACCACGGCGGCAGCATCGCGGCCGAGACGAGTTCGCAGGGCGGCTGTCGCATCCGCACGTTTTGGCCAAATGCTCTCGTTGAAGGTGCGGCAATGCCTGCTCTATCCGGCGACGCCGAGGCACGTGTCCACGGGTGAAATCAATTTCGTAGGGTGGGTCGAACGGAGTGAGGCCCACCGGATTTGATGCTCCGTGGCGCGGTGGGCCTCACTCCGTTCGCCCCACATACGCGCGACGCGCATCTCGCCGGGAGTCGGCGACACCTTTTCCGTCGCGCTATTTGTGGCACTATTCGTGGCGCAGCGCCTCGATCGGATCGAGATACGCCGCCTGCCGCGCCGGATAGACGCCGAATATCAGGCCCACGCCGAGCGATATGAACAGCGACAGAAACACCGACCAAGGCGCGATCCGCGGTTCGAGCGTGTAGACGATCTCTGGCAGCATGTCTGGCGAGACCATCGACAGCAGCGCCCGTCCGCCGCGAAACGTTGGTCCGCACAGCAGTCCGAACAGGACGCCCAACAGCCCTCCGCTGGCGGTGAGGACCACGGTTTCGCTGAGAAACTGTTGGACGATGTGCTTGCGCTTCGCGCCCAAGGCGCGGCGAATGCCGATCTCGCGCGTGCGTTCGGTGACGGTGGCGAGCATGATGTTCATGATGCCGATGCCGCCGACGAGCAGCGAAATGCCGGCGATGACGACCAGCAGCACGTTGAACATCGCCCTCGTTCGCTCGGCTTGACGCAGCAACTCCTTGGGAACGACGACGGCGTAATCTTCGTTCTCGTGATACTTTTTCAGCATCGCCGTAATGATGTCGGCGGTCTCGTCGACGTTCTCGATCTCGTCGACGGTGACGGTGATCTGGCTCAACTCGACCATTTCGCCCTGAAACTCGCCGCCGATTCGCCGAATGACGAGGTCGCCGACGCGGCGGCGTAGCGTCGTCAACGGAATGTAGGCGTCGAGGTTGTACTCGCGTGCGTCGAGACTGCCGCCGATTGCCGCCGAAGCCGTGCGGGGCTTCGTCTGACCGACGACCGTGTAGAACTCATTGCCAACCCAGATCGTTTTGCCGATTGGATCTTCGTAGGGAAACAGCCGTTTGGCCGTGTCGTCGGCGAGCACGACGATCTTCTCACCGCGATCGCGCGGCGTGAGCCAGCGGCCGCGGGCGATTTCGAGTTGGTTGAGTTCGAGATAGTGTTCGGAACAGCCGACGAGCTTGGCGTCGACGGCGCGATTGTCCCTGCGCAACTCGAAGCGAAGCTCGCGCATCGGCACGGCGTGCTCGACGCTGGGCAAGTTCGAAACGATACGATCGTAGTCCGCTCGCAGCAGGCCGTAAGTCTTGACGCGGCTATTTTGGTCCCGGGCGTTACGACTGGTTCGCGCCTCTTTGCTGCGGACGATGATGTTATTGGCGCCGAGATCGCGGATCTGCTGCTGCGCGCTGTGGCTGACGCCCTCGCCCATCGCGACGAGCCATATGACCGTGGTCGTGCCGATAAAGATGCCGAGTGCGGCGAGGCCGGCTCTCAGCTTGTGCAGCATCAGGCTCTTGAGGCCAAGCTGAACGGTATGGAAGGCGGAACTACTCACGTCGTTGCTCGCGGAAAGGCCGGTTCGCTCGGCTGCACGGATGACGCGCAACGATCACGGCTGTTCTTCGGACAACCGTTCGAGCGCGGCTTGGGCCTCGCTGGCGTCGACTTTGCCGTCGCCGTTGCCGTCGGTTGCGGCAAAACGCGAGCGGTCTTTCTCCGCGAATTCGTCGATCGTGAGCACGCCATCGCCGTTCTTATCGGCCAGCTCGATGAGTTGCTTGCCCGTAATCTTCGGCTTCTTGTCCGTGGGCTTTGGGGTGTCGCTCGGCTTTTTGCTGGCTGGCTTGGTGCCGACGTCTGGCGACGATTCGCCTTCGCCGGGTTGCTTTGCGTCGGCCGCGTCGGCCTTTGCTTCTTTCTTTGATTCGCCGCTCGATTCGCCCAGCGGCTTCATTGCTTCACGCTGGGCGTCGTCGATGAAGGCCAGCGGGTTGAGCACGACCTCGTCGCCCTCCTTCAAGCCGGCTTCGACGACGATGAACTGATCGTTGGTGTCGCCCAGTTCCAGAAACCGCCGCTCGAAGTCGTCGCCGACTTTGATCCAACACGAAAACTTCTTTTCGTGTTCGACGACGGCCGCGACCGGAACGGCGACGACGTTCTCGTGCCGCGCCATGATGATCTCGACTTCGGCGCTCATGCCCGGCTTGAGGCCCTTGCGGGTATCGAGCTCGACGATCGTGTCGTACTTCACGACGTTGCCGGTCCACCAACCGGCGGGCCGTGTGACCGTAGCGATGGACGCCACTTTTCCGTCGATGTTCTCGTCTTGCAGGCTGATGATGGCCGCCATACCCTTTTTGATGCGGTCGACTTTCGATTCGTGAATGCCGACCTTAACCTGCATTTTCGTGAGGTCGGGGATCATCAGCAGCAACTGATCTTCGCGAACGGTCGCGCCTTCCTCGATGTCGGGCGTTTCCTTCCACTGGGCCGCGGAAGGGTAGATCACCATGCCGCTGGCGTCCGCGAGAATAACGCAATTCTTCAGTTGCTGTTCCTCGCGATCGAGGCGAGCCTTCTCCAAATCGAGCGAGGCCTTGTCCGATGCCAGCTTCGCCTCGGCGGCCTTCAGCGCGCTTCCGAGTTCCTCCATTTGCTTGGCCTTGGTGAACCGCTTAAGCACATCGATCTCGGTCTTCTTAAGCTCCAGTTCGAGATTGGACTGTTCGAGCGTGAATTCGTTGCGTTCGATCTCCAGTTCGCTGACGTATCCCCGTTTGAACATGCGGCGCGAATGATCGAGGATCGTCTTGGCGGCGCGAAGATTCGCCTCGCCGATGGCCAGATCCTTTTCGAGCGTCTTGAGCGCCGCGCGGTACGTGCCCTCGATGTACTCGGTGATGGCGATCTTGGCGACCGCGGCGTCGGCTTCCGATTGCGTGTGCGTCGCCAGGGCGCGCTGGTAGAGAATCTTCTGCTGGTTGATGTTGTCCTCGATCGTCGACGTATCGAGCTTCACCAACTCGTCGCCGGGCTTGACCTCGGTCCCGGCGTCGATCACCCACAGCACGGTATTCGACCCGCGCACCTTGCACTTGATCTCGGTGTTGTCGGAGCTTTCGAGCGTGCCCTGCTCGGTCACCGACACGATGACGTTGCGGCGGGCGATGGTGTGCGTGAGCTGGGGCCCGGAAACGGTGCGCGACGATGCGGCCGAAATGTAAGCACCGACGGCGGCGACCACGGCGATCGCGGCGACGATTAATACGCCGCGCTTCCACCACCGCGAAGGCGAGCCGGGATCGCCGAGAACGAACTCTTGCTGCTCGTGCGGGTCGCGCGCGGCATGGGCTGCGTGAATTTCGTACGTTTCGTGCGTTTGCTGCGCTTCTGATTGAATGTCCGTCGCCATGTTCGGCCTTCCTTACGGAAGTGATCGTGCGTCGTCGGCACGTCGCACCGGCGATCTATTCATTCTAGCCGCCGGGCGAGGGAATGACACACTACCAGAAAAGC
>JAJDEG010000432.1 GCA_029259895.1 Planctomycetota bacterium
CTTCGCCGAGAGCTAAATTAGCCGCCAATTGAACGTTAGTTGAAATCGAGCAATTCATGACGAACCTCGCGCCCGGCGAAGCGACCAATCGTACGAAATATTTGACGCTGGCGGCGGCGCTGCTGGGTTGGGCGTTCGATGGGGCCGAGATGGGCGTGTTTTCGCTCGTCGGCGGGCCGGCGATGCGCGATCTACTCGAGGGCACTTCACCCGAAGTTCAATCCATCTGGTTCGGCGTGGTTATGGCCGGGTTTCTCGTCGGCGCGGCGACCGGCGGCGTGTTGTTCGGATGGCTCGGCGATCGCGTTGGCCGCGTGCGGGCGATGACGTTGAGCGTATTTACGTACGCTTTTTTCACGGGGCTGTGCGGTTTCTCGCAAGAGGCGTGGCATCTGGCGGTGCTGCGATTCATCGCCGCGCTCGGCATGGGCGGCGAATGGTCGCTCGGCGTGGCGCTGGTGATGGAGGTTTGGCCCAATCGGTCGCGAGCGTTCATGGCGGGGTTGATTGGTGCGGCCGCCAACGTCGGATTTCTTGGCGTCGCGCTAGTCGGACTTGGCTTGCACTCGCTGCTGGAAAACATCAAATCCTCGCTCCTGTCGATCGGCTTGGCCCAGGCTTCGGTCGACTGGCTGGTCGCCAATCAGGGCTGGCGGATCATGATGATGCTCGGTACGGCACCGGCGCTGTTGACGTTTTTGATCCGGCTGTTCGTGCCCGAGTCGGAAAAATGGAAGCAAGAGCACGCCACCGGTTCGACCAAGGCCTGGGAGAGCCGTGACTTGCTAGCGGTGTTGGTCGCGCTGGCCGGACCGGCGGCGATTATCTACATCTGGGCCGGCCCGTATGCGGACGCTGTTTCGGTGGGAGGAATCCGGCTGCTCACCGCGGCCGGGATTACGCTCGTCGGATTGGCGATCGCGATGATCGGTTTCACGTTCCCGGTGCGGCGATACCTGCGACGGCAAGCGGCAATGTCTTCCGCCGCCGACGCCGAAGTGCTGAAAAAGACACTCGGCCGGATGATGCTCGGCGCGTGTCTGTCCGGCGTAGCTCTTATCGGCACGTGGGGACTGACCCAGTGGATTCCAAAATGGGCCGATCAGTTGAACGCCGACCTTTCGATTCCGGCGAAAGAATACGCCGGCATCGTCACCGCGGTTGGCGCGATCCTCGGCACCATCTTGGCCGCCATGTCCGGAGACTGGTTCGGACGCCGGCGGGCGTACTGCTTGTTGTGCCTTTCGTCGATGGCGTCGGTATGGCTGCTGGTGTTTTGCGCGAGTGAGTACGGCCCGATGTTTCTCGCGATGGCGTTTCTCGTCGGTGCGACGACCGCGTCGTTTTACGGGTGGTTGCCGCTGTACTTGCCCGAACTTTTCCCGACGCGCGTGCGGGCGACGGGCCAGGGATTCGGTTTCAATTTCGGCCGCATTCTGGCCGCCGTGGGCGTGTTGCAAGTAGGGCCGCTCGAAGCGCTGTTCAAGGACGACACCACGATCGCCGGGATCGCCATCGACGGCGGCTTTCCGCGCGCGTGCATTGCGATGAGCTTCGTCTACGTCGTCGGCATGGCGATCATCTGGCTCGCGCCGGAAACGCGCGGTAAGCCGCTGCCGGACTAAACGCCTTACCCAAGACGCGTCGTCGTGGCCGATCTCCCGACCGCGTAACGCGTTGGACGTCACTTCGCCATCGTCCGCCGAGCTTCCAGCGGAAACGTCTTGCGATCCTCTTCCTCGGGGTCGTCGAATGTGTGCGTGACGCGATAGCGACTGGCGCGAACGAATTGTACCGCCTGCGGTCCTTCGATCTTGCGGACGACCGTGTAGGCGCGCGCCGCCCTGTCGCCTGCCGGGTGAATCGCGTGCAGCTTGTCGGCCATGTGCCAGTGCCGCACGTGCAGACAGGCGGTGCCTTGCCGGTCCCAGTAGATGATCTGCACGAACCGCCGGTCGCCCGTGTCGCGGTTGTAGCAGTGGTTGATCTCTACGAGATCGACCCTCTCGGCGGGCGGATCGCCGGGGACGACGCCGAGAACGCTAGACGATAGAAGTACGGCTACCGCGAACATGGCCACCTCCGTGAGCCATGAGTCGCCGTGGCAGTCAGCTTGCGGCGCGAGGTGCGGTGCTCGTGATGTTGCTCTTTGCTAGCCGAGGTACGTGCCTGACGACGACCCGGAGCTTCCTTGCATGGTAACGCATCATCTGCGCATCGGCAGACGGCGCGGCGGAACTTTCGTCGAACCGCCAAGAAAACTCAAGAGCGATTTTCACGAGCCCGCATTCCGCCGCCGCGAGATGACTGCTCGTGCGGCTCGTTGGCTCAACGGCGAATGGGGCTAAATGACGAACGGGACGTGACGCGTGGATGTGTGTTGGCTGAATGCCGCGAGAAGCGAGTAGACGTGATCGGACGTGCTTCTCTTATTTCATCCTACGCACGGCGGCCGAAAAAGAAAGCAAATAGCAGGCCACTTGCCGGGACAGCGCAGGATTTTTTTGCAGACTCAGCCTCGGGAGCGTGAGGCCTACGAGCCGCGGGCCGCTTTTTCATCCAGCCCGGAAAGGCCGAATCGGCGGGCCAACTCCGCTTCGACCTCGGCGAGGTCCGTGTCGCGGTGGCCGAGCATGACGAAGAGGTGATAGATCAAGTCGGCCGCTTCGCGCACTAGATGCTGCCGGCCCTCTTCGCCCTGCTCGGCGGCGGCTTCGACGACCTCGGCGGCCTCTTCGGTGATCTTCGCGCCGATCTTCTCGACGCCGCCGGCGAAGAGGCTCGTCGTATACGACTTGGCCGGCGGATTCGCCTTGCGGTCGTGAACGACGGCCATCAGCCGGTGGAGGATGTTGGTGGGTTGGGTCATCGTCAACTAACGTTCGATGTCGAGAATCGGCAGAACTACATTCTGACTGCCCGTGCGGAATCCTTCCAGGTCGAGCGTGATGAACTTGAAGCCGAGCGATTTGAGCAGCACGACGAGTTCGTCGCGCACGGGCGGAGACGAGATTCGGGCGATCGCCTCGGTCGGCACTTCGACGCGGGCCAAATCGCCGGCGTGGTAGCGAACGCGGACGACGCTGAGGCCTTGCTGTTTCAGCCACGCTTCCGCACGGTCGATCATCGCCAGCCGCTCGGGCGTCACGGCCTCGCCATAAGCCACCCGGCTGGAGAGGCACGGCGACGCCGGTTTGTCCCACACGGGCAAGTCCCACAGGGACGCCAGTTCGCGGACTTGGGCTTTGCCGATGCCGAGTTCCAAGAGCGGACTGCGGACGTTGTGCTCGTCGGCCGCCGTCATGCCGGGCCGATAGTCGCCGGCGTCGTCGGCGTTGGCGCCGTTGGCGATGACGGACAGGCCCAAGCGGTCGGCGACGGCGCGCAGTTGCGTGTACAGTTCGGTCTTGCAGTGGTAGCAGCGGTCCGGGGCGTTGCGAACGTAATCCGGCGAGGCAAATTCGTCGGTGTCGAGCGACTCGTGCCGAATGCCGATTCTTTGGGCGACGGCTCGCGCTTCGCTCAGTTCGCCGGCGGCGAGGCTGGCGCTCACTCCGGTGATAGCTACGGCACGGTCGCCGAGTGCGAGCCGCGCGGCCTTGGCGACGACGGCGCTATCGACGCCGGCGGACATGGCGACGGCGCAACTGCCGTACGATTCGACGAGCGAAAGAAGTTGCTCGCGCGTGGCGTCGAGTTTTGTGAGTCGACCGAGCAAGAGAACGGCTCCGTCCCACAATGCCATGCGGATGTGCGTTTACGCGTCCTACGTGTTCGCGTCGCGGATGACGGGTTCCATGATCTTGGTGTTGCGATCGATGGAAAGGACGACCGTCCGCTGCTCGACGCCGTCGCTGGTACTGGCGACGATGGGGATCACTTCGCGGGCCTCGGGCATCGACATGCGAACGGTGAACGTGCCGTCGTCGCGGAGCCGGATCGGCTCGCCCTTGATGGCGACGTAAGCATCCGACCGCGTCGAGCCGAAGATAATCATTTCGGCGTCGACTTCAAAGTCGAAATGTCCTTCGCTGGGCAGCAAGGCCCGCACGCCGTTGCCAAACCGCGTGACCATCGGCGAACCCATCGGTCGGCGGAGGCGTTCCTCGAACAGCTCGCGTAGTTCGGTGTTGTCGCCGGTCTCGGCATAGCCGCCGCTCATGGCGTAGACCTTGTCGAAGTTCGCGGCGATGTCGGCCCAGTTCTGATCGATGGCACCCGAGGCGCTGGCCTTGGGCGTGGTCACCAGGTTGCTGCGGCCGAGCGAATGAAATCGACCGCTCGCGCCGGCCAAGTAGCCGATCTCGACGCGGAAATTCTTGGGCGGATCTTGGACGTCGATGTACCAATTGTTGACGCCGCCGTGGATGTCGATATCGCGGACGACGCGCTCCGAGGCGTTGGTCGTGCCCGTGTCGGCGACTTGCAAGACGCGCAACACCGGTCGGGCGACGTGCCAATCTTGCCCCATCGCGGCCCTGGCCCGTTCGATGGTCGGTCGGGTGAGTTCCCAGTGGGCGTGAAGCCAGAATGCGTCGCGAACCATCAGCACGACGCGGTCGCGACGCGCTGCGGCCGGATGCTGGTCGATCGTCTTCGCCGCCAAATCGCGGGCGCGTTCCAAGCGGGCGCGAATCTCGGCGATTTTCTTCTGGATACGCGGATTGGCTTTGGCCTCGGCCTTCGCCTTGGCTTTCGCGGCGATGCGAGGCTTTGGTCCGGCGTGCGATTTCGCGCGCTTCGCCATCTTCGGTTGCGCGACGGGCAATTTCTTGGCGGTCGACTTCGCGGCGGCTCGACGCGTCGGCGACGAGGCCGGGCGGGACTTCTTGGCGGCGGCTCTCACGGTCGGCTTCTTGGCCTTCGACTTCGCCAATCGCACCAGCGCCCGGACCAACTGGTCCTTCCGCATACTATGCCAACCGGAGACGCCGCGTTTCTTGGCCATTTCGGCCAAGTCTTTGGCGGTACGCGTGTTTAGCGATGCGGTAGTGACCACGGCACGAACCTCCCATCTAGCTTGGCGTCGCCTGAGCGACGAAAGCGGCCAAGCGGATTGCTGCGTGAGTCGGCCGTCCCTGACCCGTATGAACCAAAAGGCATGATTTCGACTTGCGGCGGGCACCACGTCCGCTACGGCAACCCGCGAGGGCTGACCGTGGCACGCGGCGTGCTATGCGCCGGCGCTCCCCCATAACGGTCCGATCGAAGGGAAGCGACGGATCAGTATCAGTTTAATCGAGATGGGAATGACTCGCAACCATCGCACCCCCACACAGGTGGGTTTTCGCGGTTGCGGCGGTTGGGCGAACCGCCGAGTGGGTCGGTTTCGCGCGCTTAATGCCGAGGAAACTGCTTCGTAACCTAAATCGAACAAACGGTTTAGCGT
>JAJDEG010000433.1 GCA_029259895.1 Planctomycetota bacterium
CGAGCCAACCGCAACGGCACCAGCTTCGGTGCTCCCACCGAAGCCGAAAACGAACTCTGCGAGTTGATCGTCTCGGCCGTCCCGTCCATCGAGCGCGTCCGCCTCGTCAACTCTGGCACCGAAGCCACCATGAGCGCCATCCGCCTCGCCCGCGGATACACGGGCCGCGATGTGATTGTCAAGTTCGCCGGCAACTACCACGGTCACGTCGATAGCCTGCTCGTCGCCGCCGGAAGCTCGGCCGCCACGCTCGCCGTCCCCAATTCGCCCGGCGTAACGGCCGGTGCCTCGAAGGATACGCTGATCCTTGAGTACAACGACGTGACCGCACTCGAAGCTGCGTTCGAGCAGCGCGGAGAGCAGATCGCCGGCGTCATCGTCGAGCCGGTCGTCGGCAACATGGGCACCGTCGTCCCAACCCCCGAGTTCCTCGCGGCCCTAAGAGCGACCACCGAGAAGCACGGCGCGGTCCTCATCTACGACGAAGTTATGACCGGCTTTCGCGTTGCCTATGGCGGGGCGCAATCGCTGTTCGGCATCCAGCCCGACCTCACCACGCTCGGGAAAATCGTCGGCGGCGGACTCCCCGTCGGCGCGTACGGCGGCCGCGCCGAAATCATGAGCCACGTCCTCCCCGAGGGAAAAGTCTTTCAAGCCGGCACGCTCAGCGGAAATCCGCTCGCCTGCGCCGCCGGCATTGCCACGCTCTCGCAACTCCGCGACGATCCGCCCTACGAACGATTGGAAGCGCAATCGAAACGGCTCGCCGACGGACTCGTCGCCGCGGCAAAATCTGCCGGCGTAGCCCACACGCTCGCCCGCGTCGGCAGCATGATGACGCTGTTCTTCAGCGGCGAACCGGTTCACAACTGGCCCACCGCCGCCAGGTGCGACACGCAAGCCTTCGGCCGCTTCTTTTGGGGCCTCGCCAACCGCGGCGTCTATTGGCCGTGCAGCCAGTTCGAGGCCCTGTTCGTCTCCGCCGCCCACAGCCAGGCCGACATCGACGTAACCATCGCCGCCGCAACCGAAACGCTTGCCGAACGTGCGGCCGGCTAAGCGCGCATGTGCGGCGCGATTCTCGCCACCGCTTGGCCAGTTTACGAAAAAAACCGGACGGTGCGACCGATCCGAAAAACGTCGGCAAACTGCCAATGAACGCCGACGCCGCCTTATGAAAGCCGCGTAACCCGCCGCTACCGATATCCACTCACGCGCGAGCATCCACGCTTCGCGGCTGCCGCCATGCACGGCTACGCCACTCGAGCCGGCGAGCGGGCGTCGCTCTTCGTCGGTTGCGGTTTCGCCGACATCCACAGCACGATCGGATTGGCGATGTAGACCGAACTGTAAACACCGGCCAACACCCCCACCACCATCGCAAACGCGAACCCGTGAATTGCCTCGCCGCCGAAGAAGTACAAAATCACGACCACCAGCAGCAGCGTCGCCGAAGTCAAGATCGTCCGGCCGAGCATTTGATTCACACTCGAATTCACCATATCGGCCGTCAGGTACGGACTCTTCCCCCGCGTCTCGCGGATGCGGTCGAAGATCACGATCGTATCGTTAATGGAAAAACCGATGATCGTCATAAACGCCGCCACGACAGTCAGGTTGATCTTAAACGGATCGATTTGCAGAATCGCCGCCAGTCCCGGCACGGACTCGGCGAAATACGAGCTCAACGCAACAAAGCCCAGCGTGACCAACACGTCGTGAGCCAGCGCCACCACCGCCGCCAAACCGTACACGACCTTCTGAAAGCGAATCCACACGTACACGACAATCGCCAGCAAGCTCACGACGATCGCCAGCACCGCCTGTTGCTTGGCCTTCTCCGCCACCTGCGGACCGATCGAGTTGGCGGCCGGAAACACCGGCTCCGAAGCGAGTTGGTCCGCGTACGCGTCCAACAGTGCCTTCATCTCGTCGACCGAGAGCGAAGTTTCCAGCAGCCATTGCGTCGTCGATTCTTCGCTCCCCGGCGCCACCGCATGCGTCACCCGCGTGCGGCCGCCGGGAAACTTCTCTTCGATCAGCAGATCGATCGCTCCGTGAACTTGCTTGTACGAAACCTTCTCCTCAAAGTCCAACGCCGCCGACGATCGCATTCCGTCGCCAGCCGCGGACGAAGCCGCAGGCGCCGATGATGCGTCCGGTTTCAGCGGATCGGTCGTCAGCGGATCCGTGGTAACTGGATCAGTTGTAACCGGTGGAGCATCTGCATCCGGTCCCGCCTTGGGTACTGCGTCGCCAGGCGCGTCTTGCGTCGATGGTTCGCCAGCCGGTTTCGCGTCGCCGTCGGCCGGGTCTGCATCGCCCGCATCGGCGCTAGGTTGCTTATCGGCGCTAGGTTGCTTATCGGCACTAGGTTGTTCGTCGGCACTGGGCTGCGCGTCGGCACCAGTTTTCTTCTCCTCGCCATCCTCCTCACCATCGGCCGCCTCGGCCTGATAAGAAGCCAGCCGAATCTGCGGCTTGCCGGCCCCGATTTCGGCCATCGGCGACAAACGGGGCATATCGCGCACCATCTCCCTCGCCGGCCGCGCGAAAGTGCCACCGTCCCGTGTCGATGTCGACGTCGAATCGACGGCCTCAGGTGTCGAGAACTTCAGCGAATTGCGCCGCAAATCGTCGCCAAAAATGCCCTCGAAGTAGTAGTACAGCACATCCTCGCGCGAGATCGCAAACTCATCCTTGTCGACGAACGAGTCTTCGTTAATGTCGAGCTCAACAAAGCGGCCCTGGGCGAACGTCGCACTGCGCCCCTTGCGGCCCTCGCCGACGTATTCGGTCGGCGTTAGTTTACCATCCTTGTCGCCGTCGCGATTGGCGAATTCGATCGGCAGCGAACTGGGATTTCCCAGAGACGTGTCGATCTTGAATTGCACCGTCTTGCCGTCGTCGCGGCGAATCAGACTCACCGTCGGATCGAGGACGCCCCCGGCGGAAAGTTCTTCGCGAAGCGAGTCGATGTTCCGCGATTCCTTAAACACGACGTCGGCCGACGTGCCGCCGGCAAAGTCGATGTCCAGCAGCGTGATGCCGCGCGTAAACGTCGCTGCCAAGCCGATCACGATCAGCACGATCGAAGCACCGATGCACAGTCTCCGCTTGCTAAGAAAGTCAAAATTCGTCCCGGAAATCACTTGCGACATCGTCAGCTTCGATAGCATTCGCTTCTTGTCGGCGATATCGAACACCAGCCGGGTCGCCGTAATGGCCGTGAACAGGTTCGCCACGATGCCAATAATCAGCGTGATCGCAAAGCCTTTCACCTGATCCGTGCCGATCCAATACAGCACCAGGCCGGTGATCACCGTCGTCAGATTGGAGTCGACGATCGTCGTCGTCGCTCGATCGAAGCCATTGCGAATCGCCATCCGCAGCGCCGCGCCGCGGTTCAATTCCTCGCGGATCCGCTCGAAGATCAGCACGTTCGCATCGACCGCCATGCCGACGCCCAGCGCCAGACCGGCCAACCCCGGCAGCGTCAGCGGTGCCTTGAACAGAATAATCACCGCCACCGTGATCAAAATATTGAGCAGCAACGCCGCGCAGGCAACCACGCCGGAGAACCGATAGAAAACGGCCATAAACAGCAGCACCAGCGACGTCGCGACGATCATCGACATACGGCCCTTGCGGATCGTGTCTTCCCCGACCGTCGCGCCAATGTCGTTCTGGCTCACCGGCGACTCGATCAATACGGCCGGCAAGCTCCCCGCGTTGAGGATGTTCACCAACGACGACACTTCCTGCTTCGTATAGCTGCCCGAGATAATGCCGCTGTCGCTAATCACGCTCTTCAAGCCGGGCGCGGAGATCACCTTGCCGTCGAACACGATCCCCATCCGGTGACGGAAGTTGCCGCCATCCTCCGGCGGGAATTTGCCGGTCATCTCGCCAAGGTTCGCGCCTCCCACGCTCGTCATCTTGAACGTCACGGCCGGCTCGCCCGTCTCGTCGTCGCGCGTCTGCCCAGCCGAATACAGTTCGTTACCCCGCACCACCCATTCGCGCTCCCGGTAAGGGTCGCGAACGATGGCGAGCACTTCGTCTTCCCCTTCGCTGTTCTTGCGGCTAATCAGCGACATCGGGCCGCCTTCCGCAGGGAGGTCGACCTGCGTCGGGTCGATCGGGTACCAACGAGCGACCGTGATCTCCTCATCTTCTTGCGTTTCCAAGTTTGGAAACATGATCTTCACGTCGCGTCCAGATTCCGGCTTGCGCGCTTCCTCGAGGATTCCTTCCCAATCGCCGCGTAGGAAATCGTCGATGTTCCGCTGATTAACCATGATCCGAAATTCGAGAAACCCTGCCGTCCGAATCGTCTTCTTAAGTTGCTCGATTTCCGCCGGCTGGGCCTCCGGCACAATGATCTCGACTTCGTTCTCGCCAAACTTGCGAATCACGATTTCCTTCTGTCCGCCCGGATTGACGCGCAGGTTCAGCGCGCCGATCAAGCGGTCCATATAGTCCCCTTCGGGCCCCTCGCCATCTTCCATCAATTGGTCGGTCTTTTTCTCGTCGACGGCATACACCAGAATCACGCCGCCGCGCAGATCGATGCCAAAACGAAGCTGCCCTTGCGTCACAACCACGATCGACGCCGTCAGCGCCAACAGAACGAATCCCATTCGCGTGGAATACTCCGGCAAACGCATCGCGCGGCAAAGATAGGCGGCCGCCACAAACGGCAGCACCAGCGTGGCGATAATGATCGCGGCCAGGATCCACATGTTGTCGAACCCGGCGGCGAACTCGTCGACGGTCAACGACTGGTTCTTGTCGATGTCGAGTTCTTCAAACTCCTTCTGCGGAGTGAGATCGACATCTTCCTTGCGCGCTTGCTCGTACTCGGCAGGCGTGATGCGATCGTCCTGATTGCGCATCGCGTCCACGATCCGAAAGCGGTCCTCGACCGGAATGGTCGATACATCCGCGGTACGCTTTGGCTTCTTCGCCTCGTCGTCGGCTGCCGCAGGCTCGTCCTTCGCCGCTGCCGACTCGGCACCCACGGGCGGTGCCGGCGGATCGGTCGCCGGCGAAGAAACCGTCGGCCCGTCGTTCTTAGCCGCATCGGCAGGTTCGTCTGCCGGTGTATCGTCGCCCGTTTCATCGCCCGCCGACGGCGGTGTCTCATCTTTCGACTCGACGGCCCCCGGCGCTGGCGCTTCCAATGGCGCTTCTAATGGCGGTTGTACAGGCGGATCGGCAGGCGGGTCATCCGTCGGCGACACGTCGGGCGCATCGTCCACCGCCGGCGCTGTGTCCACCGGCGCTTCGTCGGCCGGCTCAACGTCCGCTGGTGCCGGTTGCTCGTCACCCACTTCCTGAGCAACGATCGACGGCGACCAAGTCAGGCACGCCGCCAGAAACAGAGAAAGGCACGCCGCCCAAGGTGCGTGCGATCGAAACGCTTTCAGCCGAGACATGATCGGTATTATCCTTGCAAGTAGCGAGGCGCGAGAAAGTGCGGCCGCGTCGCAACACGCTCACGCGCCGTCGATTTTCTTGGCACCGTCCCCCTTAATACTGTCCCCTTCGATCCGCGCGATGGCGCCAAACGTCATCCGCAGTTTCGCATTGTCGTCGACCCGCAACACCACTTCGTCGACGTCGCGGTTAACGGACACCACCGTTCCGCGAATGCCTCCGATGGTCACGATTCGGTCGTTCTTCTTGACGTCCTCGAGCATCTTCCGATGTGCGCTCTGCTTTCGGCGTTCTGGACGAATGACGAGCATCCACAGAAACAAGCCGATGAAGACGAGCGGCAGCAGCGGATTGGTCAGAATGTCGCCCAACCCTTCGGCAAGCGGCAACCCACCGCCGGCCCAAGGGCTGTCCGTTATCACGCTAAACCACGACTCGATCACTAAAGTCCCCACGCGAAGCGCCACGAGAGCGAGAAATCATCACTTCCCCACGGCGCGAACGGCGGCGGCGACGCAGCACCGGCGCAATGGAGAAATCTGCCCGACCACCCCCCGCCACAAGCGTGCGGCGAGACCGGTCGAAACAACGTAGCGGCGTATCTTAAACCTTTGCGCCCCAAGGGGCAAGGGCACGCCGCCCCCCGCCGAATCGCCCACCACAGGCGTCCCTACGCCGTCGAATCAGCCGCCCACCGCGACCAGCCCACTCAAACCCTCTCCGGCACCACAAACGGCTCGCGATACTTCCGCGTCAGCAGCTCGTTCGCCGCGGCGTTGTCCGTAAACCGCTCCGAGGCCGCGTCGAATTTGAGAGTCGGACTGACCCGGACATCGAGTTTGTCGACGTCGATGTCGTTCCCCTTGGCAAGGTTGTGCGTCATCGACTCGAACAGCTCGACGGCCGCATCGTTTCCGGCCATCTCCTGCATGGCCTCGTCGTACGGGCAGTTCTTGCCCGCTCGATAGGCAATGTTGCCCAAATGACATAGCGCAGACGAAAAATGGGCGACTTCCACGTCGGCGTTGAGGTCTTCGATGTCGCGCGACCGCAGGGCCGAGATGAAGTTCTCAAAATGCCCCTGGCGGTGGATGCCCGTCTCGATATTGCCCAGCGGAACGGCCTCGCCGCCGCCCTTGGGATAGAACTTGCCACCGGCAATGCGTCCTTCGGTGGTAAAAAACTCGTTGCCGACGCGGCGTTTGGCCTTGGCTTTGCCCTCGACGAGGCCGCACGTCTCGAACGCCAGCTTGGCGTCGCCGTAGTCGAACAGGCTCATCAGCGTGTTGGGCGTTTGCCCCTGGTCCTCGTAACCGAACCGCCCGCCGAAGCTCACCACGCTCTTGGGCAATGCCGGACTCTCGATCGCCCAACGAGCGATGTCCATCTCATGCACGCCCTGGTTGCCGATGTCGCCGTTGCCGAAATCCCAGAACCAATGCCAGTTGTAGTGGACGAGGTTGTCGTGATAGGGCTGCTCGGCCGCCGGCCCAAGCCAGATGTTGAAGTCGAGGTCCGACGGCGGGGCCTTGACCGGCTTCGTCCCGATGCTCCACCGCGGCTTGTGGCAGTAGCCCTTCGACAGCGTCAGCTTGCCGAATTTGCCGCTACGAGCCGCCGCCACGTCGCGTGCGATTCCCTGGCTCGAACGGCTTTGCGTGCCGTGTTGCACGATCCGCTCATGCTTGCGGGCCATTTCCAGCGCGATGCGGCCTTCGTGGACGTTGTGGCTCAGCGGCTTCTCAACGTACACGTCCTTGCCCGCCTCGCACGCCCAAATCGTAATTAGCGAATGCCAATGATTGCACGTGGCCACCGACACCGCATCGAGATTCTTGTCGGCCAGCGCCTCGCGAATATCTGCAACGGCGGTCGGCGAAGTTCCCGACAGCTTTCGCACGTTCTCGCGACGAGAATTAAAGAGCCGCGAGTCGGGATCGATCAGGTAGGTGATCTGCACACCCTTCATCCGGCCAAACTCGTTGATATGCGACCCGCCGCGGCCATTGATGCCGGCAACACCGATACGAATCGTATCGTTCGCCCCGATCACCCGGCCCGATGCCTTCGTCCCCGCGATCGTGAACAAAGAAAAAGCGGAACTAGCAGCGACCGTCGAAGCAGCGGCCCGGCGAACGAACTGGCGGCGCGTAACGTTGGCAGGCGTGTGCGACATGGCGAGGCTCCTGGCGCTGGGAGGCGGGCAGTGGGCGAGCAACTGATCTTGGTTCGCTTGGAAGCGAACGTGAATCGGGTAGTATGATACACCCCGTGGAGAGGCGATGCCACCGCGATGGCGGTTCGACGCCTGCGCGATCGGGACTCAGACCAGAGGAAGAAAAGACGATGTATTGCCCCAAGTGCAATGGTGAGATGGGCATGCGAGACGCACGCTGCCCGCATTGCGGTTACGCCTTCGACGCAATCGGCAGTTACGTGCCGCCTCGCGGTGACGGGTTCGCCTACTCGCCGTTCGCGAATTTCGCGTTGGCGGTCGGCATCGTGGCGGCGGTGATTGCGTGCGTCGCGATTACCATTGGCGGACCGCTCGCGCTACTTGCTTCCCTGCGAGAACCCTTTTTCGACATGCTCGTGAACGCTTTCGTCGTGACCGTCTCCTTCATGCTTTGCTTTTCGAATCTCATCGTGCTGCTGCGCGTCTACGAAATGAAGCCTCGCAAATAAAACCTACCGCCGCGCGAAGAAAATTCAGGTCTCGCCGCGAATAGTCCGGTGACTCTGCCGCGTTCGCCGCTTGTCGAAATCGAGTCGAACGCTCACCCCTAGGCCCGGAGCAGCCCATGCCGCACCAAATGATCGCTACGACCTCGGCTGCTTGGCTGCTCTTCGCCACGTTGGCCGTCGCCGCATCGCCGGAAAAGCAAGCGCCGCCAGCCAACCCGTTCGGACTTCCTGAAAAGGCGGTTTCAAACGGCGGTTCGCTGATTCTCTGCGGCGGCGGGCGAACCCCGCGAAGCGTCTACGACGAGTTCGCCCGACTAGCCGGCGGAAAGCAGGCCAAGATCATCATCATTCCATCCGCGTACCCGTTTTCGAGTACGAACGCGGTCGTGCGGCGGTATGCGGGTTGGAAACGCTACGAACCAAAGCTACTTTACGTGCTCGACGCCAAATCGCGGGAACAGGCGGACGGCGCGGCGTTCAATAAGAAACTTGACGAAGCCACCGGCGTCTGGTTCGGCGGCGGATATCAAAGCCGTCTGGCGTCGCTGTACGCCGGCACCAAGGCCGAGGCGACGATGCGGAGAATTATCGAACGCGGTGGCGTCATCGGCGGCATTTCCGCCGGAGCCGCGGCCATGTCGCGAGTGATGATTCGCAGTGGCGCGGGGCAGGACGTCGTCGTCGACAAGGGACTCGGCCTACTCGAAGCCGCCATCGTCGACCAGCATTTCACCCAGCGAAATCGCCTTAAACGACTGTTAACCGCGGTCGAACAA
>JAJDEG010000434.1 GCA_029259895.1 Planctomycetota bacterium
CAACGCCGCGCGCTCCAGCGCCGCCTGCAATTCGGCATTGTCGGAGTGTTCCGCCGCAAACGCGCGAATTTCATCGCCGTCCGGCACGCGCGGTCCAAGGATGAACCAAGCGATCGCCCGGTCGGAACTGTTCGTGGTCGAGATGGTCGGCTCGTCGGCGTTCTCGGGGTATTCGCGAACCTGTTGTAGCCGCGAAACCACTTTCACGAGCGCCTCGCTCATGTCGGTGCCGATGCCGAACTCGAGCGTGACTTCGCCTAAGCCGTACTGGCTTTCCGACGACAGCTTCGTCATCCCCTCGACGCCGCGAAGCTGTTCTTCCTGTTCGTGAACGATCTCCTTCTCGATCTCCGGCGGCGAGGCCCCTTGCCACTGCGTGCGGATCGTGATCGTCGGAATCTGCACCTCCGGCGTAAGCTGCTTGGGCATCGCCAGCAACGACACCGTGCCGAATAGCGCCACCAGCAGGACGCCGACGGCGACCTTTACCGGGTTTTGCACGATGGATTGAATGAAGTTCATGCTCGTCGCAATCGTCGACCGATCTTGCCACTCATTTCGCTCAGTTCACCACGCTCTTGATCATCGCCCTCTGCCCCGGCCGAATACGCTCGTTCCCTTTGACGACGATCCACTGGCCGGGCTTGATGTCGCCGCGGATTTCATACGCGTTGCCGGTCGCCAGGCCCAACTCGACGGGCACCGGCACGGCGTCGCCCATCTGGCCGACCATATTGCCGTCGCCGGCGGTCGAAAGATTCACGACGTACACCACCGGTTTTTCGCCGCCCAGCACGATTGCATCCTTCGGCACGACGACCGCATCCGGCGAACTCTCGACGCCGAGCGTAAGGCGAGCAAACATGCCGGCCTTGAGCATCGGCTGTCCGTCGGACTCTTCGTTCGCCACGCGAATCTTCACCGGAAAGCTCCGCGACTTAATGTCGGCCTGTGGCACGATGCGGTTGATCTTGCCGGCGAACGAACGGCCGGGATAAGCACCGACCTCGACGCGGGCATCGGCGCCGATTCGCATTCCGCCGATGTACGTTTCCAGCACCATCGCCTCGACTTCCACTTCTTTAAGTTCCACCACTTCGACGATCGGCGCGCCCTTGTTCACCCATTCGCCGACTTCCGTGTGCTCGGCGGAAATGTAGCCATCGAACGGCGCGCGGATCGTGTACTTCGCCATCATGTCGCGGAGCCGCTCGACGTCGTACTCGGCCGCTTTGGCGCGGGCCGTCGCTTGATCGACTTGTTCCTGACGCGGACCGGCCACGGCCAATGCCCGCGCCGCCTGAGCGGCCACGTGCAACTTCAAGAGTTGATCCGCATTGGCGACCGCGTCGTCGATCTCGCCCGGCGTCGCCTGCCCCCGACGGGCAAGCTCCTCCACGCGCTTGCGGCGATTGATCGCGTTCTCCGCGATGGCAAACGCCGCTTCGCTGCGGGCGATGGCCGCATCGAGTTCTTCCTTGCGCGTGCCGTTTTTAAGCTCTGTCAGTTCGTGCTTGCGGATGTCCCACTGCGCCTCGGCGGTGGCCACTTCGGCTTCGATCGTCTTGGTGAGCAATTGCGCGACTGGCTGCTTCGCCTTCACTGCATCGCCTTCGTTGAGCGGAAACTCCTCCACCCGCCCATCGACCGCTGAGCCGATGATCGCCTTTCGCGCCGGCTTCACCGTGCCGACGAAGGTTTTTTCGACCTGGATGCTCTGCTTTTTCGCCTGTGTCACGCTGACGATCGCCGGCGGCTGATCGCCGGGGCCTTGCGCCGCTGCCGGCGCGGACGTCGAAGCGAGAGTCAATACCGCGGCGGCAATCGTGGCGTAAATGCGAGTCGCTTTCATCGCGTGATCCTGTAGTTCGTTTTGCTGGGCCTCGCCAAGCATCAATTCGCGTGCGGCACGGCGTTACGATTTCGCTACCGGCACGGGGTCTCCGACGGGCGCTTCGTCCGGCGAAGGCGACACGTGAGGCGCTTCGCCGGAAAGGTTGAGCCGTACGCGCCGCAATAAATCGATCAATTGCCGTCGCTCGGCCTCGGACAGTCCGCGCGTGGCTTCCGCTCGCACACCCAGGGCACAAGACAACACCTTCTCCCAAGCAGGTTCGGCCTGCGGCGTCGGGCGGATAATCTTCTTGCGGCGGTCCGTCGGACAATCGTGGCGGCAGATCCAGCCGTCGCGCTCCATGCGGTCCAAAATTCCCACGAGCGTCGGCGCTTCGATCGCCATCCGCTCGGCCAGGTCGCTCTGCGTCAATTCCTCCTCATACGCCAGCCAGCCCAGCACCTGCACCTGCCGCCAGGTAATGCCCGAAGGAACGATGGCCGCGTTAAGCGCCCGCTCGTAGTCCTTGGCGGCAAGGATGAGCCAATGACCGACGCTCTGTTCAAAATCGTGACGGAGCATGAAATAATGGCCCAATGCGGCGAACGAAATACGGGCGGGCGAAATTCGTTTGTGGCGCTAATAATTCGTCTGCTAAATGGTAAGTCCGCCTTCCATCAACGTCAACTCATGCATCATCCGAAATGGGGGTGCCGCAAATCCTTAGGGCCGTTGTGGAAAATCTCCTCGACCGAGCCGTTTTACGACCGCTATAATGAGTCGGCAGGCAGGCCGGCCCAAAGTGCTGCTGGATAACGACTTCCGAGCCGCATAAGTCGACGCCGATGCGTGCCCGTCCCGCCCGCCACTTCAAAGGCCGATCGGATGCAGCCCAC
>JAJDEG010000435.1 GCA_029259895.1 Planctomycetota bacterium
ATCCCAGCCGGTCGGCGAACCAAAAACGAACGGCGAAATCGTGCCGGTCAGTAACACCCGTTCGAGCGATCTGCGGGCAGCGATCTACGCGGCCGAGTAAACAATGCGGCAAGATAGTCTAGCTCGCGTCCGGCAGGCGGCGGACGCACCGTAGCGTTTGTAACGCGTGTGACGCCAAGGACAATCAAGCCCGGCAGCGCCAACCACATTCGTCTTACTTCACCAACCGCGCATCGAGCCAGTCGGCCCGGTCGTGTTCGTCCGCTCGGTCGGCGAAGTCGACGATCAGGCTGATCCGCTTCGCGCCGGCGATGTCCACCGAAACGGCCGTCGGCTCGTCGCCGCCGCGAATCGTTTCGCTCGTGTGACGAAGTTTCCAACCACCGTCGCCGCCGTCGGTGTAGACGCGAAACACGACGCTGCCGCGCGGTGGTCGCCGACGGTCCGCTCGCGTAGAGTCGTCGCCGAACACGCTGTCGTCGATCGCCAGTTCCGCTTCAAATCGCCGATACGGCTTGTCGAGCGCGTACGTCGCGCTCGCCGCGCTATGCATGCCAATGCCCTTGAGAAACTCCCGCCCACCGGCGCGCATTCGTCCGCCGCCGACGTGACGATCGCCCGAGAGCGGCCAGGCCGTCGAAAGATACGGCACATGCTTGTAACCGCTGGCCGTTAAGTCGGAGAGATAGGTCGCCCGCCCGCCGAGCGTCTGGATCGCCGCCACGTTCTCGCGCGCGATCGTTAGCTTCGCGCCCCAAGCCGTAACGACCTCCAAACCGGCCTGCGAAAGCGACACCGACGTTGCCGTCACTCGGCTTCCATCTCGCGTGCCGACGACGAATCGCAACTCATCCTTCGCCGCCGCACGATCGCCGCGCCGCCCAAACGCAATCGCCCGCACGCGCTCGACGGATAGCGTCAGTACGCCCGCATCGGTCTCGACGATTAGCTTTGCATCGCCCGCTTTCGTGTCGTCGAGCGCGATCAGCTTCCCTTCGATGGCGTCGCCGTTGTCGAGCATAACACGGTCCAGCATCACACGGTCTAGCGTCACACGGTCTAGCGTCACGCGTTCGACGCCGGTCGCCCCCGCATCGGTCGTCCAACGCGCCAACTCGTCGACCAACCGATCGCGCTCGGCCCCGCTCGTCGGCGACCGCAAGACGAGACCGCGTAACACCGTCAAAGGAAGTCGAAAGTCGCCGAATTGCTCGCTCGTCAATCGCAGCGCGTCGCCATCCAACGCGCACGCGGCACGAACGATAAGATCGCCGTCATCGAGCACCGCCAGCGTTCCACGCCCCGCCGCGAAAAAACCGCCCCAGCGAACGATTTTCTCCGCCTCCGGCGTCCGGCGCGTGCCGCCGGCATCGAACGCCAACTTCCCGTCCGCCAGCGCATCGGCCAGCCGCGCCTCGATGGCCGTATCATCCGCGAGCAACAGCCGCTCGTTCGCTTGAACGCTCTTGTGCCCGGCGAGCGCGAACCCCAAGACCAATGCGACTGCAACCAGCGATGTTGCTTGATTCAAAAAAAATTTCAAAGGGAAATGTGAAACACGGAGACGCGGAGGCACGGAGGGCGGAACATTTGAAACGCGAGAAAAATACGCAAGAGCACCGGATGAACCACGACGGCAAATTCTCCGTGTCTCCGTGTCTCCGTGTTTCAATGATGTTTGCCGACAAGTCGTCCAATCGGTCATTGCCCTCTCCGGCAAACGTCAATCGCCCGCGTTACGAAAAGAACACCCGTTCCGCCGTCCCCCGCAACATCCAATCCTTATCTTCGGCCGAAAGAAAATCGAGCCGATCCTTCACCAGCGCCAGCGACGCCGCATACGTATGTTCGCCCTGCACCTGAAACGGACAGTCGGTCGCCCACATAAGCCGCTTCGGCCCGAACGCATCGATCAGCCGCCGCGTCATGCCCGCCAGATCGTCGTACGGCGGTTTCTTCTTGCCGAGCGCATAAAACGCCGACACCTTCACCGCCACGTTCTCGTGCCGCGCCAGCCGACACAGGTTCGCCAGGTCTTTCTCGTCCACCGGCCCTTTCATGCCGACGCGAGCAAAGTGATCGATCACCACCGGCGTATCGGGAAACCGCCCACACATCCGATCGACCGATGGCAGCGCATCCGGATTGATCAAATGACACATCGCCAGCTTCTCTTCCGCGCCGCATCGCCACATCACGGCCATCGCCTCGCCATCGAGCCAGCGGGCCGCATCCTTCCCGTCCGAAACGATGCGAAATCCCCGCACGCCCTGCTTCTTCAGCGACCGCATTGTCGCCGCCGGCCGATCCGCCGGATCGATCACCGCCACGCCAGAAAACACGCCCGGATGGGCCTTCATCACGTCGAGCATGTAACGGTTGTCGAAGCCGTAATAGCTCATCTGAATCAACACGATCCGCCCCACGCCCAGCGGCCGCGCATGCGCGAGCAACTCCTCCGGCGTAAACGTCGCCGGCTTCATGTCGGCTTTCTTGAAACGTTCGGCGAGCGGATACTGCTTTGTGTCGCCGGTCCACACGTGAACGTGAGCGTCGATGTAGGCGGACTTTTTTTCGCCGGCGCATTGATTCCGACCGTCCGGTCGTTTTTCCGCAGACTGGCTCACATTCCCTCGGACTATCAGCGCCCCCGCTGCCGCACTCGCGACTGCAAACTGCAATACTTCGCGGCGGGATCTATTTTTGCTCATCGACACATCCCCTCTCGCGGCAAATAAACCGGTCATCAATCCATGTACGGCTATTTCGCGGGTTCGCTTTCGTGGTCCTGTGGCAACGCAACTCGGTACTGAAAATAGTAGAAGCGCGTCGCCAGATGCTGCACATACGGGGGTTGGAGTCGGCAACGACGCGTCGCCGTATCGTCAATTTGTCCATAAGCGTCGGCCGTCAAGAGGGCGAAGTACCGCTTAAAGTCAAGGACGAGTTCGCCAATTCCTTGGCCGGCATCATCGTGACTCGCCGGAATGGATTCCAGGAACTGGTATCGCTCGTCCTTGTTTTGGACGATACGCTTCCATACCTCGCTGGTCAGACCGCGCGACTTGGCTATCGCCGCTTCTTCAGCTTCACAAAAAAGAACGCTCCGAAGGAGCTTTTTATCGTTCGATCGATCCGAGAACCGCGCCTTATAGTCCCAATCAAGATCGCAGTCTTGCGACACCACGACCGCGACTGGAAATTCGACCTCACCGAACTCCGAAATCTCGGTTTGCCCCTCCCGGCGTAACGCAGAATAGACATTCAAGCCAGTAACGATTTCTCCCTGACGAAGCGCACCCGTCGTGGATCGTTTGTACTTCTTAATAATGTCGAGCGTGTCGGCCATCGCGCAAATCCAGCCTATTCCTCGAAAGCGAATGGCGGGCTGGTGGTCGTGCAAGCGACGCGGCCTCTAACCGTCTCGGGCAAGAGCGGTGGAGGGGGTTCCCTTCGATCCGAGTAGAAGTCCTGGATTTGACTGAGCGTTTCGCAAAGTTCAATTAGCCCTTCGTCGGGAATCCGATTCACAAGTACATGACAAAGCAAGCGAGAGATCACCGAGCCGTAGTTAATTGTCCCAGCGGTCTCATGAGGCTTCACCGTAACAAACGTATCAAAGATGCCGCACGAAACGTTGTCCTGCCAGCCAAAATGTATCGAAGTCTTGCCGCCAGGTGTGCCCACGGTCTCACGAAGCAGATTCGGGTCCCATGGCTTCACTAAGTGCGCCGGTAATGCACCAGCGGAAAAGGTTGCCGGACTCTCGGTTAAATAGGCCGAGACGCGAGATGACATCTGTGGTCTCCGTTTTGGACTCGTGGAAGAAATCAGTGTCGATTACGAAAACCTCTTCGCTTGTCTGCTCGTCCTTCCCAATTCCAGTCTGCAGACGAACCCGTCCGATCTGCGGAAGGTCAATCACGGCTGTCGAACGACATTCGTGAACTTGCTGTGCAACGTCGGATTTGGCTAGAACACCCAGTACATGTGGCTTGAAGAAATCGGTCCAATCGGCGGCCGTGTTGCTCAGCACTGATTTCCGTATTGCATTCTTGTACCGCAAACCGATTCGAGTAAAAAAAGCCGGCTGGTACACTTCCTTGAGCGTAATCAGAATATCGTTCAAGCGATCACGAAACGCTTCCCATCGCTCGTATTTCGACGTAGAAAGTGCCACAAAATCTTTAGTAAGGCCAACGGTCCACTCTTCGTCCTCGGATACGAAATCGTAGCCCGCAGAGCCCGTCAACTCGTTTGCCACTAACCGAGCGATCATCGGCGGGAGGTCTTTGGGCAAATCAGACGCCGGCTTTTCTCTGAGAATCGGATATTGCGATCGTATTCCATCTTGAAAGTTCGCTGGCGGCTCGGCATCGATGCGCAGTATCGAAGGAAAGCGCAACTGGCAAACTACCTCGAAGAGCGGATTCTTCTCGTAAATCACTCGCGACGTTTCGGGAAACACCGTTGCAATGGTCGAAGTCACGCGACACGCTCCCATCCAATTACGCTTTTATTCGCTGGCCTACCGCAATTCTATCGCGGGCCATAGTAAGAGGTCTACCCGCGATCAGACGATCTGGAGGGTTACTCCGCAAAGCGACGCGGTAATGCAAGCACCGACGCTGAGTCGATTCGCTAGACCACCCGCGAAGACACCAACCGCGGCTGCCCCGCCCCGTCCGCCGACTTCTCGAAGACAAACTCCCCGTCGCGATAGTCGACTCGAATCGTCGCGCCCGACTCGTACTCGCCCTTAAGCAACTCCGTCGCCAGCGGATTCTGAATCTGCCGCTGGATGACGCGCTTCAGCGGCCGGGCGCCGAACGTCGGGTCGTACCCCTCGCGGCCGATCGCCTCGATCGCCGCTTCCGTCACCGCCAGATTCAAATCGCTCGCCGCAAGCTGCTTTCGCAGCCGTTCGATCTGTAGTGCCGCAATCTTGTGAACCTGTTCGCGTCCCAGCGGCTGAAACACGATCGTGTCGTCGATGCGATTGAGAAATTCCGGCAAGAAGTGGACCTTCAGCGCGTCGCCGACTGCGGCGCGCATCTCGTCTTCGTCGCCGCCGCTTTCGGTAACCTGTTGAATCATCTGGCTGCCGACGTTGCTGGTCATCACCACGATCGTGTTCGTGAAATCGACCGTCCGCCCCTGTCCGTCGGTCAACCGGCCGTCGTCGAGCAGTTGCAGCAGCACGTTGAACACGTCGCGATGCGCCTTTTCCATTTCGTCGAGCAGCACGACCGAATACGGACGCCGCCGCACGGCTTCGGTCAGCCGGCCGCCCTCTTCGTAGCCGACGTAGCCCGGCGGCGCGCCGATCAGCCGGCTCACCGTATGCCGTTCGCCATATTCGCTCACGTCGATGCGCACCATCGCGCTATCGTCGTCGAACAACACTTCGGCCAGCGCCTTGCAAAGCTCGGTCTTCCCCACGCCGGTCGGGCCGAGGAACAGGAACGAACCGATCGGCCGGTTTGGGTCTTGCAGTCCGCTGCGGCTGCGGCGAATCGCGTTCGACACTGCCGTGACCGCCTCGTCCTGTCCCACGACGCGCAGATGCAGCCGCTCCTCCATCACCAGCAGCTTCGCCTTCTCGGTCTCCATCATGCGCGCCACCGGTACGCCGGTCCAAGCGGCCACAACCTCGGCGATCTCGTCCGGACCGACTTCCTGCCGCAACAACTTTCGTCGCTCTTCCGGTTGACCGTCCTTGCCCGACTGCTGCGCGGCCGATGCGACGGTCGCTTTTTCCAGCGCCGCGGCCAGCTTCCGCCGCTCGTTGTCGAGATTGTAAAGCTGTTGATAGTCGCTCTCGCCGACCATCTGCCCGTCGTTTTGTTTCTGCTTGATGCCGGCTTCGAGCTGTTCGAATTCGCGGTCGGCCTTGGCCAGCTTTTCGCGTAGCTCGACCACGCCGACCACGCCGTGCTTCTCCGCTTCCCACTGCTCGCGCAAGTTGGCCAGCTTCCGCTTTAGCTCGTCCATCTCGTCTTCGATTTCCGCCAGCCGGTCGACGGCATGTTCTTCCGTTTCCTCTTGAAGCTGCCGCGCGGCCAGTTCCAACTGGGTGAGCCGCCGCTGCACCTCGTCGATCTCCGTCGGCACGCTTTCCAACTCCATCGCCAGCCGGCTGGCCGCTTCGTCCACCAGGTCGATCGCCTTGTCCGGCAGAAACCGATCCGTGATGTAGCGATTCGACAGATTCGCCGCCGCCACGAGCGCCGAGTCCTTGATCTTCACGCCCTTGTGATGCGCCTCGTACCGCGGCTTAAGCCCGCGCAAGATCGCGATCGTATCGTCGACCGACGGCTCGCCGACATACACCGGCTGGAATCGCCGCTCGAGCGCCGCGTCCTTTTCGATGTACTTGCGATACTCGTCGAGCGTCGTCGCGCCAATGCACCTTAAGTCGCCGCGAGCCAGCGCCGGCTTAAGCAGATTCGCCGCATCCGCACCCCCTTCGGCCCGCCCCGCACCGACGACCGTGTGCAACTCGTCGATGAACAGCACGACGCCCCCTTGCGAATCCTGCACTTCGCGCAGCACGGCCTTGAGTCGTTCCTCGAATTCGCCGCGGAACTTCGTGCCGGCCACGAGCGAGCCCAGATCGAGCGAAATCACTCGTTTGTTTTTCAGGCTCTGCGGCACGTCCCCCTGCACGATCCGCAGCGCAAGCCCCTCGGCGATCGCCGTTTTGCCGACGCCCGGCTCGCCGATCAGCACTGGGTTGTTCTTCGTTCGCCGCGACAGCACTTGGATCACGCGGCGAATCTCTTGATCGCGGCCGATGACCGGATCGAGCTTCCCCTGACTCGCCCTGGCGACCAGATCGATGCCGTACTTCTCCAGCGCCTGAAACTTGCCCTCGGGATTCTGATCGGTCACCCGCCCGCTTCCGCGCACGGATTGCAACGCCGAGAGCAATTCCTTCTCGGAAATGGCGTTAAGCTGCAAGATGCCCTGCGCCTTGCTCTTGGTCTTCATCAGCGCCAGCAACAAATGCTCAGTCGAGACGAACTCGTCCTTCATCGCCTCGGCCTGCCGCTGTGCCGCCTCGAACACGGCCACCAGATCGCTCGACGGCTGCGGCGGCGCGCCTCCGCTCACCTTGGGCAAATGCCCGATCTCGTCCTCGACCATCTTGTCGAGCTGTGCGCGATTCGCGCCGATCTTCGCCAACACTGGCGCGATCAACCCTTCCGATTCGTCCAGCAACGCAGCGAGCAAATGCAGCGCATCGATCTGCGGATTGCCGCGGTCGGCCGCCAGATTCTGCGCCCGCTGCACGGCCTCTTGTGCCTTGATCGTGAATTTATCGAAGCGCATGAGCAGGGGTCGGGGGCTAGGGGTCGGGGATTGGGGAGGATTCGGGATGCGGCATTCAGGATTCGGGGAAGCAGTTCACATGGCAGTCGCACAAGCACCGCACACTTTCAACGCAAACGCAATGCCGCACGCTCCCGTTCACGGCAATTCTCTGTGTTCCTCCTCCGTGCCTCTGTACTACAAACGCCTGGAATCTTTGTGCGGTGCGAAGGTTTTTTCTGGTTCGGTTCAACGCAAAGGTGCTTAGAGAAGGCAGACGGCGGGAATTGAACCGCCGAGGCGCAGAGACGCGGAGATTTTGGAATTCACGTCTACGCCGATCCCTTCGCGTCTCTGCGCCTCGGCGGTTCAATTCCTGTTTGGTTGCGGCCCATGGCTGCACCGTGACCTTTGTGGTTAAGAAACCGGCGTTCCCTTTTCGCACGGCGCAAAACAAAACCGCGAACCAGACGCTTTCGCGACCGGCCCGCGGCGTTATGGTGATCCGCCCACGATCGGCGGCTACTTCTTCACCTCGAACTCCGCGTCGATCGCGTCGTCGTCCTTTTTGTCTTCCGCGGCGCTTTCGCCGCCGGCGGAGGCATCGCTCGGCGCTCCGGCCGCTTGCTGCGACGTTTCGTACAACACCTTGCTCAGGGCGTGCGACGCCTGTTCGAGCTCCTCGGTCGCCGACTTGAGCGCGCCCAAGTCTTCGCCCTTGGCCGCCTCGCGGACCTTGTTCATGGCCGCTTCGAGCGGGGCCTTGTCGCCGTCGCGCAGCTTTCCTTCGTTCTCCTTGATCAGCTTCTCGATCTGATAGCACATCTGGTCGGCCTTGTTGCGGCCTTCGGTCAGCTCGCGGAACTGCTTGTCCTCGGCCGCATGCTCCTCGGCGTCGTGCTGCATCTTCTTGATCTCGTCGTCCGAGAGACCACTCGACTGCTCGATGCGGACCTTTTGCTCCTTGCCCGTGCCGAGGTCTTTGGCCGACACGTTGAGGATGCCGTTCTGATCGACGTCGAACTTGACTTCGACCTGCGGCATGCCACGCGGGGCCGGCGGAATGCCGTCGAGATTGAATTCGCCGAGCAACCGATTATCGCGGGCCTTTTCCCGATCGCCCTGAAACACCTTGATCGTGACGGCCGACTGATTGTCGTCGGCCGTGCTGAAGACTTGCTTCCGTTCGCAGGGGATCGTCGTATTCCGCTCGACGAGCTTGGTCATCACGCCGCCGAGTGTTTCGATGCCCAGCGAAAGCGGCGTCACGTCCAGCAGCAGCACGTCTTTGACATCGCCCGCCAACACGCCACCCTGAATCGCCGCCCCGATCGCCACGACTTCGTCCGGGTTGACGCCCTTGTGCGGGTCTTTGCCGAACACGTCCTTGACGATCTCCTGCACCTTCGGCATCCGCGTCGAACCGCCGACCATCACCACTTCGTCGATGTCCTTCGGGCTGAGCTTGGCGTCCTTGAGCGCCGCCAGCACCGGCCCGCGGCAGCGCTCGAACAGCGTGTCGGCCAATTGCTCGAACTTCGAGCGCGAGATGTTCATCTGCAAATGCTTAGGGCCGCTGGCGTCGGCCGTGATGAACGGCAAGTTGATGTCGGTCTGCGCCTGGCCGCTCAATTCCCGTTTGGCTTTTTCGCAAGCTTCCTGCAATCGCTGCAGCGCCATTGCGTCGGTGCGTAGGTCGATGCCCTGTTCCTTCTTGAATTCATCCGCCACGTGGTTGAGCAGCACCTGGTCGAAGTCGTCGCCGCCGAGGTGCGTATCGCCGTTGGTGCTGATCACGCGGAACACGCCGTCGTCGACGTCGAGAATCGAAATGTCGAACGTGCCGCCGCCGAGATCGAACACGGCGATCTTTTCCTGCCCCTTGCGGTCGAGGCCGTAAGCCAGCGAGGCCGCGGTCGGCTCGTTGATGATCCGCATCACTTCCAGTCCGGCGATCTGCCCGGCGTCTTTGGTCGCTTGCCGCTGTGCGTCGTTGAAGTAGGCCGGCACGGTGATAACGGCCTTGTTCACCTTATGTCCCAGATACGATTCGGCCGATTCCTTGAGCTTCCGCAGCACCTTGGCCGAGACTTCCTGCGGCGTAAGCTCCTGATCGCCGACGCGGACTTTGACGTACTCGTCGGCTCCGCCCATGACTTTGTACGGCACGAGCTTCTCTTCCGAGCTGACCTCGTTGTGCCGCCGGCCCATGAACCGCTTGATCGAATAGACCGTCCGTGTCGGATTGGTGACGGCTTGCCGCTTGGCCGGTTCGCCGACCAGTTCGCCCTTGTCGGTGAACGCCACGACGCTCGGCGTAAGCCGGTTGCCCTCGGCGTTGGCGATCACTTTCGCGTCTTTGCCTTCCATCACCGCCACGACCGAGTTCGTCGTGCCGAGGTCGATGCCGATGATCTTTTCGCCTTTGCTGGCCATGTGATTTGCTCCTTTATATGGATGCTGCCGCTTCGCTGTAGTGGATGTTTTCGGTGCAATGGCGACGGTGCTCGCGGGCCGGATTTCAATTCCGTCCCATCGTGCGAATGACCGCTCGCTCGTGCCGCTGGGCGTAAAAGCAAAGTCCGTGCCGAGAGAGGACGTCGCCAGGCGACGTGTCGCAAGCCGTTACGCAGAAATTGTTTGCGACGCAAACAACGCGGCGAAGCACATCCGGCCGAAGAAGAAAACAAGACCGTCCTGCCATTTTGGCAGCTCAAGGCGTTCACTCGCCCACTACCGACTAACCTCTAATCACTGCCCACTATCCCCTGTCCCCTGCTCCCCGCAGCATCGCCAGACTTTTCGGAATCGCCGTCCGCCACTCCTCCTGGCCCTCGAACTCGAGCGACACATACCCGCGATACTTCACCTTGGCCAGAATCTCGGCGACGCGCCCGTAATCGATGTCGAGCGTGTACCACGTCCCGCCGCCGTGATACGTCTTGGCCTGCACGAACACGGCATACGGCGCGAGCGTCTCCATCTTGGCGTAGCTGTCCTCCAGAAAGTTGCCGGTGTCGAGCGTCGCCCGCAGCCAAGGCGACTCGATGGCATCGATCACGCGAATCACACCCTCCGGTTCGCGGCCCAAGCCCCAGTGATTCTCCAATCCCATCACGACGCCGTACTCCTCGGCCTTCTTCACGCACTCGGCATAGGCGTCGATCACCCACTTGAAACCTTCGTCGTCGCTATAACCTTCCAGCCGCGGCTCGCGGCCTTTGTTCTTCATCAGCTCGTCGAAGTTCTTGCTCGTGCCCCAGCGGCCCGTGTTCACCCGCATCGTCGGAATCCCCATCTCGTGCGCCAATTGCAAGCAGCGCACCGTGTGCTCGACATTCTTTTTCCGCACCGCCTCGTCGGGCGACACGAACGTCTGATGCGTCGAAAACCCGCACAAACTCATGCCGGCGAGAAACGCCCGGCGCTTGAGATTCCGCAACCGCCCGGCCGACTCGTCGTCCTGCATCTGCATATGCAGAATCTCCACGGCATCAAAGCCCATCTCGCCGGCCTGGTCGATGCACGACTCGACCGAAATCCTCGCGTCGTCGCGGAATCGCCAGAAGGAATACGTCGACACGGCGATGGGATTGCCGCGGCGCTGATTCGCGGCGGGCGTTTTCTCCGCCTCCGCGTCATCGGCTGCTTCAACGGCAGTTCCAAGCAGCGCCGCTCCAATCGGAGCCGCCAAAGATGCCGCAAGAAAACTACGTCGATCGACGGACATGGATCGCTCCTCGGTTAGCAACGGAATCGTGGCCAAAGATGGCTCGACCGGCCATCATCTGATAAGGTTGGTTGAAATCGGGCGGCATGGCAAGTCGACGCGACGAGGATCCGGACGTTTTCGGTTGGCCCTGCGGATTCGGCCAAAGTGAAACCAAGTCACCGCGGTGCTTCGACCGCGCGCCATCCATGCCACACGGCCTCACTCTCGTCACCGGCGCCACGGGATTGGTCGGCAACAACGTCGCCCGCCGCCTGCTTGCCGATGGCAGCCGCGTCCGCGTGCTTGTACGGTCGCCTCAACCGTTGCGTGAATTCGACGGACTCGACGTCGAGATTCTCTCCGGCGATATCACGGACGCCGACAGCGCTCGCCGTGCCTGCGCCGGCGTCGCCGCCGTGGTGCATTCCGCCGGCTACGTGCAGCTCGGCCGCACGCAGCTCGACATTCACCGCGCCATCAACGTCGAAGGCACGCGCAACGTCGCCGCTGCTGCCCTCGAGGCCGGCGCGAAGATGGTCCACGTATCGAGCTGCGACGCGCTCGGCGTTCGCTCGCGCACCGAACCGGCCGACGAAGACACCGAACCCAACGGCCAACTCCGCGTGCCTTATGCAATTAGCAAGCGCGAAGCCGAACTCGTCGTCCTCGAAGCCGTCGCCGCTGGCCTCGACGCCACGATCGTCAATCCCGGCTTCATGCTCGGACCGTGGGATTGGAAGCCGTCGTCCGGCCGAATGCTGCTCGAAGTCGCGCGCGGCCGCGGCTGGGTCGCGCCGCGCGGATATTTCAGCGTCTGCGACGTCCGCGACGTGGCCGATGGCATCGCCGTGGCGCTCGAACGGGGACAAAGCGGCCGTCGCTACATCCTCGCCGGCACCACGATGCGCTATATCGACGCCTGGCGGCTCTTCGCCGAAGTAACCAGCGCTCGCCGACCGCTGCTGGCCGCCGGGCCGCTGGTGGCCAAACTCGCCGGCTGGACGGGCGACGCCATCGGCAAGCTCACCGGCAAGGAACCCGACGTCAACAGCGGCGCATTCGCACTAGCGGCCCTCCCGAAACACTACACGATCGCCCGCGCGGAAAAAGAACTCGGCTATCGGCACCGGCCCTTTCGCGAATCCGTCGAGGACGCCTGGCGGTGGTTTCAGGAGTATGGATATGTCGCGGGAAACGCGAGATAGTAGACGGAAGGTTGTCGCCGTGTCATCGACGCCCTCGACAACCGGTGCGTGGGTCGAAACCGGCCGGCTCCGCTATCACGGTAAAGGCGACGACACCCGCCGCGTGATCGAGAGCCAGACGTTTATCCGCAACGTCCGCGTTTTGAGCGAGTACCTTTCGGCCGTGCGGCACCTGAAGCTGAAGTAGCGGTAGCCAAGCGAGGTGGATTTCCGCTGGTTTACGAACGACGCCGAAGGTAAACTAACGAACGATGGGTGGACGTTTTTTCGCGAGCGGCCCGGTCGGATGTGCCGCGAAGTTCAGCACCATTCCCGGAGACGAATTGTGTCTGCTCACTCCCGAATTCTTGCCCTGGTTGCTTCGTTTGCTTTCGCCGCCACGGCCGCGGCGAACCAAGACGTTTTGGCCGTAGCCGACGTCGACAAGGACGGCAAGCTGACCGACGCCGAGGCCCGCAACGCCGTCAACGCCGTGCGTACCGAAGCCAACGCCCTCGACGCCTCGGACCGCGGCAAACGCATGCTCGCGGCGCTCGATATGAACAAGGACAAGAAGCTCGACGAAGCCGAGGCCACGGCCGGCGTGATCGAAGCCCGCCGCAGCACGGCTCAAGGCCGTCGACTCGACGACATGTTCGACGGACTGGACGAGAACAAGGACGGCGTCGTCAACAAGCGCGAGTTCGACAAGCTGCCCGACAAGCTCGGATTCGGCGGCCGCTGGATGAAGCGGCGGACCGGCGAGATGTTCCGCGAGCTAGACGCCAACGACGACGGCCGCGTCACGCCCGCCGAAGCCCACACAAACGCCGGCGTCCTCGGACCGCGCTTCGGCGGCCGCGGCCGCGATGATGGCCCGGAAACGGCGGCCCCGCCCGCGGATCCGCTCCGCGACGTAATCGAACGCCGCTTCGCGCTGCTCGACCGCGACAAGGACCAGAAGCTCGCCGAGAAGGAATTTAAGAGCAATGCGGACCTTCGCCAACGGGCCAAGCAAATGGACTTGGACCTTGACGAAGAGCTGACGGTCGACGAGATTTACGCATTCTACAAAGCGCATCCGCCGGAAAAGTAGACGCCACGCGACGGCACACCTCCGCGCTCCGCGTGCGGCACGGCCTTTCGGGCGTGCTGCGCGCACTGCCCATCCCTCAAGCCTCATCCCTCAAGCCTCACGTCTCACATGGAACGCACCCTAATTCTGTTCAAGCCCGACTGTGTCCAGCGCCGCCTCGTCGGCCGCGTCCTCGCCCGCTTTGAGGACAAGGGCCTCAACGTCGTGGCGATGAAGATGATGCAGATCACGCCCGAATTGGCCAAGAAGCATTACGCCGAACACGTCGAAAAGGCGTGGTATCCGACGCTCGAGGGCTTCATCACCGGCGCGCCCGTCGTGGCCGCCATCATCGAAGGCCTCGAAGCCATCCGCGTCATCCGCGATATGCTCGGCGCGACCAGCGGTCTGAAAGCCGCCGCCGGAACGATCCGCGGCGACTTCTCCTCCAGCCGCCAGATGAATCTCGTCCACGCCTCGGACGGTCCCGAAGCGGCAGCCCGCGAAATGAAACTCTACTTCCGCGACGAAGAAATCTGCGCCAGCGAGCCAACGCTGCGGCCGTGGCTCCGCGCGTCCGACGAGAATTAGCGACTACGGTCGCGAACGATCGACGTGACGATGACCACGTAAGGCGGCATGCCGTCTCGTAGAGCGCTCTGCGAGCATCTCTTTCGCCGCTGCGCCGCTAGCCGAGCCAAGGTGCTCATATAGCACGCTACGCAGCACGGCCCTACTCCCCTCCCGAATCTTCCCTCTCCGTTTCTCCGCGCCTCCGTGTTTCAATCGAGTCGACAGTCGAACCACCCTGCGGAGCGCGCAGCCGCTTGGTGACCCAACGCCCAACCAGCGGCAACAGACCCAGCGCCACCAGCGCCGCCGCCAATTGCCAAGTCAGAATCCCCGTCACGCCCCGCTCTTGAATCTCTCGCGGGCCAGAGACGTTCGCCCCCACCGATACGTAAACGACGGTCGCCGGCAGCATCCCCAACTGGCTGACCCACCAAAACGTCCGCACCCGCATCCGCGTCAATCCCATCACCAGATTGATGACCACGAACGGCACATACGGCGCCAACCGCAACGCGAACAAGTAAAACGCCCCTTCGCGGTCGAGCATCTCGTTAAACCGCGCCAGTCGCTCGCCGTAGCGCGATTGCACCCAATTGCCGAGCAGAAACCGACTCGCCAGAAACGCGACGGTCGCGCCCGTCGTCGACGCGAAGCTCACCAACACGACGCCGCGCCACAGCCCAAACAACCACCCAATCGCCAGCGTCAACAGCGTCGCCGCCGGCAGCGACGCCGCCGTTACGAAAACGTAAACCGCAAACGCCGCCACCAGCGCCACCACCAACCGTCGATCCACCAACTCGCGCAGCGCCGTCTCGTGCGCCACGAGATTGTCCAGTGTCAACTCGCTCCGATAGCGAAACGCCAGCACGCCCAGCACCACCACAACCACCGCGCCGACAACGGCCCGCCGTCGCATCGACTTTCGCATCGACCTACGCCCGGGCGTCTTTTCGCTCATCGTCAATTACCCGCGTTTCGGCCGACCCGAAGGACAACAATCCTCCGGACAAACGTCGTGACTCGGCCCATCGCGGCCTATTGCCGTGCGGTCCGACGAACCGCCGACCCGTTCTTCGATCAATTGTCGAAACATCTCGACCATCTTCGGATGCGTCCCCGGCGTCGCCGCCCGCACCAGTTTCATGCCCAACTCATCGCACACGGCCTGAGCCTCCGTGTCCAGGTCGTACATCACTTCCATGTGATCGGACAGGAATCCAATCGGCGCGATAACGACGTCCGTAGGCGCCTCGGCGGGCGACTTCGCCGCGTGCAGCTCGCGCAAATAGTCGCACACGTCCGGTTCCAACCAAGGCTGCGTCGGCGGCCCGCTGCGGCTTTGATACACCAGCTTCCAATCGCCGCGTCCCGCCCCCTCGCTCACCAGTCGACAAGCTTCGAGCAACTGCGCCTCATACTTGCATCCGCCCGCCATCGCCGCCGGAATGCTGTGTGCACAATAGACGATCGGTGCCGCACCACGCCGAGCTTCCGGAATCTTCGCCAGCGCCGCGTTCACACGCTGCACCCACACGTCGACGAACAGCGGATGGTTGTAGAACACGCGAATCTTATCGACCCGCGGTACCCCCTCGCCGGACGCCTCTTGCGCCTTTGCGATGTCCTCGCGGTACTGCCGACAACTCGAATACGAACTGTAACCGGCCAGCACCAACGCGATCGCCCGCTTGATCCCATCGTCGCGCATCTGGCCCAGCGTATCGGCCAACATCGGATGCCAGTTGCGATTGCCCCAATAAACCGGCAACCGCGGCCCGCTCTCGTTCAACCGAGCCACCAGCGCCGCCAACAACGCCCGCACCTGATCGTTGAGCGGGCTCACCCCACCGAAATGATCGTAATGCTCGGCAACTTCCAGCATCCGCTCCCGCGGCACATTCTTCCCGCGCAGCACGTTCTCCAGAAACGGAGTCACATCGTCCGGACCTTCCGGGCCGCCGAAGCCAACGATCAGCACCGCATCGTAAGCATCCTTAAGTCCTGCATCGGGCACGTTCGCATCTGGCTCAGTCACGTTCGTCGCAGTCACATTCGTCACGGCGTCGCCCTAGTTCGATCGGAAGCGAAAGCAGAATTCGAGCCGGTGGCGATCGCATAAACCCGTTTCGCCACGGCGATACGCCGCACGCAGACGAGGCATGAAGTGCTGCCCCATAATATCGATATGTCGCAACGCAGGAAAGTCAGACGCGCCGATTCAACCACGGCGGCGGTCGCGTCCGATGTGTCGTCGTCCGCGAGATTCGCTAGAAAGAAAACTTCCGATAGATCGGCAGATGCCGGTAATAGACTTCCAACATGTACGTCGACAGACACGTCACGTACAACCGCCCGGCCATCTCGCCGTAGTAATCGCCGGCCGGATTCCAACTGCCGTCTTCCGGACCCTTGCGCGTCTGATTGCTCGGCAGCATCTGCTTCATCACATTATTCCACTT
>JAJDEG010000436.1 GCA_029259895.1 Planctomycetota bacterium
GCACGGCCCGCCGCGCCGTGTCGCTCTCGGTCGCATCGCCAACAACGGCCCGGGCGTTCTCGCCAAGCTGCTCCACGGCGGCTGCGGCATGGTCGGCGTTGCGTCCGACAACCACAACGCGCCCGCCGGCGTCGACGCACGCCGCCGCGCCGGACAGGCCTAAGCCCGTGGTGCCACCAACGACGACAACGACTTTTGTTTCGAGCGGCGAAGCATTCATCCGCGCCATTGTCGCCCGAACGAACGCCGCGTCAATCACAGAGACGTATTTGGCTCGCCGAGCGGAGCGGCGGCGACGCAGTTTGAGGCGACCGGCTCCCCAGCGCCACTCAAGGGCGAACTACGCCGTCCGCGTCCGACGCCCGCGCCGCGGCGAATGCGGCGTCGGGTCCGGAGGCCGACGATCGTCCGGTTTATCGCGCGGCTTACGTTTCGCCTTCACGGGCGTTTCGTCCTCGACCGCCTCATCGTCGGCCTCATCCATCTCCTCGCCTACATCGTCCTCGTCCTCTTCTTCATCGTCGTCGTAGTCCTCGTCGATATCTTCGTCGTCCAATTCTTCTTCATCGTCCTCGACGTCGTCGTCTTCGACGTCCTCGTCCTCAGCATCCTCGTCGAGCGTGTCCTCTTCCTCATCGACCGATTCGTCTTCCTCCTCTTGCATCTTGATCGGCCGCCGCTTCGCCGTCGGCGAAACGACCACTGCCGACGTTGGTGCCGGCAGCGCCGGCGGACTGTCCGGCAAGTCGGTCTCGTCCTCGTACCGATCCATCCGAATTGCGTTGCGGCCCCCGCGCCGCCGCGTCTTCGGTTGCTCCTCCTCGTGCGACGCCGCTTGCATTCGCTCCCACTCGGCGATGGAGATCAGAATCTCGCGAGCCTGCGCTCCGTTGTAGGCCCCAACAATGTTGTCCTCCGCCATAAAGTCGATCAGGCGGGCAGCCCGGCCGTATCCGATGCCGAGCGTACGCTGCAACAACGACACGCTGCCGCGGCCTTCGCGAACCACCGTGTCGACCGCCCGTTCGTATAGGTCGTCCCGCCGTCGGAACGTGCCGGCCCCGCTGCCCGCTCCGTCCTTCGGCTTGAGTTGCACGAGTTCCTTGACGAAGTTGGGTTGATGCTGGCCGACGAATCGGACCACGCCGTTGATTTCGTCGTCGGTCAGATACGTTCCCTGCCCGCGATGCAACTGGCTTGTGCCCGGCCAGAGGAACAGGAAGTCGCCGTTGCCGAGCAACTTGTCCGCGCCCATTTCGTCGAGGACGACGCGGCTGTCGGTCCGGCTGGCGACCTGAAACGCGATGCGGGCGGGCAAGTTCGACTTGATCAAACCCGTAATCACGTCGACGGTCGGCTTCTGCGTGGCAAGTATCAAATGAATCCCCACGGCCCGGCTCTTTTGGGCCAAACGAATAATAAACTGCTCGACTTCCTTCCCGCTGGTCATCATCAAGTCGGCCATTTCGTCGGCCACGATCACGATGTACGGCAGGCTTCGCGGAATCGCTGCCCGCTCCTCGTCGTTCTCCGGTTGCAGCCGCTCCATCAGCTCTTCTTCGCCAAGCTGGTTGTAATTGCTGATGTGCCGCACGCCGGCCCGTGCGAGCAACGAGTACCGCTCTTCCATCTTCTCGACGGCCCATTCCAAAATCGCCGCCGCCTTGGCCATGTCGGTCACGACCGGATGCATCAAGTGCGGCAGCCGCTGATACGGACTCAGCTCGACCATTTTCGGGTCGATCATCAACATCCGCACTTCGTCCGGCCGCCGCGTCATCAGCATCGACACGATGATCGAATTCAGGCACACGCTCTTGCCGGTGCCCGTGCGCCCGGCGATCAGCAAGTGAGGGAGCGTCGCCAAATCGATCGTCATCGGATGGCCCGACACGTCCTTGCCCAGGAAGATCGGAATCTTCATCTTTGCCGCGGCCGCGCTGGCTTCGTCGATGATTTCGCGCAAGCAGACAATTTGGCGTTCGCCGTTGGGCACTTCGATGCCGACGGTGTTCTTGCCGGGAATCGGTGCCACGATCCGCACGCTCGGCACGCGCAGGGCGATGGCGATGTCGTCCGCCAAGTTCGTGATCTTGGCCAGCCGCAGGCCTTTTTCGAGTTCGATCTCGTACTGCGCAATCACCGGCCCGGTCTGGATTTCGACGACCTTGACCGTGAAACCAAAGTTGGCAAACGTCCGTTCCAGCAGCTTCGCCGTCTTCCGCACTTCTTTCTCGTGCGTCTCGAACGGGAACTCTTCGCCTTCGAGCAACAATTCGAGCGACGGCAACTGATAGTCGGCCGCTTCGGCGGGCTTGCTCCCTTCTTCAAGTTGCTCAATTACCTTTTGCCGTTCGTCCTTCCGCTGCACCGGCGCGCGAATCTTCAGGGCGGACGTCAGTGGACTTCCCTCGGCAGCCGCGTCTTCGTCAACTTCTTCCTCGTCGTCGACTTCGTTGTCGTCGGCCTCGTCGTACTCTTCCTCGTTGTATGCGCCGTCTTCCAGCCCCTCGTCTTCCAGTTCATCGCCGCTCTTCGCCGCGCGAGCAGCCTTCTTTGCTGCCTTGCCTGGGAACTTGATCGCCACGACTTCTTCGTCGCTAGCTTCGTCGCCGGCATCGGCCATCGGCGGGTCGTCCAGATCGGAGCTGCTCCGCGTCTTGCCGGCCGCTGCCGGTTTCTTCTCGCCGGACTTCGGCAACCGCCCACGCAGTCGACTCGCTGCGGCCATGCGTTTCACAGGTGCGCCGACCGCGAGCACCGACAGTTTGAGCAGCACGTAGTCCGTGCAGAGCAGCAGCCCGCCGAAGAGCACGGTAATCGTGAGGATGAACGCCCCCGCGCTGGCGAAGTGCGATTCGAGCATTCCGCGTCCGGCTGCCCCCAGATATCCGCCCGGTCCGATGGCCGGCCCCGGCGAAAGCCCCGGCAGCGCCAGCGAAGCGAGCGTCGCCAACGCGATCAACGACAGCGACCAGCCCACCATCCGCAGCACCGGTTCGCCGATCTCTCGCCGCGCGAGCAGCGCCACATCAAACGCCACCAGCGAAACGACCAGATAATAGGCCCCGATGCCGAAGAGCGCGAACAATTGGGCGGCGACCCACGCGCCCAATCGTCCGCAAGAGTTCGACACCGTCTCTGGTGCGGGATAAACCGCGGTGCCCGGCGGATCGGCTGGATTGTACGTCGCCAGCGCTACCGCCAGAAACGCCACGACCGCCAACAGCGCCAGCGCCGTCAAATCGAGCTTGAGGTTACGCTGTTCGAACATGGACGCATCAAACCGAGGTACGCTCTTGCAGATCCGTCATCCCGTTGCATCTCGCCTGGCGCGTCCATGCCCGCGAGCCGTCAAACAAGCCTCCGATCCCCGACCTCCGTCCCTGCTTCCTCAAACATCGACCGGCAGCTTGCTCCAAACTGAACGTTTGCCGTTCCCACCACATGCCTTACGCTAAGGCCAACGCGAACGCGACCGCCAAGACGAGCAAGACCGGCACGATGCGTTCGAGCAACACGTCCCTGTCTCCAAAGTCTAGCGCTAGCCGCCGCGCCGGGAAGCAATTCCGGTCCCTCTGCGACGTCGCCGGCCTGCCCTGCCGCCGGTGGCGACGGTCGTAGCGATTCTGCCGGGCGAATCCGTCGAACTGGCCGGCGTCCGCACGGCCGGTTTCACCCGAACCATCGCGACGTTACGCTTGTCCAGATCGCGGCGCGAGTGCCCCGCGTCGCCCGGTCATTCCACATCATCGCGCCGCCGTCGAGTCGAACGATGTACATCCCCGCCCCGTTCGCCGTCGAGGACGTCTCTCGGCTGCACGCATTCATGGCCGCGCACAGCTTCGCCCTATTGGTCTGCTCGCACGACGACGGGCCGTTGGCCACGCACTTACCGCTGCTGATTGAGCCGAACGGCGACTCGACTGCGCATACAGGCGGCGACACGCCGATCGAGCCATACGGCACACTCATCGGCCACGTCGCCCGCGCGAATCCGCATTGGCGCGAGCTGACGCAGGGCGACGTAATGGCCGCGTTCACGGGTCCGCATGCCTACATCTCGCCCACGTGGTACGCCGCCGAAAACGTCGTGCCGACCTGGAATTACGTCGCCGTCCATGCCTATGGAACGGTCGAACTCATCGAGGACGAGCGGACGATTCTCGACATTCTTCGCCGTACCGTCGATCACTACGAGCGCACCCAATCCGAGCCGTGGTCGTTTGCCGACGATGACGCCTTCATCCGCAAACTCGCGGCCGCGGTCGTCGCCTTCCGCATCAAGATCACACGCCTGGAAGGCAAATGGAAGCTCAACCAAAACCTCCCCGCCCAGCGCCGCCAGGGAGTCATCGACGCGCTTTCAAGGCAGGGCGACGAATACTCGCAAGCCATTGCGAGGCTGATGGAAGAAGCCGGTGAAGACCGGTCGGCCAACGGTTGAACGCGACGTTCAGCGTCGTTCGAGCAATTCCGCGACGTGCATGATCTCCACCGCTGCATTGCGACGCCGCAGCCGGCCGCCGATGTTCATTAGACAGCCCATGTCGGTCGACACGACCGCCGATGCACCGGTGGCCAAAATGCAGTTCACCTTGTCGTTGACCATTGCCGTGGAAATCTGCGGATACCGCACCGAAAACGAGCCGCCGAACCCGCAACATTGATCCTGCCGAGCAATCGGCACGTAGCGCAGGTCTTTCACGTCGGCCAACAATCGCTCAACTTCGTTCGTGGCTCCGGTCATGCGGCCGTGGCAGGCATAGTGATAAGTCGCCACGCCATCGAATTGGGCACCGACGTCCGTGACGCCCAGCCGATGCACCAGAAAACTGCTCAGCTCGAACGTCCGTTCGCCAAGCGCCGCGGCGCGACCATGCCACGCCTTGTCGCCGTGCATCAACTCCGGGTATTCGACCTTCAGCATCGCCGCGCATGATCCGGACGGCGTCACCACCACTTCGCTATCGTCGAACGCCGCGATCGTGTGCTTGGCCTGCGCTCGGGCCAGGTCCGCGAACCCGCTGTTGAACATCGGCTGCCCACAGCAGGTCTGGTCGGCCGGAAAATCGACTTCGTGACCCAACCGCCGCAGCAGTTTCACCGTCGCCATGCCGATCTCCGGACGGAGCACGTCGGCCAGACAGGTGATCATCAGCGAAATCTTCATGCGGCGATTCTAGTGGCCCAAATCGAGGTCACCCAGGGGGTGGGCTATTTGTCGTCGCTCTCTGCATCGCCGTCCTTGCCGCCGTCCGCTTTACGGTCGCCTTTACCGTCGTCGCGGCCGAAGAACATCAGATGCTGCCACGGCAGCTTGTCGTACTCGGCCACCAGCTTGAATCCATTGGCCGGAAACTCCTTGAGAATCTGCTTCTTGCTCATCTTGTGTTCCGGCTTGATCGGCACGCGGGCGTCTTCCTCGCGAAACTCGACCAATGCGATGCGGCCGTCCTTCTTGAGCGCTCGTCGCATGGCGGCGAGCATCGGCTCGGGATGCGAAAACTCGTGATAGACGTCGACCAACAAGATCAAGTCGACCGACGCCTCGTCGAGCTTCGGATCGTGCGGCAGCGAGAGCACGGTCTTGATGTTCTCGACGCCGTCCTTCTTCGCGCGGGCGTCGAGCAGCAAGAGCATCTCCCGCTGAATGTCGACCCCCACGACGCTCCCCTCCTTGCCGACAAGCTTGACGAGCTTAAGCGCATGGAAGCCGTTGCCGCAGCCGAGATCGCAGACCACCTGTCCCGGCTTGACGCCCAGCGCGGCAATCATCTCGCTCGCCCGTTCTTCGCGTTCGCGTTCGTCGCGGATCAGCCACGGCGCTCCGGTGAAGTGCATCGTGCGGGCGATCTCGCGCCCCATGTAATGCGTCAACGCCGGCGGAGCCTTCTCGTCCGCGGCTGCATCGTCGTTCTTCGCTTGCGGCGGTTGGGCCGAACAGGGGACACACGTCGCCAGCAGCCATATTGCGAGCCAGAGAAAGTCTATCGCTATCGAGTGCGGACCGGTCGACCGAAGACGAAAAGCGTTCATGCGTCCGTTCTCAACTGTGGGATCGGCGAATCGTAAATTGCGCGAAGGCGCGAGCAAGGCGTAGCGACATGCGATTATACGTCCACGATCCTAATGCTGCGATCCGGCACGGAGCAGCCGCGTTGGCAATCTGGCCATCGGAAAGCTACGATGGAATGGCACCCAAACGCAAAATCCCGGCGATTCGTCGCACCTACGCGCGGACGACGCCGAGCCGCGACCATGATCGAAGCCTAACCACGTCCGCGAATGCTGCTGAATCTCGCTCGATACTGGTTTCTCTCCGCGGCGACGCTGATCGCCGTGGCCGCGCCGTGCGCCGCCGAGCCGCATGCGCTCGATCAGTTCTTGGCTGCGATCCCTACGTCGGCCGACGATTTTTCTCCCGATCAGACGGCGAAGCTCACGAAACTCGCCCCCGCCGCCGACACGTGGTTCGCCGACGCCGCCGCGGTGCCCGAGGACGCGGTCGCGTCTGCGCGGCTCGTCGTCGCGGAGCGCCTCATCGGAGCGGTTCAAAATCTCGAAGCGACTCGCCAGCGCACGCTAGGCCTGAGAGTGAAATTCGCCGCGCAACCACACGGACCGCCGCGTCGCGAACGTCTCGCCAGTTACGTCGGCACGCTCAACGTCTTGCTCGACGTGATCGCGCGGGCGAACTACACGTCGCTCTCGGCCATCGACGCCATCGGCTACAACTTGACCGAAGACCCTCGCTTGCTGGCAAAGCTAACCGAGCATCTGGCGGCCGCCGACTGCCGCATCGGCGCAGTGGCGATCGCGCCGCTGTTGCTCGACAGCGATCCGAGCGACGCGGCGAAGCCGCTGCTCTCCGCCGAAGGGCAATTGGCCGTGCTGCGTTCGATCGCCGCGACGAAGCCCGCCGCCGCGCTGGGCGTTCTCGCCGAATACATCCACACACCCGATCTGCCGCCCCACCTCGCGCTCCTGGCAATCGAGACGATTCGTCGCATCGGTCTTCCGCAAGATCCGTTGCCCGACGTCGATCCTACACTGCCCAAACCGGAAGTCACGGCCGGCGAACTGCACGCACTGCTTGCCAGCATCGACGTTGGCCGGCTCGAACCGAAACACGTTGCGTTGCAAAGGGACTTGCTCGCATGGCTCGAACGCCGCCGCAAGCAGGGCGTCGTCGCCGACGAGTCGCTGCTGCTCGACGGCCAGGAGATTCGGCCCGGCGACTGGATGCTGATGCGAAACCCCTCGCCGTACAATCGTTTTTCCGATCTCTCGCCGGGCCTGTTCACGCACGTCGGCGTCGTCGCTGCGACGACCGGTAAGGACGGCATGCGACGCATCGTCGTCGTCGACCTGCCCGAACGCGGCACGCAACTGCCCGCCACGCCAGTCGATACGTTCGTCGAACGGACGCTGAATTACGCCTTTCTTCGCCACGACAATCCGGCCGTCGCCCGCCGCATGGCCGAAGTCGCCGCGTCGATCATCGGCAATCCGTCGCAGTTCGACCTCAATTTTCGCATCGACCGCGTCGACAAGTTGCGGGGCCAACCGCTGGCCGGCAAAAAGATCACGACGTATTGTGCCGGCCTGCTTTGGCTCTGCGGTCAAGAAACGGGCCGGCCGCGGGAAGAGTTTTTTCCGATTCCCGAACAGGCCGCCGGCGGCAATACGCTGGCCAATCTCGCCAAGCTCGGCATCTCGATCGGCGACGATTTCGTTTCGCCCACCGGGCCGCTGTTCGCGCCGCAGATGTCCGTCGCCGTCTGGCGAGCGCCGATGTATTCGCCCGCGAGCGAAATTGAGCAGGCGGTGTTCGATCACTTTGCCCTCGGGCTGCGCGAGCGAGAACTTTCGCCGTCGCTCGACCAGTACCAGACGCTGCGGTTGAAACTCGCCGAAGCGGCCAAGACGAACGACCTGTTGGCCAAGGCACTGGCCAAAGCCAACAACGTCAGCGAAGAGATGGACCTCGTCTCGGCGGCCAAGGCAGCGGCGGTCGTCGAAACGCTCGACGAGGCGGCCTTCGGCGCCAGCGCCGCGTTCGGCCAGGCATTCGACGCGATCACTTTAGAGGACGACGACCGCGGGAAGGTCGATCCTGCCCAGCGGGCCGGCATCGACCGCGCTCGAAAAACGCACGCCGACCTCAATCGCCGCTGGCTCGACTATCGGCTCTCCGGACGCGAGCTGCGCCAAGCGCTGGTCCGCCACTACATCGATCACGGTCGACGGCAGCTCGACGAGCGATTCTTCAGCGGGCCGAAGCAATAGACCGGGACGTGGAACGTTCCCGTCCCCGGCCAACGGCGGAATGCCCACGCCGAAGTCTCGACTGGCCGATCGCTGCGCCGATAGTTAGAATAGAAATCCGCAATCAAGCTCAGGCCGCTTGGTGGAATTGGCAGACACGCAAGACTTAGGATCTTGTGCCGAAAGGTGTGAGGGTTCGAGTCCCTCAGCGGCCACTTGGTTTTTCTTTGCGCCTCCACGCGTGCGCATTGTGACGCGCTCGGTCCCGTCACGTCGAATAGACCCAACTCCCCAGCGCCATCATCGGCAGCACCAGCGCGAGAATCGCCAGCGTCAGCAGTCCGCCGGCCGGAAACGCCGCGGCGGCGTCGAGGACGATCAGCGTCATGATGGCGTGTTTGACGGCCGATTGGACGAGCCGCGGCGACGGTTGCATCACCGCCCGCACGCAGCGCCAACCGACCAGCGCCGCGATCAGGCCCCAGAACAGATACCAGCGGTCAGAGGCGATCACGAAATTCCACGCGACGGCGTCGGTTTCCAATCGCGGAATAGCGGCCAGCGGCACGAACCCTAGCAGCATGACTGCGGTCGCCAACAGCAGTTGCCAGCGAGCGCTTTCGACCGCTTCCGTTCGGGCGAACCACGTCACGCCGACGATATACAGCGCGATGCCCCCGGCGGCCGCGAAATGCGGTGCTTGCCAGGCAACCGCCGCTGTGCTCATGCCGAGCAGCACATTGAGCAATCGGCAGCCGCCCATTCCGAGAGGACCGAGCGGCGTTCGCTTGAGCACGCGATCGTACAGATAGACGAGCAAAGCGAGCGCCGTCGCGACCAGACCGCAGCGAACGTCGCCGGTCGCCAGGGTCGCCGCCCAACCGCAGAGCGCGCCGCCGGCAAGCATCGCTCGGCCTAGCGTAAGCGCGAACCCAGCATGAATTCGTCCGGAAGGAATCGGGCGATGGGGCCGCTCGCGCGTGTCTTGATCGACGTCGAACACGTCGTTGAGCACCATCCCGGCCACGTACATCAAACACGACGCGGCGAGGAGCAAAGCCAACGGCCCGCCGGGCGCAAACGAGCCATGCGCAATCAAATAGCCCATCAACACATCGGCCGCCGCCGTGAAAACGTTCGGCAGCCGAAAGAGTTGAAGGTAAGCAAGCAGCGGCGAGGAACGGGGCATGGGCAGGGGATGGAGTTTGGGGGCTGGTGACTGGAAGCTAGGAATCCGTGCTTCCGCTCGGGGGCTGGACAGAATCGCCCCATCCAAACAGTTTCGCCAACTCCTGTCTATGGCCTGCGGTCTGCCGCCACTCGACGCAGCCCGCCGCTCCTCGCCCCTCGTCCTTTACAATCCCAGTGCCCGCAAGATACGCGGATCGCCGAGCCCTTCGGCGACGAACCGTGCTCCGGGAAACTCATGATCGCGGCTATGATCCCCCGGCACGGCCACGGCGTGCGTGCCGGCGTCGACCGCCGCGCGGCAGCCGGTTTGGCTGTCTTCGAGCACGAGGACGTTTGCCGGCCGCAATTCTAATCGTCCGGCGGCGGTCAGATAAATCTCCGGATCGGGCTTGCCTCGCGTCACATCCTCGGACGTCAGCCAGAACTCAAATCGCTCCAGCCAGCCGTGCCGCCCCAGCAAGTCCGCGACGAACGACCGCCGGCTGCTCGTGGCGATCGCCTTGGGCACGGCGGCCGCTTCCAGGGCAGAAAGCAATTCCACCAGCCCCGGCATCGGAGCCAATTGCGCGTCGAGGATCGCCGGGAAGATTTCGTCGTTCTCGCGCTGCAGATCGGCGACGGTCGCGTCCAGCTCGTGCCAATCGATCATGATCTGCAGCGCCACGACCGACGGCCGGCCCATCATGGCCTTGAACAGCGCCTCGTCGTACGTCTTGCCGCGCCGCCGCAACACTTCGCCCCCGACGAGGCGATAGAGATGTTCTGTATTAAACATCAGGCCGTCGAGATCGAACACGACGGCCCGGCAGCGTTCGGTGTCAGGCATACTTTTCCAATTCGAGACGCACCAACTCTTTCAAGAAATCTCCACGCCGCACGATCGTGCGCTCACCCATGCCGCACGTTAAACCACGAACGGCAATAAGGACACTTCACGTCCCCGCTCGGTGAAACATCCGCCCCATCGCCGAGCGGCGCGGCGCATCGCGGACATGCGTAGCTCATTTGTTCGCCGCCGCTCTCCCAATGAAGGATTCGTTGGATTCATTCACGTCTTCCCCGGGGAATTGGCGAGGCGACCCGTTCGTCGGAAACTCATGCCGCGCTAGGCATTGCCGGACATCGGCTTTAATTCGTGCTTTCCACGGCGCTTACAGATTGCTTGCTAGCCGCCCAGTCGCCCCGCTACGTTGACCCATTGTAACGCAACTAAGGGGTATTCGGCAAAACGGAGTCGAGCTTGGTTTCGCCTTTCGAATAAGGCACGTCAAGGCGCAACTCGGCGCGGCGAACGACCTTGTCTCCGCAAACACGTAAGCGCTTGATCGGCAACGATTTCCGCCAACGCCGCGACTACATTCGGTTAGCGAAAAAAGAACTGAACACGCCGCTCGTCGTTGGGCCTGCGGTCGTCGAATCGGCCGAAGTTAAGCCGACCGTCATTGAAACGTCACACACGGGGTGATCGGCAGTTCGACGCGGACGCGAGTGCCTTCGCCCGGGGCGCTTTCGACTTCGGCGTTGCCGCGGAGGAGGCGGGCGCGTTCGCGAATGCCGCGCAGACCGAGGCGGTGTTCGGTGACTTGTGCGGGGTCGAAACCGACGCCCCAGTCGCGGATTTCTAGGAACACGCGATCGTCTTCGTGCCACAGCCGAACCTCGGCCCTGGGGGCGGCGCTATGGCGTTGGACGTTTGCCAGTGCTTCTTGCACGATGCGAAAGATCGCGCCTTCGAGCAACGGCGCCAGGCGTTCGAAGCGGACGTCGTGCTCGAACGCGACCGGCGTCATGCCGCAGCGGGGTTGCTCGCCGACGAGGTAATCGATGGCGGCGACGACGCCCATCTCGTCGATGATTGGCGGTCGAAGGCCGGTAATCATGCGCCGTGCCTCGTTGATCGTGCGGCGGAGCAACGTCAGTGCGCGTTCGACGGCAGCGTCTTGGGCGAGGGATTCCGGCGTGGCGGCTTCTCCGTCGCTACGTGTGCTTCGGCTATTGGCGTCGTGATAGGCTTCGATGTGCATCAGCGCGGCGGCGACGTCTTGCACGATGGCGTCGTGGATTTCGTACGCCACGAGTTTTCGATCGCGTTCGTGGGCAGCGAGCAATTGTTCCATCAACTGCTGCTGACCGCGAAGTTCGCCCTCGGCGCGGCGACGTTCGGCGATCTGCTGACGAAGCGTGACGTTTGCCTGCGACAATTCGGCCGTCCGCTCGGCGACGCGCGACTCCAACTCCTGCCGGGCGTGGAGCAGGTCGATGCGGATGCGGCGATGTTCGATCGCGTTGGCCAGGATTTCGCCGAAGATCGACAACAGCACGATCTGGTCGTCGGTCCAGGACTTTTCGACTTCCAGCCGCTCGAATCCGACGAAACCGAGC